>JBDLIB010000026.1:0-26169 GCA_039715085.1 Bacteroidota bacterium | reverse complement strand
TAAATTTCAAATAATTTCTTAACAACTTTCACATTCTCCCCCAATGATTTTTCTTGCGCATTTGCACCGTACATCAAATTAATCCTATCTTGATATGTTTCGGTGATTTTATGGCGAACCATTTTTAAAGTAGAATTGATCATTTTATTCTCTTCAGAGAAATCTTTTTCTATAACCTGAAATTGAGATGGAATCCATTTGGTTGGGAATTTACCCTTGAATTCTGTTTGTTTGTTGAATACAAGCATTTCTTTTTTTATCTCTTTAACCAATCCCTCGTAAGAACTGACTTTATTTTCTTTGATCCATTCTTTAACTTTGTTCTGATCCAAAGTAACTAAAGCGGTTGTGTATTTTTTATGATCGTTATAGATCATCGCTTGGTGTATCAAATTGGAGTTATTCACAATTGCTTCTTCAATTTCTTCGGGTGAATATTTTTCACCATCTTCAGAGATCAATAAGGCTTTTTCTCTACCAACTACAACCAAAAAATCGTCTTCATCAAAAAATCCCAGGTCACCGGTATGCAGCCAGCTATCTTTTAAAGCTTCGGCTGTAGCTTCCGGATTTTTGTAATAACCTTTCATTACGTTTTCACCCTTAATTACGATTTCACCTTTTTTTCCTTTTGGAAGTTCTTTGCCATTGTCATCACAGATCTTACAGGTAATATTATCCAGAATTTTACCTGAGGTTCCCATTTTGTGATCATAAGGAGTATTGGTTGAAATGATCGGGGTTGCTTCTGTTAAACCGTAGCCCTGGTAAACCGGAACACCAATTGCTTTATAGAATTGTTGTTGTTTGATGTCGAGCAAAGCACCGCCTCCAACAAAGAATTCGATATTTGGCCCCCAGATCGATCGTAGTTTATTAAAGATGAGTTTTTCCGCTACAGCGTATTTAAAATAGGTAGCTATTTGCGTTGCAACACCGGGTTTTGTATAGCCGTCGCCATTTCTGACAATTGCAGCTTCTAACCCCCTGTTGAAAATTCCTTCGATAAAGGCACCTTTTACCTTGATTCCTTCTTTGATCTTATTGATGAAATTACTCGTAAGGGCAGGTACTGTTAAAAGGAAATTTGATTCTGCTTCCACTAAATTTATCGGAATATTTTTAAGAGCATTCATACTTCCTCCGCGGGCATCGACAAAATGTAATGATAAGCCTTTTACCAATGCAGTGTAGATTCCAACGGTATGTGCAAAAGAATGGTCTGTTGGCAGTATGACCAAAGTGGAAATATTTTCTTTGATCTTAAAAATGTTTACGGCTTCATGACTGTTTGAAAAATAATTCAGATGTGTTAACATAATGCCTTTCGGATTTCCGGTAGTTCCGGAAGTGTAAGAGATTGTAACCACATCACCTTCATTGATTCTTTTTTCAATTTTCTGAATTACCGATAGATTCTTATCAAGATTTTCTTTACCTTTTTGATACAGATCCTCTATGAAAATAAGCTGACTTTCATCAAAACCATACGTTTTGCATTGCCGACTTATTTTTTTGGAAGGTTTATCTAAAACGATGAGTTTTAGGGTTTTGTTTTTATATTTATCCCATTGGGAAATAACTTTTTCCAAAGTATTTTCAGAAATGATAAACAACTCGGCATCAGAATGATTTACCCTGACAAAAATTTCTTCAGGTAATAGTTTGATGGAAAGCGGAACTGAAATACCTCCTGCGTAAAGCGCAGCGAATTCTGCTATGATCCAGTCGGTTTTAGCTTCTGATAAAATAGCGACCTTGTTTTCAATTGTAATACCTAATTCTATAAAAGCAGATGCAAGTTGTAAAGCTCTTTCTTTTGCTTCGCTAAAAGTTGTTCTTACCCAACCATTATCATCTTTTACACTCAAATATGGTTTATCAGCATATTTTTCTGATGCTTTGTTAAGCATCTTAAAGACCGTTCTCTTACTCATAAATTATTCCGAAATAGTTTTTGCTAAAATACATTTTTTAAGCTAATTAAAAATTTAAGTTAAAAATTTAAGCTCTTGCAGGTATGATATTTTCTTTATTTTTTATTTGAAATCAGGGGTTTATGTGGTAACTTTAATGTTCTTTAGTTCTTCAAATGCAAAAAATTATTATCATATTGATTTTACTCTTTGCTTTCAATTTTCAGCAAGATGATAATTATAAAGCGCAAAGGGAGGCTATGGTCAAATCCCAGATAAAGGCCAGGGGTGTTAGGGATGCAGCTACCCTGGAAGCATTTCGCAAAGTTCAAAGACATAAGTTTGTTCCTAAGGAATATATAAGATCAGCATACCAGGATGGGCCGTTACCTATCGGGTATGGACAAACTATTTCACAACCTTATATTGTGGCTTATATGACGGAAATTATCAGGCCGAAAAAAGATTTTAAGGTTTTAGAAATCGGGACGGGTTCCGGTTATCAGGCGGCAGTTTTAGCAGAGATAATTGATTCAGTCTATACAATCGAGATCGTTAAAGAATTGGAGTTTTCTGCTAAAAACAGGCTGAAAGAATTGAATTATAAAAATGTTATGGTTAAAAATGCCGATGGTTATTTTGGCTGGAAAGAAAAGGGACCTTTTGATGCTATTGTAGTAACTGCTGCAGCCGAGTTTATACCCCCTCCTTTGTTGGAACAACTGAAAGATGGCGGGCGAATGATCATTCCGGTTGGCTCTCCGTTTATGACACAGCGTTTAATGCTTATTGAGAAAAAAGGAGGTAAAACAAAAACAAAAAGCCTGATGCTTGTGAGATTTGTTCCTTTTACCAGATCAAAATAAAGTAAGGAGTATAACGAAACATTTACAATCATGTTTGCTCTTAAAAAGAACCTTTTTTCTGTTAGGTTAATGATATCATTAGCTATTCTATCTACTGCAATAGTTAGTTATGAGATTCAATTGATCCAATTTTTTAGTATCGTGCAATGGCATCATTTTGCTTTTATGATCATCTCTATTGCTATGTTGGGATTTGGAGCCAGCGGAACGGTAATCTCACTTTTTAGAAAATGGCTGTTACAAAGATTTGATGTTTTACTTCCATTTTTAATGATCAGTACCGGGTTATTGATGTCATTTGCGGTAAGGCTGTCACGAATGGATCTGTTCTTATTTGATTCTTACACTTTGTTTGTAGATAAGTCGCAAATCTCAAAATTGTTCTTTACCTACTTGCTTTTTTTTATTCCATTTTTTCTGGGAGCTCTGGCTATAGGTCTCATCTTTGTGAAGAAGGTTTCCAATATTGGGAAATACTATTTTTCAGATCTTTTAGGAGCCGGAGTGGGAGGAGTTTTGTCAATAGTATTATTTTGGAAATTTTCCCCTCAGGAAATACCATCCATCATCTCTTTTTTACCTCTCCTTGCCGGAATGATTATTTTACCAAAAAAGAATAGATTTTTATTGATAGCATTTGCTGTAATAACCACAATAATTGGGGTTTATCATTTTCGTAATCCTTTTGATCTGTCTTTTTCTAATTATAAAGGTATCAGTTATGCTTTAGATCTTCCGGATGTTAAAATAGAGTATGAAGAAT
Source organism: Bacteroidota bacterium (assembly GCA_039715085.1). Lineage (GTDB taxonomy): Bacteria > Bacteroidota > Bacteroidia > Flavobacteriales > Flavobacteriaceae > Namhaeicola. The sequence continues at coordinate 22,624 of JBDLIB010000026.1, read as the reverse complement.
TCAGTCCTTACGGATTGTTACAAGTGGTTTCTTCACCGGCAATGCGTTACGCACCCGGCATGAGTCTCACCTATCACAAAGGAATACCTTCGAGTTCCTTTATTTATAATAATGGAAATTGGTATGCATCTGTTCAGCCGTATGACAAAAGAGATACAGTTCATTTTTTTAACTACTCTACCCTGTCATTACCTTATGCTTTGGGGCAACCCGTAGATGTTCTTCTTTTGGACGCAAAAGGAAGTAATACAATTTCACATGCTTTGTACAATAAAGTTGAAAGAGTAACAGCAATTGAAAACAATGAAACTGTGGTCAATCTGATTAAAAAGCAATATTCCAATATAACAGATTCCTTATTTTTTCATCCGGATCTTAAGGTTGAAACTATAGAATCTAGAACATTTTTAAACAAAACCAATGAGAAATTCGATCTGATCCAGTTACCATTAATGGGAAGTTTCAGTGGTTCTGTTGGATTGGATGCTTTAAGTGAGGAGAACTTGCTAACCAAAGAAGCTTTTAAAGAAATGTGGTGCAAATTGGAATCAAATGGAATGATAACAGTCTCAACCTGGATGGATTATCCTTATAAGATTCCGTTAAAATTAGCTTCTACTATTGCGGAAAGTTTAGAATCTTTCGGTTTAGAGGATCCTAAGAGTCATGTGATTCTTATAAGAAGTTGGAACACCATGACATTCGTGATAAAACGGAACCTGTTAAGCCCGGCCGAAATAGAAAAGGTAAGAACTTTTTGTAGCCGGTATGAATTTGATCTTACATTATTACCCGGCTTGGAACCTACAGAAAGATCACAATATCACACTTTGGAAGATGAGAATTTCCTCCATTATCTGGATGGGATGTTTAGTTTGAATAGGGAAGAAATAATTCGACAATACGATTTTAATATCCAGCCTGCTACAGATAATAAGCCATATTTTTTTCAGTTTCTGAGATGGAAGAAACTCTCGAAAGTGATGGAGAATTTAGGTGTGAGATCGGTTCCTTTTGTTGAGTTGGGTTACCTGATCCTGATCGTAACTTTTGTGCAAGTCATCTTTTTAGCTTTACTATTTATTATTCTTCCTCTTTTTAGATTGGGTTGGAAAGGAGGAAACAAAGCATGGATGGTATTATATTTTTCCGGCTTGGGATTTGGATATATGTTTTTGGAAATTGTTCTTATCAAACATTTTGTATTGTATTTGGGGCATCCAATTTATTCAGTGGCAATAGTTATTTCGGTGATGCTTATGAGTTCCGGAATAGGGAGTTATTATTCCTCAAAATTGAAAACTGACAGAAGGACTTTGATGAAAATTACGGGACTCATTTCAGGACTTATTCTGATCTATACCATTTTTTTAGGAAATATTTTGAGTAGTACGGTAGGATTAGAGATTGTGAGTAAAATAGCAATTACTTTCTTAAGTATTGCCATACCTTCCTTTTTTATGGGAATGGCATTTCCTTTGGGATTAAAAATGGTGGATAAAATACACGAAAGTCATGTTCCCTGGGCATGGGGAATTAATGGTTGTGTAACGGTTATAAGTACTACCCTGGCAGTAATTCTTGCCGTAGAGTTAGGGTTTATGGCTCTTATGCTTTTTGCCGCTTTGGCTTATGGTTTGTCTTTACTATCGAATTTTTTATTGGTTAAATAGATAGTTAATGTTAAGTATGTGAAAGTAAACGATTAAATGGAATTTATTTTTTCTTCTGCTCTTCTTTCTTTTTCAAATTCATTCCTATAATAAATAATAGGCCTCCAATTGCAATAAAGACAATCCCTATTGAACCAACAGTGTCATTCATTGTTGTAGTGAATGTAATTCCTAAAGCAATGATGACTGCACTTAAAAATAAATATTGTTTATGTCCTTTAAATTTTTCCATCACATTCTATTTTAATTATTCTAATTCTTTGTCAAGTCGTCTTTTACCTAAAATTGAAAGTAGTATCCAAAATCCCATCATTAGCCCTATGATAGTAAAGATAATTATAAGTTTATCAAACAATTGCTCAAAAGATAATCCCGGGCTTCGGAAAATGTTATATTTAGCATAGGTGAACAAACTACCGAGAATTACAAATACAACATATATTAATAAAATACTTTTTACTTTTAATTTTCTAATTGGAATCGCTCCAAAATATAAGAGGGCACTGATAAGAAACAAAGAGTTAATTGTCATAATAATGGCAATATCTTCAAAATCACTCAATTCTTGCCCGAGAGCAAACTGACGATATATTACTACTCCTTGTATTGCAAAAATTGTAAGAAAATACATAATGGATATTACTTTATAAGCAATTAGCTTATTTCTTTCATCCATATTTAAAAACGGTTTTTTATCTTTTGTTTTCACTTGTTTAAATATTTGTAATTGTTTGCTAATAAATTAATTAAAAATTTATACTGCGTGTAACCGCTTCGCTCTCTCATGAAAAATATAATCACTCCCTACTTGTAATTAATTATATTATTTCATGTTCGTTTCATTCCAGAATAGATCATTTAAAGTTTTATCTAATGCTTTTGCAATATTAATGCAAAGGTTTAATGAGGGATTATATTTCCCTTTTTCAATTAATCCGATAGTTTGTCGGGTAGCTCCAACCAAATCAGCAAGCTCTTGTTGAGATAAACTATTTTCTACTCTTGCTAATTTTAGTTTTAAATTTTCCATACACAAATGTAATATAAATATTCCATAATGCAATATATATATTGCATTATTTTATTAAATATTACAATTTTCACATTTTTTTAATATGCACAATTTATTTATACCACTAATTTCTATGTCTGGTATTTTAGAAAAAAGAGGTGTTAAACTGTAGGTAGGATATATTTTTTGGTATTTTTGTTTTCTCAAAACTAAATAAAATGAATCTACCTCGATTTTTGCTCGGTGATAATACAGATAACCCCGAAGATATATTTGTGATCCATACCGAATACCCACAATTTATCATCAATCTTGTTAATGATGAAATTGAATGGATGGATGATCTTTCCGGTAATGAAGAAGAATTAGCAATCTTAATTGCCGAACTTGTGCAGGATGCAAGTTTGTTTTATGACAGGGAAATGGAAAGGTATGCTGAATAAAATGCTTTTGGCTATATGCTGTAGGCAGTAAGCTTAGAGCTTATTGCCTATGGCCTATAGCATTTATTTTGCCTTTTGCACCAATTCCAATTGATCTACATTGGTTTTGGCAGTAAACAAACCATAATTTATGGTAGCAATATTCTTTTCGATCTTATCGATGGTACCTTTTGCATTCCCGTCAATTAAACGGACTCTGTCACCTATTTTAAATTGGTAGCCTTCAATTATAATTGCTTTTTCACGAGCAATTTTTTCTTTTTTTACACGAACCTTTTCAACTTGAGGAAGGATTTCTTTTTCTGTTTTTTTAAGCTGTTCTTCCTTTATTTTTTGCTGAAGTTTTAACTCTTTATTTATTCTTGTCCGCTCTCTTTTTGATAAGGGTTTTTCCTTTTGAGCATTTGTTTTTTTAAGCTCCTTTTCAATTTTTTCTTTCTTTATTGTTTCGTGTTTATCCTGCTCAATCATTGCCCATTTAATGAACTCGGACTGTAATTGTTTTTTATTTTTTGTTTGAAAGAACTTATTGATCAGTTCATTTGACTTTCTACCGTAGGTAAGCATTTTTTGGTTGTGGTCATACAATTCCTGAAAACTGTCTATCTTGTCTTTTATCTTTTCTTGTTTTCTAATCAGTTCTTCGGAACTTTCCTCAGCTCTATTCTTTTCTTTTTCCAGTCTATCGGCTTTTCTTTGTAATTGTAAACGCTCTTTCTGTAACTTGGCAATGGTTTTGTCGAGACGGATTTTTTCTTTTTCTACCTTTTTTTTAGCACGGTTGATCAACCTGTATGGAATACCATTTTTTTGAGCTACTTCAAAAGTAAACGAACTTCCTGCCTGTCCAACATTTAAATTATAAAGCGGCTCTAATGTGCGCTGGTCAAATTGCATATTTGCATTTTTTACAGCATCCAGTTCATTTGCCAGAACTTTTAAATTAGCATAATGCGTGGTGATAATTCCATAAGCACCTTTCTCATAAAACTCTTCCAGAAATATTTCCGCCAAAGCGCCACCCAATTCAGGATCAGATCCTGTACCAAATTCATCGATCAGAAAAAGAGAATTGGCATTACATTTTCTTAAAAAGTTACGCATATTCTTTAAGCGATAGCTGTAGGTACTTAAGTGATTTTCAATGGATTGATTGTCACCTATATCGGTTAGGATATCATCAAAAAATGACACTTCACTTTTTTCGTGTACAGGGATCAGAATTCCGCTTTGCAACATGACTTGTAGTAAGCCAATGGTCTTAAGGGTTATGCTCTTTCCGCCTGCATTCGGGCCCGAAATAACTATAATTCGTTGTTCTTTATTTAGTTCGAGAGTTTGCGGAATCGTTTTTTGATCTTGTCTGTTATTTTCTTCCCATAAAATAGGGTGAAAGGCATCTCTTAAAAAAATCTTTTTTTCTTTCGATATTTTTGGTAAACAGGCTTTACTGTGCAAAGCGTATTTTGCCTTCGCTCCGATGATATCCATATGAACTAAATACTCCTGGTAGCTAACCAGTAATTCCGTAAAAGGCCTGATATCATTGGTTAAATTTTTAAGGATCTTGATGACTTCTTCGTGCTCCTCATAAGTTAAATTCTGTAATTCACGAGCATATTGTAAAGTTGCTTCCGGTGCGATAAAAACGATAGATCCTGTTTTGGAACTTCCCAGAATCGATCCTTTTACTTTTTTTCTGTGCATTGCCTGAACCGCTAGAACCCTTTGGTTTTCTACAACAGATTCTTTGATGTCATCTAAATATCCCGATCCCGAATATTGGTTTAAGGCTCTCGTAAAACTTGCACCGATCTTTCCTCTTACCGAATTAATTTCTTTTCGGATGCTCTTTAAAATTTCAGAAGCATTATCTCTTACTTCACCGTGTTCTGAAATTACTTTTTGTATGATCGAGTTCAGTGTTTTGGAGCTGTCAATTTTCTCAGAAATTTGATGATGAACCGGATATATTTCCTTAAATAATTTAAAGAATTTCAATAATATAGTTACAGATTCCGACAAGGAAAAGATCTTTAAAAATGATTCTCCTTCTAAAAAGCTATCTTCAATATTGAGCAAATGGATCTCTTTAGTGATCTCATCAAAATAATGATTTGGTATGCGATTGTCGTTTGCAAATGAAGAAAGATATTCATCGACAAGAGCCAGTTCCATTAAAAGCTCTTCTTTATTCGGAATTGGTTTTAATTTGTCGATTTCTTTTCTTCCCAGATCCGAAACACAATATTCAGACAGGAATAGCAGAACCGTGGAAAATTCTAAATCGTTTAAAGTTTTTTGTGTGATCTTATTTCTCAAAATTGTAGATTTGTGCGACACAAAAATAAGTAAATTTATCCTATGGAGGTAAAAATATCTGCAAGTTGGAAAACGGTATTAAAAGATGAATTCGATAAGCCGTATTTTAAAGATCTGGTACATTTTGTAAAGAATGAATACCATGTACAAACCTGTTATCCAAAAGGGGCTGAAATTTTTAATGCATTTAACCATTGCTCTTTTGATAATGTGAAAGTGGTGGTCATCGGCCAGGATCCTTACCACGGAGAAAATCAGGCAAACGGATTGTGTTTTTCGGTTCATAACGGAATTACACACCCACCTTCATTGATCAACATCTTTAAGGAAATTGAGTCGGATATTGGTAAAAAATATCCGTCAAGCGGGAATCTGGAGCATTGGGCAGACCAGGGAGTACTTTTGCTTAATGCTACTTTGACTGTACGAAAAGGAGAAGCCGGCTCACATCAGAATAAAGGCTGGGAAACATTTACTGATACTGTAATTCAAAAAATTTCTGAGCAAAAAGAAAATGTTGTATTTCTGCTTTGGGGAGGATACGCTAAAAAGAAAGGTGCAAAAATTGATAAATCCAAGCATTGTGTTCTAACCAGTGGTCATCCTTCACCTTTAAGTGCAAACAGGGGGTACTGGTTTGGGAATAAGCATTTTAGTAAAACAAATACTTGTTTGAAAGAAAATGGTTTAAAACCGGTTGCTTGGTGAGATCCTGACTTAAATTGGTGAGAAAAATATCACTCATCTGATGAATTTTTTCATAGCGGTTATATTCATCTGATGAGTTGTAACAAACTTATGCTTCACTTGGAGTGAGACCCTGACTAAAATATTCTTACCCTTAAAATATAACTGTTAACTGAAACTGAATACTGTTACTTAGTACTTTCTTGATTTTTCAACACAACCAAAGTAGCTATATTTCCGGTTCGCATATTCCATTCTTTATCGGCAATTAAGTTTCCTTTCTGGTCTATGACCTTAAATTCGGCTGTATTCGGGCCGGAACTTCCCTGGTTTAAAGCCTCGATATCAATTCGGTTAAAGCCATCTTCCAGTTCAATATCAATAGAGAAATAGCTTCCAACCAGCATTACGTTATTTTTATAGATCTTTTCATTTAGGTAAACCCTTACGCGATCCCCATCCACATAACTGTGATCACGACATACAATTGTGAGTTTTTCGGAAGTTGTGTTTAATGTTCCCAGTTCCTGGTTGGTAGTCATTTTTACCTGACTTACATCTTTTCCATTCCAGTATTTTTTTACCAGGACATCTTTATCAACATGATTCATGTTTGTCATGGAGTTTAAGGAATTTTGAGGATGATCTCTCCTGTATTTTTCCATCTCATTCAATTCTGGTTCAGGTGCAGATTTTTTTAATAAATCGGCAGCAGAATCTTTTTCTTCCCTGCTTATAGAGTCAGCTTTATATTCAAAATCAAATCCTTTAATTTCAACGGATTTATTCTTGTCGATTTGAGAATACACCCCGAATGATATAAAAAAGAATAATAAATATAAAATACCGATTTTCATATATAATATTTTCAGTTCAATTTGATTAGTGACAAATATTGTGCTAAAATTAATTTTTTCAAAATAATTTTAGTTGCAATTTTGTTAAAATGAAAAAGTCAGGACTTCACTCGTAGTGAAACCCCGACTTACAAAAATTGAAATAAATTTAAATATCTATGCTTTTAACGGTATGTTTTTCAATATTTCCAATAAGTATTTCCAGAATTTTTGAGCAGAAGCAATATTTGCTCTTTCATCGGGTGAATGCGCTCCTTTAATTGTCGGGCCAAAAGAGATCATATCCATTTCGGGATAATTGGTTCCTAAAATACCACATTCCAGACCTGCGTGACAAGCTACAACAGCGGCTTTTTTATCGAAAATACTTTCATAAAGGTTTTCCATAACACCTAAAATCGGTGAATTAGAATTAGGACTCCATCCCGGATAAGATCCAGAAAATTCAACATCAAAGCCTTCTTTTTCAAAAGCTCCTTTTAATTGATTTGCAACCTCCGTTTTACTTTCTTCTACTGATGATCGTGTTAAGCAAGAAATTTTAACAGCTCCATCTTTTAGCTCCACAATAGCGATATTATTTGATGCTTCTACCAACCCTTCCATTTCTTCACTCATTTTATAAACACCATTATGCCCGTTTTTAACAGCAGCAATAAGTTTTGATTGTTCTTCCTTAGAAATAGCTTTTAATGGAGTTTCAGCTGCTTCGAAAATAAATTCCAGGTTTGGTTCAACAGTTTTGAATTCTTCTTTGATCTTACCGGAAATTTCTTCCGCTTTAGCGATAAAACCAGCTGCATCCTCGGTTTTACAAACAATAGTTGCAAAACTTTCCCGTGGTATAGCATTGCGTAAACTACCACCTTTGATCTCCACAATATTGATTAGATCTTGAGTTGCTTCGAAAATACGGTTCATAATTTTATTTGCATTACCAAACCCCCGGTGAATATCCATACCCGAATGTCCGCCACGTAATCCTTTTGCAGAAATTTTAAACGCTTTATAGTTTCCGTTACAATTTTTTTCTTCATAAGTTTTGGTAGCAGTAACATCAATTCCACCTGCACAACCTATATCTAATTCGGTATCTTCCTCTGTATCTAAATTTAAAAGAATTTCACCATCTAAATAACCTCCCTGAAGTCCTTTAGCACCTGTCATTCCGGTTTCTTCATCAATGGTAAAAAGTGCTTCAATAGCAGGATGTGGAATATCGTTACTCTCTAAAACACTCATGATAGCTGCAACTCCCAGGCCATTGTCTGCACCCAGAGTTGTACCATCAGCAGTTACCCAACCATCATCGATATACATTTTTATCCCTTCGGTATCAAAGTCGAAATTGGTATCTTCATTCTTTTGATGCACCATATCTAAATGTGATTGCATTACTATGGTCTTCCTGTCTTCCATACCTGCAGTTGCAGGTTTTTTGATAATTACATTCTGAATAGGATCCACTATGGTCTCTAAACCTAGCTTTTTCCCGAATTCTACCATAAAAGCTATTACTTTTTCCTCTTTTTTTGAACCTCTGGGAACCTCATTCAGGTCTGTAAAATTGTTCCATAATTGTTTAGGTTCCAGGTTTCTTATTTCTTGACTCATATTTTTAGTTTTATTTTGGTTTTATAAAGATTTCAAAGTTACTAAAAACTGATACAAGTAGGAAATGATTTAATGTTTCAATGATACAATGCTTTAATGATAAATATTCTAAATTAATCATTCAATCGCACCGTGGAGCATTAATATTGAAAATCAGAAGAAATATTCCTTTACGCACCTTCTATGTTGAAATCTAAATATATTTAAAATTGTTTTTTTTCATTTTTTTAGAAACAAGATTCAAGATTCAAGAAGCAAGAAGAAGAGAAATGTTTACATAGTTTCCTTGCGTTCATTGCGAAAAACTTTACGACCCTTGCGGCTACCCCGCATTATTCAGATTTTCTAGCTTTGTGCAGTCCCGATAGATATCGGGATCGCAAAGTCTTGAATAATACACCATGGGTTTCAATCATTTAATCTTTTAAATATTTTATCAATCGCAATAAATATGATAGATTTGGGTTATAGTTATTTGGCTATTTTAAAGAATATTAAGAAAATATATGGCATCAAAAAATAAATTTGGGGCATTTGCAGGAGTTTTTACACCGTCAATCCTAACCATCCTGGGTGTAATCATGTACATGAGAATGGGATGGGTTGTTGGAAATGCCGGTCTGATAGGAACAATAATGATCATCATTATAGCCCATGTGATCTCGATCTCAACCGGGTTAAGTGTATCTTCAATAGCTACTGATAAAAAAGTAGGAGCCGGCGGAATTTATTATATTTTATCTCGTAGTATGGGAATACCCATAGGAGGTGCTATTGGTATAACCCTGTATATTGGAACTGCTTTTTCAATTGCTTTATACCTTATCGGTTTTGCAGAAAGCTTTAATGGCTACTTTGGTTTAGATACAGGAATAAATGGTTTGCGTTTATCAGGTACCATTGCTTTGTTTGTCCTTACAGCAATCGCTCTTATCAGTACATCTGTAGCTTTAAAAACCCAGTTTTTTATCCTTACAGCAATTATAATTTCACTGGTTTCCATTTTTATGGGAACAAAGGAGTTTGCTCCACAAAGTGTACAAATGATATCCGGGGATGATTCTGTCTCTTTAGAAGTGGTATTTGCAATATTTTTTCCTGCCGTTACCGGATTTACTGCCGGTATCGCAATGAGCGGAGACCTTAAAGATCCAAAAAAATCTATTCCTGCAGGAACGTTGGCTTCAATAGGTGTCGGTTTGATCGTTTACTTAGGGTTGGCTTTTTTTATATCCTATACTATTGATCCGGAATTGTTAAAAACCGATAACAATATTTTAATGAAAATTGCTCTGTATGCCCCGGCAGTGGTCGCAGGTATTTGGGGAGCAACTTTATCTTCTGCATTAGGAGGGATTTTAGGCGGCCCCAGGATCTTGCAGGCAATGTCCCATGATAAGATTACACCAAACATCTTTGGTAAAGGAAAGGGTAAAGATAACGAACCTGTAAATGCACTTATCCTGGTTTTTATTATTGCCCAGGCCGGAATCTTAATTGGAGAATTAGATGTGATCGCACGTGTTGTATCTATGTTCTACCTGGCAGCATATGGTTTTATTAACATCACTTTTTTCCTTGAAGGATGGGCAAATCCCGATTTTCAACCGACATTTAGAGTAAAACGCTGGGTTGGCTTACTTGGTTTTATTGCCAGTTTCGGAGTCATGTTCAAGCTGGATATGGTGGCAATGTTTGCCTCATTAATTGTTATTGGAGGAATTTATTTTTGGTTACAACGCAAACAGATCCAATTGCAATCAGGAGATGTGTGGCAAAGTGTCTGGGAAAATATTGTTGTAAAAGGACTTAAGAGATTAGAAACGAAAGAGACTGCAGATGGTAACTGGAATCCGAATATTATGCTTTTTAGCGGTGACAGTGAGGACAGGCCACATCTACTGGAGTTGAGCGATATTGTTTCCGGTACTACCGGAATTGTAACGAATTTTCACCTGGTAAGGGCTCAGAATAATGAGGCTCCTTTAACAAGGACAAAACAAACCATTAAAGATAAGACTTTAGAGAAATACGGAATTTTTGGCAGAAAGATAGAGGCTGAGAACCTTTATGACGGAATTGAGAATATTGCCCGGACATTCGGTTTTACAGGGGTCGACCCAAATACAGTAATGATGGGTTGGGCAAAAAACACCAAAGACCCTATCGATTATGCAAGATTAACCCAAAAATTGATCAATTTAGACTTTAACCTTCTCTACCTGGATTATGATAAAGAAACAAAATTTGGTAATTATGAAACCATAGATCTGTGGTGGCGCGGTGCAAATAGTAAAAATGCCGAGATGATGCTAAATGTTTCGAGGTTTATCATTCAATCTCAGAAATGGAGAAAAGCTAAAGTCAGGATCTTATTGGTAAACTACAATAATGTTGATAATAGTATTATAAAATCTAAAATATCTAAACTAACTAATAAATTCAGGATTGATGCAGAAATAAAGATAATTAGTAACCTTGTGGAGCAAAAGCCATTCTATAAGATCATTGAATTCCAGTCAGCTAATACCGATCTGGTGATGATTGGTGTTCCAGATGTAAAAACTGAAAATCAGCCAAAATTTGTTTCCAATACGAACAATCTCCTTAAAATAATTGGAACAACATTATTGGTAAAAGCTTCAAACGACTTTAATACTTTAGATCTGAATATTCAAAAGGATATAAAGAATTATGAACGTAAATCTACCGAATTAAAGCAATTACCTGAATCAAAAATCCCTGAGATAAATGGTGTTATCAACGAATTGGATACTCATTTATTCGAGACAGCAAATGATCTTTCAGAGCCGGCATTTGTTTCGATTACATCAAATTATTACCAGTTTATTGATGCTTTAAAGAGTAAATTCGATAAATCGGTACAGCAGTTAGGTAAACAAAACTCAGTTGATCTTTCAATCTCTGAAATTCAGGCTTTTTTGAATGATATGATCCATTCTTCTGAAGAATTTACATCAGATAAACTGCCATCTTTGCAGGAGTTATTAGAAAAAGAGATTCGCGATTTTGTTAAAACGAGGAAAGAGTATATTAAGAACTCGGTTTATAAAATTAAATATACTCCTTCTGATCGATCAAAAGGAATTTTCAGCAGTAAGAAGAAAATCTACTGGAAGTCGATCCTGGAATCCTATTTCAGATCAAAAATATTACCAAACACACAGCGTGTTGTCTATGATTTCGGAGCTCAGAATTTCATTCTTATGAATCATCTGTCTGAAAAAATGACAAGTGAAATACAATCATTTACAGATAGGATTGCTTCAGATAAACTGGTAAGCAATGAGTCAGTAGATATTTTTACATCAAAGGTCAATGCCCTGTTTGATGAACTAAAACAAGATAGCCTGCAATTAGAAAAACAAACAATTGAATCTTTGAATTCATATGAAAGAGAAGTTTGTATAGAACTCATTGAAGGAATTGAAAAACCCGGATTCTATAAATATGTAAAAGAGAGAAATAAAAAGCTCAAGAATAAAGAATTACGAAAAAATGAAGAGAATGTAAATGATTATGCTTCAGATTGGTTAAGAAATCAATTGATGGCTCACAAGCAAACAGAATCTGACATCAATTTAACAATAACAGGACTTTCTGTATTTGGTATAAGCGAAAAAATCAAGCTGAATGTTATTAATACAATTGTTTCTGATCAGCGGGATAAGATAAATTCACTTTCAGAAATTGTAAATTATGTCGATGATCATCTAGAAAATGGAATAACAGGATATAGTAACAAAGACTTAGATAGCCTGGCAGAAGCAGTAAACCACATTGATTTTAATAATATTCTGGCGAGTGAAGAAGATAAGATATTGGCAATTTCAGGTACTGTACCTGACCTGGTTAATTTGATGAGTGCAGAATCGTTTAATGACTTTGTAAAATGTCAGAATGAGGATGTGGAAGAGGTTCCGGTAAGCTTATCCAATATTCAGGATTATATTGTTCAGTCTACCTATTTATCACCTCTGCAAGTTGCTTTGCAGAACTTATCAAATATCATTAATAAAAATTCTGAAGAACTTTATACTTCATCAAATCTGATAAAGCACATTATCAATGAACCCGTAAATTCGGAAAATATATTACTGTATAAAGAAAATATAAATAAGGTACAAACTACTGTTAAAACAAGTTTAAACAGCTTGAACAATATTTCGGATTCCTTTAGCCATGACCTGAATAGTAATATCCATAATATGGTGTCAGATCTGAATATCAGGTCAGTTATTGAATCTATTGATTCCTACTCAAAGATCTCACACAGTCCGATTATCAAAACAAATTTCCAAAATTGGTTTGATAAGAAGAAGAAAAATGTAAGCCTGGCCTATGAGAGGATATTGGACTTTATCATTCAGCGCAAGCGGGAAATTGATACGATAAAATTTGATGAAAAGCACAACAAGTACCAAAACAGTATTGAGCAAACAAATAACTTAATGCAATCTCTAAAGGTAAATTCTGAAGTTGAAAAGGAATTATCATTCTATTACAAGAAACTTTTTACCGGAAGTCATTTAGGAACTGCCAGTTCAAAATATCGAAAAAAAGAGCTGGATACAGCAAAAAGGGCAATTAACAGAATTGAAGAAGGAATTAGTGGAGCTATAATGATCATTGGAGAATCTATGTCGGGTAAAAGCTATTTTACAGAAACTATCTCGGACAATTTATTAAAAGGTGAAAAAGTTTATATAGATCCGCCCGAAAAGCAAAATTTTGACCTGAACGATATGCACCTTGCATTTCAAAAGGCATTTAATAAAAGTGGTACCACAGAATCCATTTTGAATCAGATCGATAATGGAACAGTTTTAATCTTTAACGATCTTGAAAAATGGTGGGTAAAAGCCAACAATGGGAATGCGGCGATCAATTATTTGTCAAAGATGATCCGGAAACTTGGAAGTAAGCATTACTTTTTATTGAATTGTAATATTCACAGTTTTGATATTATAAGAAAAACTTCCATTTTGGATGAGAACCTGCTGTCTACAATAGTCATTTCGCCGGCAAGTAGATCAGAATTGAAAGAAATAATATTGAAAAGACACAGAACTGCAGGTGTGGACCTGTGGTTTAATGGTGGTCTATTAGAGGAATCTAAAAAGTTGGATGCATTTTTATCAGATCTGCATGTAAGGTCAAAAGGTAATGTTGGAGTTGCTTTAAATACCTGGGTTGGGGGTATTGCCCTTAACAAAGAAAAACAATTGTTTGTAAGAAAGCTCAACGCTGTTAGCTTTCCGAAGATCAATAAAGCGAACTGGAAGGCAATTCTGTACCATTTTATCATACACGATCACTTAAAAGGAGTACAAATTCAAAAAATATTTGGGCAGGAAGCAAACGAGTGGGTTTTCGATACTATCAAAGAAATTGAAAAAGCCGGACTGGTCTACAGGAAATCGGGCAGTACTTATGAGTTGAATTATTCTGCCAAATATTATATTGAAAACTGGTTAAAGGAAATAAAAATATTAAATTAAAAATCATGCAGGAATATTTAGATAAAATCCCTTTTTCACACTTTTTTGCATATCTGCTTGTTGGATCTGTTCTGTTTTTAGTTTTCAAAATTATTAACAGCTATGTGATTCCGATGCTAAAAGAAAAGCAGCAATCCATCGATCCGTGGTGGCAAAAGATTCGAATCATGACATGGGTTTTATTTTTTGGCATATTTTATTCATCCCTGTTTAGAATAAATATGGCAATTACCCTAGTCTTTACGGTAGTTATCCTGGGGTTGGGATGGAATTACTGGAGAAATGTCTTTTCGGGAATCCTGATAAAATTTAAAGATCAATTAAAAATTGGAGATTATATTTCAACAGATTTTGCCAAAGGAAAAATCAGATCTGTATCTTTTGCACAGTCAGAGTTGGTAAATGATAATGGCGAACTGGTTATTATTCCTAATTATAAACTCAGGTCTTCTGTATTAAAACATCTCCAGGAAACTAACAATATTAAGGTGCACACTTTTAAAGTAACACCTTCTAATGACGGATCTTTAGAGGAAGTGTATCAATTGGCTCTAAATTGCCCTTATATATCTTCAAATCAAGATATAGTGGTGGAGAAAGATACCTCAAATGAATTTCAAATAAAGGCATCGATCATTGATAATTCATTTATTGAAAGAGTGAATAAATATTTTAAAGAATTAACAAAATAAAAAACAAACCACATGCTGTTTGTATCTTTATTTACATGTAAATAGTAATGAAGTATAGAGTATAAGTCTTTGGTAATAAGTGAAATACAATACCTAAATTTTGGTATATAATGCTAGCTGTTTAAAATATGATGAAGGAAATATTGATTGTGTTGGGGTCACCAAATTCTCCTTCTGGTGAACTAAGTGATATATCCAAAAGTAGACTAAATTATTGTGAAGAATTGTATGAGAAAGGTAAATTAATACTGTGTACAGGGGGATGGGGAACACATTTTAACACGTCAAATAATTCTCACGCTAGTTATGCGAAAAAATACCTCCTAAATAAGGATATTCCAGAAAAGGATTTCTTGGAATTTGCATTATCATCAAATACTGTTGATGATGCTGTGAAAATAAAATCAATTTTATCGAATTTTAAAAACACAAACCTGACGATTATTACTTCAGATTACCATATAGACAGAGTAAAATTGATTTTCAATGTAATTTTAGCAGGTTATGAAATTAAGTTTATTGGAGTTAAAAGCAATATAGATAAAGAGATATATGCTCTTTTAATACAACACGAGAAAAAAGCGATAAGTTCTATACTTGAAAAAGGATTGTATTATTAGCTCTTTAACAAGAAAGAAAACATAAAATCTTCTCGGATATTAGAGAAATTTATGACTCCTGTAAGAGAATTTTACAATGAGAAAGACAAATGTATGGATAGAAGATATGAAATAACAAAAACCAGCTACAGTAAAAGTTAAAATTTATTGCAGTTTTAGACTTAATTAAAAGGCAAGTAAAGATCACTTCTTAATGATCGATTTTAAATTATCTATTAATTCTCCTTCGGTTTTATGGATCTTTTGAAGAGCAACTCTAATCATAGGGTTTAGTTTTGAATTTAAGAATGAAGCCCTAATGTCGGTTTGTAAACCAATAATGATCTTGTTGTTGTTTTTCAGATATTTCTGAGCATAAACCATCCCTAATTCAACGCAGGCACCTTCATCAGGTACTCTGCCATCAAGTATAAAAAGAAAAATATCACAGTCCAATATTTGATCTCTGTCTAAAGTAAACATGGCATTTCTTCTGTTTTCTTCCGACATTTTATCATAAGGATGTTTGTTCTTTTCAATACCATCCCGTTGAGGTAAAAAAACATCAAAACCCAACGTTTCTATTTGATCAGTCAGGTTTTGATTGAAATTTTTTTCAGCTTGACTAAAAAGAGGAGCTGCAAAATAGATTTTCATATTTTATATGTCTATTACAGTATTTTCTATAGGTTTTCTAACCTTCTTCATTCCATTTAATATGTCATCTTCAGCTCTGACTCCTACAGGCAGCATCAATACCGATCTCAGGTTCTTTTCTTTTAAGTTCAGAATTTCGTCAATTTTTGCAGGAACAAACCCTTCAATCGGGCAGGCATCAATTTTTTCGGCAGCACAAACTGTCATGAGGTTACCCAATGCAATATATGTTTGGTAAACAGAAGACATTTCAATTTCCTCAGCAGACATATTGCTGTACATATCTTTTAATTGTTTGCGGAATGTTCCAACTATTTCTTCAGACGTTCCCCGTACTTCTTTTTCCATATCAAAATAATTGTCAATGGTATCGGTATTTACAATGGTGTCGATACAAAGAATTAAAAGGTGTGAACAGGTTTTGATCTGTTCCTGAAAATATGCATTAGGAAAAATTTTATCTTTTAATTCCTGGCTGTCTGTTACGAGCATTTTCATTGGCTGCAAACCAAATGAAGTAGGGGTTAAATTAAAAGCTTTTTTTAAAGTATCAATTTGTGATTCGCTTATTTTTTTTTCGGAATCAAATTTTTTGCAGGCATAGCGCCATTCCAGGCTTTGTATTATACTCATAGGTTAATTCTGTTTTTTATTTGTTTATTATTTGGAAATTGGAAATTACCCAAGTGATTGCATGTTTACCAATCTATGATAAAAATCTTCATTATTTAAAAGGTCATCATGTGTACCTTGTTCCACAATCCTGCCTTTTTGAAGTACAACTATCAGGTCGGCTTTTTGAATGGTGGAAAGTCGGTGAGCAATCACTACCGAGGTCCTGTTCTCCATCATCTTATCCAAAGCTTTTTGTACCAGTTGTTCCGATTCTGTATCTAAAGCCGATGTTGCTTCATCTAAGATCATGATAGGAGGATTCTTAAGTACAGCACGAGCAATGGAAAGCCGTTGTCTTTGTCCGCCGGATAATGTTCCTCCACTGTCACCAATGTTGGTATCATAGCCTTGCGGTAGGTCTTTAATAAATTCGTGTGCATTGGCAATTTTTGCTGCAGCAATTACCTCTTCATCGGTTACATTGTCAACCCCCAGAGTAATATTGTTCCTTACAGTGTCATGAAATAAAATAGATTCTTGTGTAACCAATCCCATAAGGTCTCTTAAAGATTCCTTTTTAATATCTTTAATATTGATATCATCAATTCTGATCTCTCCCTGATTAACATCGTAAAATCTCGGAATTAAATTTGCCAGAGTTGATTTTCCACTACCTGACTGACCAACCAAGGCAACTGTTTTTCCTTTTGGAACTGTTAGAGAGAAATCTCTTAAAACATATTCATCCTTGTATTTGAATGATATATTTTTAAGTTCGATATCTTTCTCAAAGGTTTTTTTATCGATAGCACCTGGTTTGTCTTTGATGTCATTCTCAGTTTCAAGAATTTGCATAATTCTTTCCGCTGAAGCATTCCCTTTTTGAATGCTGAAAAATGCTTTTGAAATAGCTTTTGCCGGATTAAGGATCAGGTAAAATAAACCGATATAGCCCAAAAATTCCTGAGGTTTCATCTCATCTTCACCACTCAAGACCAATCTTCCGCCAAACCATAAAATTAAGATGATAGTAGCAGAGCCCAAAAATTCACTCATCGGTGAGGCTAAATTCTTTCGGTGCAAGACACTATTCATCAACTTTTCAAACCTGGTTGTAGAAGTTTGAAATTTCTTTTCAATTTTATCTTCGGCAGTAAAACTTTTGATCACTTTTAATCCGCCAAGGGTCTCTTCAATAAAAGATAAAAAATTACCCGTTTCCTGTTGTGCTAAAAGTGATTTTGCTTTTAATTTCTTACTAACTGCTGAAATAATAACTCCGGAAACGGGAAGTAAAATAAAAGCAAAAAGTGTTAGTTTTGTGCTTATGGCAAACATGGATATTAAGGTGAATGCTATGGTAAGTGGCTCTCTTACAATAGCTTCCAAAGAATTTAAAAATGAATTCTCAACTTCCTGAACATCACTAGTCATACGAGCAATAGTATCTCCTTTTTTCTTTTCAGAAAAATAAGAAACTGGCAACTCAAGAATTTTATGATATAAACTATCACGTAGATCCTTAACTACACCATTACGTAGGAATGCCAATACAAAAAGAGCCAGGTACCGAAACAGATTTTTAAAGAAAAACATGGCAAAACTGATAATGCAAATAAAAAGTAAAGCCTTTTCAATACCACCTGATTCCATCATTTGAGTTACATAATAACTCAAACTGTTTTGCACATAATCATAAATTCCTTTTAACCCGGTGAACTCTGGTTTTTCATATGTTTTTTCTTCTTTTCCGAATAAAATTCCCAATACAGGAATAAAGGCCAGTACAGAAAGGACATTAAAAACCGCGTATAAAATGTTGAATAAAATATTTAACCAGGCATATTTTGTGTATGGTTTTGCAAACCGCAGTATCTTTTTAAAGTATTCCATAAATAATATTAAAAGGGTGTAAATTAATCAAACTACACCCTTAACCCACTATTCTCAAGGGGAGGTTACAATTTTAGTTCTTTAATTATTCTTTTGATCTTAGCATCTAATTCAGCTTCAGTAACATGATAATTTTCAAAATCAGCCATAGGTTTGTTGACGCTAAAATAGAATTTTATTTTAGGTTCTGTACCACTCGGACGAGCAGCTACTCTTGTGCCATTTTCAGTTTCATAGATCAAAACATTTGATTTTGGAATTTCAATGGCACTTTCTTTCCCTGTGATCAAATCTTTACAAACCGAGGTTTGATAATCGTATAGATATTTCACTTTTTCACCATCCATTTCGGTAATTGGGTTATTTCGAAGGTCGATCATCATTTGTTTAATTTCATTTGCTCCTTCAATTCCTTTCTTTACAACTGCAATTAAATGCTCTTTGTAATAACCGTGTTCTTTGTATAGTTTCAATAATTCAAAATACAAGGTGCTTCCGTTTGATTTTGCCTGCGCAGCAATTTCACATGCTAATATTGTGGAAGAAACGGCATCTTTATCTCTTACAAAGTCACCAACCATAAATCCGAAACTTTCTTCACCACCACCAATAAAATCCTGTTTACCTTCTGCTTCACGGATCATTTTAGCAATCCATTTAAATCCGGTTAGTCCCACTTTGGTTTCCACACCATAACTTTCGGCAATTCTATTTACCAATTCTGTGGAAACAATGGTTGAACCAATAAACTGTTTTCCATTTATTCTGCCTTCTTCCTTCCATTTATTGATCAGGAAGTTACTTAAAATTGCAAAAGTCTGGTTTCCGTTCAATAACACTAATTTTTCATCCAGGTCTTTAACGGCAATTCCTAAACGGTCGCAGTCGGGATCAGTTCCAATTACGATATCGGCATCAATTTTTTCTGCTAATTCTATAGCCATTCTTAATGCTTCAGGTTCTTCGGGATTTGGAGACTCAACTGTAGGGAAATCACCATTGGGTTCACGTTGTTCTTCAACGATATGCACATCGGTATAACCTGCTTTAGCAAAGGCTTCAGGTATTCCTTTTATGGAGGTTCCGTGTAATGGAGTGAAAACAACTTTCAGGTTTTCTCTGTTCTTTGTTGTGTTTGATGTAGAATTTTTAACGGCTGCATCCGTAAATTTCTCATCAATTTCTGCACCTATGATTTCGATGAGATCTTCTTTGGCATCGAAGTTAATATCGCTAAAATTCAAAGCGTTAATTTCGTCAACAATTTCACCATCCTGGGGCGGTATAATTTGAGCACCATCGTTAAAATATACTTTATAACCGTTGTATTCAGGTGGATTGTGAGATGCTGTAAGAACAATTCCGGCATCACAATTCAATTCACGAACTGCATAAGAAAGTTCGGGAGTAGGTCGAAGGTCTTCAAACAAATAAACTTTGATGTTATTGGCAGAGAACACTTCGGCTACATCCTTAGCAAAGGTTTGGGAGTTATGTCGGCAGTCAAAAGCAATGGCAACTTTTAGATCCTTTCCGGGAAAAGCTTTTTGTAGATAATTGGATAAGCCCTGTGTGTTTTTTCCTAAAGTGTATTTATTTATTCTATTGGTTCCTGCACCCATGATACCGCGCATACCACCGGTGCCAAATTCCATATTTTTATAAAATCTATCAGTTAGGTCAGCTGAATTTTCATCTATCAATTGCTGGATTTCAGCTTGGGTTTCTTTATCAAAAGGCTCTTGCAACCACTGTTTGGCTTTGTTGAGGATTTGGTCTTTATTCATTTTTATCAAAGTTTAGAGTGACAAAGATAAACTTTTTGTATTGAAATAATTTTAAGAACAACAAAATCTGTTTGAGAAATTATTAAATTATCTCATACAGATTTTGCGGATAATAATTAAAGAAAAAGCATTGTTATAAATTCAATCTTTTACTAATTGAATACCTGGTTTCATCTCTTTTTGAACGCATGATTAATTCACCAATAAATCCGGCTAAGAATAATTGTGATCCGATTATCATTGAGACAAGAGCAATATAGAACCACGGATTATCTGTAATTAAAATCGTTGGTTTATGGTTGTAGAGTTTTATCATTTTAGAAATACCAATAATTAAAGAAGCGATAAAACCAAAGATAAACATTAAGGTTCCCATTAATCCGAAAAAGTGCATGGGACGTTTTCCGTATTTTGTAAGGAAATTAATTGTTATCAGGTCTAAAAAACCGTTGATAAAACGATCCATGCCAAATTTGGTGCTTCCGTATTTTCTTGCCTGATGTTGTACAACTTTCTCATCGATTTTTCTGAATCCTGCATTTTTTGCCAGGACAGGAATATAACGATGCATTTCGCCATAAACATCAATATTCTTTACCACATCATTTTTGTATGCTTTGAGTCCGCAATTAAAATCATGAAGGTGTAAACCAGAAGTTTTTCGGGCAACGGCATTAAACAGTTTGGAAGGAATATTCTTACGAATTTTCGAATCGTAGCGTTTCTTTTTCCATCCGGAAATCAGGTCATGATCTTCTTTTTTGATCAGGTCATACAGTTCTGGTATTTCTTCAGGATTGTCTTGCAGGTCGGCATCCATAGTAATCACTACATCACCTTTTGCATCTTTAAATGCTGCATTCAATGCCTGAGATTTTCCAAAGTTAACACTGAATTTTAATCCGCTTACATTCGGATTCTTTTGTGATAATTCTTCAATGATCTTCCACGAATTGTCTGTGCTGCCATCATCAATAAATAGTATTTCATAAGAATAACGATTGGATTGCATCACTTTTACAATCCAATCGTGTAATTCGTTTAAAGATTCTTCCTCATTAAGTAGTGGAATTACTACTGATATATCCATCAATTATATTTTAGTATTGTTCTTTGTTCTTTTTTAAAATTAAACCGGAAACTAAAGAGATAATTAATCCAAAAAATAAACTACCAATTAAAGAAAAGGCAGATAATATTAATGGTGATGCCATTTTTCTCTGCATAGCTATAGCTTGTTCCAGTTGTTCATCAGAAAAATCCGGAAATTGCTCAAGCAATGTTTCTTCCGCTTTTGTCATTAAATTATCTATAAAATCAGGTTCGATAAAATTCATAAAAATTAATGTGTAGATAACAGAGATAATCCCTCCGATAAGAGCGATACCCAAACCTGTTTTTATTGCTTCTCCCAGAGTTAAGTAGCCTTCGTTAAATTCTTTGTATTTTTTTATACCTAAGAAAATAACAGCTATTGTTATAATAATTCCGAAAGTACCTTGTTTCCAATCCTGGTCATAATGCATACCTAAGGCAAATAAAACTACGCTCATTAAAATTGAGGCAACTCCTAAAATGATTCCATAATGAAGCATTATTTTGGAACCGGGTTTTTGTGTATTTTCCATTTTAAATTAATTTTAAGTTTAAACAAAACTACATATATTTTTTCATCCGTATAAAATTTTTAACTGTTAGGTTATAAATAATTTAAAAATTTCAGAACAGATGCAACCGCTCCGCTCTCATATAAACTTATTTTAATCAAATTTGTTTGTGAATTTTTGATTAAAAAAGTTAATGTTCGTTTCATAGTTAATTGATATAAATACAATGAAAAAATATTTTGTGTGGTTTACCTCTGACCAAATAGATTATTTATCTGTTTACAGAGGAAATATACTTCAATTATTATTACCTCAAAATATCCCTGTTAAATGTTTCTAAAAAAGTAATAAAAATGGTTGGAAAATTGAAAAAGGGTTGTAAATTTGCAGCCGGCAAGTCCTGCACAACCAGCTCCCTTTGAATCCTCCAGGGCGGGAACGCAGCAAAGGTATTAGGTCGTAGCGGTGTGATGCAGGTAGCTTGCCTTTTTTAGTTAAACTAATCCCGCAAAAGCGGAATCTCATTTTAGAATCCTCCCATCCCAGTCTTCCCAAAGTGAAGTAATTTCAAATTAAAGTTTTCTCACTACTCAATACTCACTACTCAATACTTTTTTCGATATTTGCCAGATGAATAAAGTAGT
>JBDLIB010000025.1:0-26205 GCA_039715085.1 Bacteroidota bacterium | reverse complement strand
TCGCCAAGTGAATTCACCGATGAACTTTCACGTTATTTATTGATTTGGGTTGGTATTTTAGGAGCTGCATATGTTACAGGAACAAAAGGGCATATCGCAATTGATTTCTTTATGCAAAAATTCTTCCCTAAAAGGATCAAACAAAACGAATACTTTATTCATATCTCTATTTTATTATTTGCCGTTTCGGTTTTGATAATTGGAGGTGTCAGGTTGGTTTATATCACCCTTTCATTGGGACAAATTTCCTCATCTCTACAAATTCCTTTGGGTTATGTTTACCTTGTCTTGCCTCTTGGTGGAATCATCATTGCCTTCTATAGTATTTATCATATGAGCTCTATAAATAAAACGATCGCTTAATGGAAACAATCAGTATCATCATTTTAGTTGTCAGTTTTGTTTTTCTTTTACTAAGAGGAGTTCCTGTAGCTTATAGTATCGGTATTTCTGCGATTTTAACTTTATTAACGACCGTTGACCCAATTGCAGCATTTACTACTATTGCACAAAGAATGGCTACCGGATTGGATAGCTTCTCGCTTTTAGCAATACCAATGTTTGTTTTGGCCGGACAGATCATGAACAAAGGAGGAATTGCTTTCAGATTAATTGAATTTGCAAAATTATTGGTTGGCTGGTTTCCCGGTGGATTGTTCTTTGTAAATATATTTTCTAACATGCTTTTCGGATCGATTTCGGGTTCGGCAATTGCATCTGTATCAGCAATTGGAGGGTTTATGGGGCCTTTGATGAAAAAAGAAGGATACGACGAAAGGTTGAGCGCATCGACAAATATTACTTCTTCGGTTACAGGATTGTTGATCCCGCCGAGTAATGTTTTAATTGTTTATTCACTTGCCAGTGGAGGAGTTTCCATTGGTGCATTATTTATGGCAGGTTACATTCCCGGTATTTTGTTAGGTATCGGCCTGATGATAGTTTCTGCTTATTTTGCAAAAAAATACAATTACCCTGTTACAAAAGGTACCAGTTTAAAAAATGCAATAAGCATTACCATCAAAGCTATTCCGAGTTTATCCTTATTGATTGTTATTATTGGAGGAATTGTTTCAGGAATTTTTACGGCTACCGAAGCTTCGGGAATTGCCGTGGTTTACGCTTTGTTCTTAACACTGATTTATAAAGAATTAAAACTAAATGAAATTCCGCAAATATTGCTTGATGCTACCAAAACAACTGCTATTGTAGTTTTATTGGTTGGAGCTTCAATGGGTATGTCATGGGTAATGTCTTATCTAAATATCCCGCAAACCGTTGCAGAGAGCCTGTTGTCATTTAGCCAGAGTAAAATGGTCATTTTATTGCTTATCACTTTTATATTATTGTTTGTAGGTACTTTTATGGATATTACACCGGCGGTTTTGATTTTTACACCTATTTTCTTGCCGGTTGTAACCGAATTGGGAGTTGACCCGATTCACTTTGGAATCATCTTAATTTTAAATCTAAGTATTGGTTTGGTTACACCGCCTGTTGGAACTGTTCTTTTTGTAGGCGCAAGTATCGCTAAGCTAAAAATTGATAATTTATTCAAAACCATGCTTCCATTTTATTTTGCAATGATCATTGTTCTTTTAATAATTACTTATAGTGAAGAATTGGTTTTATTTATTCCAAAAGTTTTTGGACTTTAGATAGTTGATTTTCAAATCCTGATTTTTTAATCTGATTCCATAACTTTTGAAAAAATATATTTCAATGCTTTTAACATCTTTTTAAGGAAATTGCTTTTTAGGTCCTTTTTTTAAGATTTTATTAATAATAATACAAGTTTTTGAATAAAGCCAATTATTTTATTATTGTCAAAGAATATTTAAGATACAGTATATCAGTAACTTAAATAGGTTCAATGTTAAATAGATTTAAATGTTAATGTTTGTATAATTTGTATAATATTTTCGTACATTTGCCCAAAATCGAAATATACAATCGATTGTATTATAAAAGAAAATATTTTTTACAATATTAATACAATCGATTGGAGAAACTCAAAAAAAATAATATAAAACCTAAATTATGGCAAAAATTTTATTTAGACGGATGTTCTTCTTAGCCGCTATACTGTTTAGTATTGCTACTCAGGCGCAAGAAGTAACAATTACCGGACAGGTAACTTCGGCAGAAGACGAAGAGACCCTGCCTGGTGTAAATGTTCTGGTTGTAGGAACTACAAAGGGAACAACAACAGATTTTGACGGTAATTATGTAGTTAAAGTAAACAAAGGTGATGTTCTAAACTTCACTTTTATTGGATTTACCGACAAGCAGGTTATTGTTGGTGATAATGCAGTTATCAATGTACAATTATCAGAATCTGCTGAGGCATTAGATGAAGTTGTTGTAACTGCACTTGGTATTTCGAGAGAAAAACAAGCATTAGGTTACGCTATTTCAGAAGTAGATGGTGAAGAACTAGCGGAAGTTAAAAGTATCAATGCTGTAAATTCTTTATCCGGTAAAGTTGCCGGTGTGGATATTGCACAGCCTAACACAGGTGCCGGTGGGTCATCTAAAGTTATTATTCGTGGTAACACTAAGTTTGGAGGCACAAACCAACCACTTTATGTTATTGATGGTGTACCTATGGACAATAATACCATGGGGCAGGCCGGACAATATGGTGGCCAGGATTTGGGAGATGGAATCTCATCAATAAACCCTGATGATATTGAAACAATGTCTGTATTAAAAGGACCTGCAGCAGCTGCACTTTATGGTGCAAGAGGTGGTAATGGGGTAATTTTAATTACTACCAAATCCTTTAAAGAAAGTGGAGGCAGTAAATTCAATATAGATTTTTCAAATAGTACAACTTTTGATAATATCGTTGGTGAATACGAAGATGTACAGCATATTTATGGGCAAGGAATTAAAACTCCTCCAAAAGATATTGGAGATGCTATCGGTTTATGGAGTTGGGGGGATAAGATGAATCCTGATCTTGAATTCATTTCATTTGATGGTCAGTTCCGTGATTATGGTATCAAGGATGATCATATCAAGTCATTCTTTAGAACAGGAACTACCATTCAAAATACTGTAGCTTTTTCAGGCGGTAATGAGAACTCTAACTTTAGATTTTCTGCTTCCGATATGAAAATGGAAGATATTGTTCCAAATAGTGGTTTACACAGAAATAATTTCACTTTACGTGGAACTATGAATATGTGGGAAAAACTGAGAATTGATGCAAAGATCAATTACTCTAAGGAAAATGTTGATAACCGACCTTACTTAGGGTTCTCCGGTGCAAATACAGCTTTAGCATTATTAGGTTTGCCAGGTAATATTGATCAGAAGTGGTTAAAGGAAAGTGTTGTAGATGAAAACGGAGATTATGTATTCTGGAATTCTGCAACCAGAATAATCAATCCTTACTATTCTTTGTATCATATGAAAAATGAATCTGAAAAGGACAGGGTTATTGGTTATGCATCTTTTACTTATGATATTAATGACTGGTTAGATTTTAAATTCAAATCGGGGATAGATACTTTTACTTATGATTATTATAATTTTTCTCCAAGGACAACGCCTTTAGCAGAATGGGGAGAATATCAGGTTATAAATAACAAAACAACCGAATCAAATACCGAATTTTTGTTTTCAGCAAATAAAGAGCTTAATGATAACTGGACTGTTTCAGGTAGCTTTGGAGGAAATTTAATGAATTTTGAAAATGAAACTACAGGTATCTTAGGTAAACATCAGGGAGATGACAATCTTCGTTCAATTAATAATTATAATGAAATTACACTTTTCCCTCCAATTAACCCAAGAAAGGAAATACGTTCATTATATGGTTTTGCTAATGTTTCTTTTAAAGATTATTTATTTTTAGATGTTACCGGTAGAAATGACTGGTCTTCAACATTACCTGAAGATAATAACTCTTATTTTTATCCTTCTTTTACAGGTTCGTTTATTTTTACTAAAGCCTTTGAAAATATGAAAGGTAAGTTTATATCTTTTGGTAAATTAAGAGGGTCTTATGCCGAAGTTGGTGGTGATACCAATGCTTATGCTTATAATAAGTTCTCAAATTTTCCTTATTCATTTAATGGTGCTAATTTTTCTACTGCAGAAGGGAATACTTTATTTGGAAAAATTGACCCATCCAGAACCAAAGGGTATGAATTTGGTTTAGATGCTAAATTATTTAACTGGAGAATTGGTTTGGATGTTACTTATTATAACCAAACTACTTTTGATGAAATTATGAATATCCCAATTTCTAATTCAAATGGATATGAATTTGCAAGTATAAATGCAGGAGAGATCAATAATAAAGGTTGGGAAGTTATGGTGAATTTTGTTCCAATAAAGACCGAAGATCTTCGTTGGGATCTGACTTTCAATTTTGCAAATAATGAAAATGAAATTGTAAAACTTCATGAAACTGCAAAAGTGCAAACTATTGCTAAAGCAGACTGGATAAGCTCTTTAATTACTGCTGAAGAAGGTGGTTCATACGGAGACATCAAAGGTTTTGATTTTAAACGTACAGCAGATGGTACTCCAATTATTGGAGCCAATGGTATGGCAATAAGATCTGAAGAACAGGTTACTTTGGGTAACGGACAATATAAATTTACAGGAGGTATTACAAATACTTTAGCTTATAAAGGCCTTAAATTAAGAGCATTGATACAGGTTAAATCTGGTGCTGATATCTTATCTATGACCAATCAAAGACTGCATCAGGTAGGTGTACATATCAATACTTTGGAAGGTAGAGAAGGATGGGATCAATCAGAAAATGAAAGAGAAGCAGCCGGACTTACTGCCGATGAGTGGACTCCAACAGGAGGTTATTTAGCAAATGGAGTTGTCCAGGATGGTGTTGATGAAAATGGAAATCCTGTTTACAGAGAAAATGATGTTTATGTAGATCCTAGAGAATATTGGGGTAATATTGCTAATTCACACATCACACAACCATTTGTTTATGATGCATCTTATGTTAAATTAAGAGAAATGTCATTGTCTTACACTTTAGGAAGTGAAGCTATAAAATCAATTCCTTATATTAAAGGAATGACTTTTTCTGTAATTGGAAGGAATCTGTGGTTGATTTATTCGGATGTTCCTAATGTGGATCCTGAATCTTCTTACAGTATAAGTAATGGACAGGGTTATGAATATGGCTCTTTACCACAAAGACGTAGTTTTGGATTTAACGTAAACTTAAACTTTTAAGAAATGAAAACGAAAATTTATATATTAGGGTTATTGCTTATCGCTTTAAGCATAACTACAAGTTGCGATGATTTTGGAGATTTAAATGTTGACCCAAATACATCTACTGTTGCGAATCCGCAGTCATTAATATCTACGGTACAAATTAGATACTCAGGAGACAGAGAAACACAATGGAGATCACTGGGAGCTTATCATATGTCGATTACACAAATGATCTCAGATAACTGGACTATAAATCATGGCCAGGTATATCAACTGGATCCGGCATATATGGAGTATATGTGGAGAGCATCTTATAAAGATATTAACGATTTAATTTATGCTATTCAGGAAGCTGAAAAAGATCCTGCAAAAGTTAATTATGTTGCGGTTGCAAGAATATTAAAAGTAATGATCTTTGCACAATTGACTGATACTTACGGTGATCTGCCATACTTCGAGGCAGGAGCTCAGGCTGAGGGAACTAATTTACATCCTGCTTACGATTCACAAGAGATTATTTATAATGATTTCTTTAAAGAATTAAAAGAAGCTGCCGCACAATTGGATGCTTCAAAAGGTTTGGATGGAGACCTTATTTATGGTGGTGACACTGAAAAATGGAAGAAATTTGCTAACTCGTTGCGTTTAAGATATGCGATGCGTTTGGTGAATGTTGATTTGGTAAGAGCGCAAGAGGAAACAACTTTAGCTATTCAGGACGGTGTAATGCAATCTGTAGCTGATGCTGCTTTTGTGCAACATGGTGATAATAATGTTAGTACAAGTGGTGCTCCCGAGATTAGAGGTAACGGGTTCTCACAAGTGCAAAATTTCTCGGAAGAAAATATAGTTGCCTGTGATACTTATGTTGGTTTTATGAGAGAAAATAAAGATCCTCGTATGTTGATGATGTTTGGAATGTATTCTGCTTATCAGGAAGATGCAACATCATTGTATAACTCAAAATCAACATCTGAAATTAGTGTTGAAATTACCGATGAATACCTTGCTAAATACGGTGTTCTTGAAGGGTATGTTCCGGGATACTTCTTATGGGAAGCAGCTCCTGATTCGCCTGCAGATATCTGGTCACCACGTTATGTTGAAAAAAATGGTAGAACAGTTCAGATTCACAAATATTTCAAATCATTACAAATCAGAAGAGAATTGACGCGTATAGATTTACCATCTATTTATCAGTCATATTCAGAAGTTGAATTATGGTTGGCTGAAGCAGCTCAAAGAGGTTGGGGAGGAGATGCCAAAACACATTATCTAAATGCAGTACATGCTAATGTTGATGAATTGGTTGATATTTTAGGTGCAACACCTAATATTGATATCAATACAGGAGATTATGCCGAAAATCTTTGGAATAATACTGGAGATAAAATGGAAGCAATTAATATGCAACATTATGTAAATAATTTCTATAATGGTATTGAAGCATTTGCCAACTGGAGACGTTCAGGTTTTCCTAAGTTAAAACCAAGAGTTAATGGATTATTTGGTGATCAAACATTAGGTGGATTAATGCCAAGAAAGTTGCCTTATCCTAACTCTGAAATGAACTTTAACCGAGATAATTTAGAGCCACATTTAGATGGAGGTGTTAATTTCTGGGGAGCACCTGTATGGTGGGATGGAAATAAAACCAGAGGTGTAGATCAATCAGAAAACTAAAAAATATAAATTATGAATATTAAAAAATATTTAATCGGAATAATTGGGGTGTTGTTTTTAGCAACATTATCCTGTGATGATGATGATTTAAGCAACCCTCAACTGGAGGATACAGATTTAACTGTGTATTTTTATGGTGAAGGGGATAACGTAACAGGTATTGCCTGGCAAGGTTATGATGTATTGGTAGGAGAAAGTCTGACAGTTAAATTACAGGTTTCTCCAAAAGATCAAACAGATGTTAAATGGGTTGATGATACAACAGGAGAAATTTTAAGCGAAGGTTTAGAATATACTTTTGCCCCTACTGAGGAAATGTCTCAACGTGTAAATTTTATAGCAAGCCGTCCTTCCGGATATGAAAAAACAGTTGTTTTTAATTTCAGAGGAACACTGGGTGGTTATAACAGTATAATCAACAGCTGGCAATCTGTTAAGATTCCTCAGGGGAATCAAACAGGTACATTTACAGCCGAGTTTGATATGATTCCAAGTAAGGATATTATGGATGGTGTGGTTACTTTCTTAGATGGAATTTCTACCGGATATGGTGATAACTCATGTATCGTGAGATTAAGTTCTGCAGGAAAAATCGATGCCTATAACGATGCAGGTTATGCTGCAGAAAATGAATTGGTTTACCATGCCGGAATGACTTACCATGTTAGAATGGAAGTTGATGCAGCTACAATGCTTTATAGTGTTTATGTGACCGAACAGGGTGGAACAGAAGTAGAGATTGCAAAAGATTACAAATTCAGAAAAAAAGTAACTAATCTTGATCATTGGGCAATGGTTGCAGGTAACTGGCAGTTAGACGATCCGGGAATTCATAGAGTTTTAAATATGGAAATCACTACACATACACAAAATGTGTTACCTGTATTTATTCCAGTTGATGATATTACCATGAATGAAGGTACTGTTCAGGAAATTGAAATCAAAGCAAATGATCCATTAGCTGGAGATCTTAAATTAGAAGGTTCTAATTTACCTCGTTTCGCAACTTTAACTGATCATGGATATGGTAACGGTACATTAAAATTATCTCCTTATAGTGAATGTGGTGGTTGTGATCTTGGATTATATGATATCAAAGTTACAGCAACAAATGCTGAAGGTTCAAGTGATCTTGATTTTAAAGTTGAAGTTGTAGATCCAAATGCAGCTTTTGATATAGCTGCCGATGCTGCCGATGCTACAATTTGGGGTAACGGAGCTGTTGATCCTAACTGGACACAATTATTTGGAGGACATGTTGCTGCAGGTATTGGAGGAGATGACCACGTAGTAGGCGTTGTGCCTTTTGCATTACCTGAAATACCAGCTGGTAAAAAAGTAAAATCCGCCGTTTTAACAGTGAATGTAATTGCAAATAATTCATGGGTAGCTGTTGAATACGATGTTTACGCATTGGCTGCAAGAGCAACCGAAGAAGTATTACCTACCGACTTCTTCTTAGGAGAATATGATACAGATACTAATGCAACAGGTATTCAGAAAGGATTTATAGTTAATGGTGCAGGAATGGGTGAGTTTACAATGGATGAAACCGGAAGTGACAATTTAGCAAACTTCATGAATGATCAATATGCAAATGGAGCTACTAGCGGACAGTTTATTTTTGTAAGGATAAATTCAAATAGGGATGATATGCCAACTTGGGCACACTTGCAATTTGACAGTGCAAATGTTGTTCCTAATGATGACCCTAAAGCATTTCCTCCTGTGTTAACTGTAAGTTTTGAAGACATGTAACATATATATTTGTTTAATTTGAGTTTATTAATTTAAAAAAGGCTATCTGCATAGATAGCCTTTTTTTATTAATATGTCAGGACTAGTCATCTTATAAGAATTCGCAGAACTATTATTCTTCATTTCTTATAAAACAATTCTTTTTATAAAATTATTCAAATGTTTTTTTAATCCATGGATCTTAGATTTAAGAGATGGTAGAAGTAAATTTAAATATACTATTACCGGCAGAGTTGGTAATGATGCAAAGTGCGGTTTGACAGCAAGAGATAATTTTGGTAAATCCTTAACAATATGTATATCTAAAATGTATGGAGATGCAGTTGAAATTGAACTTAGATATACAGATAAAATATTGATGTTTAAAGGGTATATAGATAGATGATCTAAAAAAGATTGAGATAAATAACTAACAATCATACAGTACAAAAACCGTACAAATATATAAAACAAAAACCCCAACACTCTTTATATCAGATAGTTGAGGTTTTTAATCGTGGAGATGGAGGGAGTCGAACCCTCGTCCAAACAAGCAACCAAAATAATTTCTACATGCTTAGTTTTTATTTGATTTTCGACCTAAAGCCGACTAAAAACAATCTACTTTAAGCTTAGCTTCTTTAATTTCGAATCACAACCAAAGCTTTTGTGGTTCTAGGTTTACTTTTACGATGCCCCTGAACTGAACGCCGTTAACCAAGGCTTTCAAGAGACATTTAGCTTTTCCGCCTTGCGGAACTGGGCAATATCCTACTGTAATTCGGATTATGCAGCTAAAGCGTAATTATCTTCGCCGTTTAAAAAGGTGAAATCGGGATTTACGAGTGCTATTTCATGACTCGACATGCTTATATTCCGACTGACCTTGCTGTCAAAACCGGTCATCCCCGTATGTTAAAGAACATTTGTTTGCAAATCTAAAAAAAAACATTAAAACCTCAGTTCGATTTAAGATTTATCTCACAGAAAGCCAATAGTGTATCAGATTTGCAATTCACAATTACTTTTCCTTGTATTTATATACTCCTACAATAAAAAATATATGTAGTTTTGTGCAAATTTGATACCAAATTGGTTTTTTTGTTTAATTTTCCACATTTAAAAAGGTAATTTATGAAGTTTGCAATCATCAAAGAAGGAAAAAATCCACCTGATAGAAGGGTTGTTTTACCCCCAAATGCATGTAAAGAATTAATGAAAATATTTCCGGAAATGGAAATTAAAGTGGAAAGTTCGGACAGCAGATCTTTCGGTGATGATACTTATAAGGAAGTTGGAGCAGAGGTAACAAATAATATTGAGGATTGCGATGTGATGCTTGGTGTTAAAGAAGTGCCAATTGATGAATTGATACCGAATAAAAAGTACTTTTTCTTTTCGCATACCATTAAAGAACAACCTTATAACCGCGACCTGTTAAGAGCGATCTTAGACAAAAATATTGAGCTTTATGACCATGAGGTAATTACTGATCAAAAAGGAATTCGTTTGGTGGCATTTGGTCGTTATGCCGGAATTGTGGGTGCTTATAACGGAATCAGAGCTTACGGAATTAAAACGAAGTCTTTTGATCTGCCTAAAGCCGAAACACTGCACGATCAACAAGAATTGATCGCCAAGATGCGAAAAGTAACTCTTCCAAACTTAAAAATTGTACTTACCGGAAAAGGACGAGTAAGTAACGGTGCCAAAGAAATGTTAGACGGAATGGGAATCAAAGAGGTTTCGTTTGAGGATTATTTGACTAAAGAATTTAGTGAGGCTGTTTATACACAAATCGATGTTTTGGAATACAATAAACGCAAGGATGGAAAGGTAATCGATATGTTCGATTTCTTTAAAAATCCTGGTGATTATGAAGGCGATTTTATGCGTTTTGCCAAAGTTAGTGATGTATATATTTCGGGACATTTTTATGGAACCGGAGCTCCTTATATTTATACTCGAGAAGATGCCAAAGACCCAGAGTTCAAGATCAAAGTGGTAGCAGATATCAGTTGTGATATTGATGGCCCGGTGGCATCTACTTTAAGGTCCTCTACAATTGCTGATCCGATCTATGGATACGATGCGCAAACTGAAAAAGAAGTAGATTATTCAGAAGAAAATGCTATTGCAGTAATGGCAGTTGATAATTTACCTAACGAATTACCAAAAGATGCTTCACTTGGTTTTGGTGAAAATTTTGTAAAACATGTCATTCCAGCATTTTATAACGGAGATAAAGACGGTATCTTAGAAAGAGCCAGAATGACCCAAAACGGAAAATTAACCGAAAATTTCGCCTATTTACAGGACTATGTTGATGGGAATGAATAGTGAGACAGTTTGCAGTAACAGTTTAATAAATTATTTTAAAAATTGACTAATTTGAAGATTTGATAATTTGAAAATAAAAAAATATCATTTCAATCCTTAAATAGCGAGTCAGAGAATGGAGAGATAGAATGTTTCAGACAGGACTGATAAAGTGGTTTTCTTTGCGTATTCTTTGCGGAACTTTGCGTGACAATTTAAAATAAATATTAACAAAAGGTGTAAACAAAAATCAGGACGAGTCAGCAACTGGTTTTATCTTTTAAATATCTGACTCTTTCAGGTATAAAGACTTTGAAAGGTCAATTTAACCTTTGATAATCGACAGACCTCGAAGAGTTAATTTTTTTAAAGCAAAAGTAATGTGCAAATGGAGTTTGTTTAAAATTTTGATTTATATCCTATACAGATAAACAAAACCACAATTACACAGTTCAACGATTACACAAATCAACTTTTAAATTACACTATCTTCTTAATAGACATTGCAATACCCAGATGAATTCCGTCATGAAAGGTATTGAAGTTCAGAGCTTCTTCGATATTATATAAACTTATACCAACACTTGTATGGTAGGGTTCAAATTGTTTAAAAATACCTTTTTCAAAATCTTCCTGTAATTTTATGGATGCAGAAATCAGGTTATTTTTGACATACTCAATATCTTCTGTTGGAATATCTGTTGTTGCAATTGACCCTTTACCATATTTTTCTACAAAATTTTCATCAATTTGCAGAGGTAAGCCAGCAAGTCTGTAGGTTAATAATTGTTGTGTTACTAATGTGTGAGTGATATTCCAAAAAATGGAGTTATTGAAATTATCGGGAATTTCCGTTAGTTGTTCATAGCTTAATTCTTCCAGAAAATTGGCCATTACCTGACGTGTGAATTGTGCTGAGTCGAATATTAATTTCATCATTTAAAATTTTGCACAAAAATACTAACTTTCGTTTTATCGAACGATATGTGATAAAAATAAAATAAGAAGTTTTGATTTTAATTCACTTTATATGTGTATAAGAAACCTCCCCTCTTGAGAGGGGAAGAAACTGAAGACCAAATATTATATTTTGATTGATAAATTTTCATGTCAGTTTCAGGGGTGTGTAGCGTATAATATTTTATTATGAATATTACACACCCCTGTCCTCCTAAGGTCGGACTTTCCCCTCTCGAGAGGGGAGACACTCAATTTGAAGTTATTTTTCATGTCAGTTTCAGGCCTGACTGCCGGTAGTCATGGGTGTGTATTTTCAAATTGTATTATATATTGTTCAATCCCTCTCATTACATTTTCAATATCATTTTTTACCTGAAAATCAGTAAATCTTAGAATATTTATTCCCAATTCGTTCATTTTTTTAGTTTTAATATTATCTTTTTCATAAACTATAATAAACTCATGTGAATATCCATCAATTTCAATTCCTAACATTAGTTCATGACAAAAGAAATCGAGAATATAATTATCAATTGGTTTTTGTCTGTGAAAATCGTAACCATAAATTTGTTTTCGTCTTAATCTTAACCAAAGGAATATTTCAGCTTTTGTAGAATTGTTTCTTAATTCTCTAGCCAATGATTTGAGTTTTGGGTTGTAGGGTATTATTTTTCTTCTTACCATGTTATTCTCTTTTCCTTTTAATATGATTAATTAATAAAGGTTAATATTATTGTTAATGAGACTCTTTACATACCCCCTGTCCTCCTGAGGTCGAACTTTCGCCTCTCAAGAGGGGAGGAATACGCTTCAACACTCACCAAAAGAAATACTAAAATAATCACTAATTTATCCAGTCAGCGGGTGACTATAACCGTTGTGAAAATAGTCACCCGCTGACTCAGGTTTAACTGTAATTTAGTAATTTTTCATAACTTGCCATTCTAATATATCGAACCAGAAAACCTATGAAAAAAATATATTATCTAAAAACCTGTGATACAAGTAAGAGAATCTTAAAACAAATTCCGCTTGATGGATTTACTTTACAGGAAATCAAAACCGAACCTATCACAGTAAAACAACTGGAAGAAATGTTTGAACTTTCAGGTAGCTACGAGTCTCTATTTAGCAGAAGAGCCAAAAAGTACAAACAGATGGATCTAAAAGATCAAAGCCTGAACGAGATTGATTACAAACAACTTATCCTGGAAGAATACACTTTTTTAAAACGGCCGGTAATTATTATTGAGGATCAAATTTATATTGGAAGCAGTAAAAAAACAGTTGATTCTATGTTGCAGGAGATTCAGTAAAAAGTAAAAAAGCCGTTTGAAATAGTCTTCAAACGGCTTTTTTACGCTGTAACAATTATTTTTTATACAACATAGGATTTAGATCATCGTCATTATACATCTTCATTTGTTTATACACTTTCATGTATTTTTTACCATCCGAAATATCTTGTAATAAGTCGTCTATAGCAGTCGACAGATCATTACGTTGCTCTAATAAAACCTGCAACTTTGTATTACATGCTGCCCTGTGTTCATCACTCGCAGATTCTCTTTCGGCTTCTTCGCGCATATGATAAATTTTTAGAGCTAAAATAGATAATCGGTCTATAGCCCATGCCGGACTTTCGGTGTTGATAGTAGCATCTGATTTTATCGAAACATCTTTATGGTTTTGCAGGAAGTAACTATCAATATATTCAACCATATCGGTTCTGTCCTGATTGGAAGCATCTATTTTACGTTTTAGCACTAAGGCTTCTACAGGGTTGATATCCGGCATTCTGATAATATCTTCATAATGCCACTGCACTGTGTCGATCCAACATTTTCGGTATAACAAATGTTCCAATATATCGCTTGGATATGGATTTTCGAAAGTTTGGTCAACTTTGTCGATAATGTGATATTTTTCAATTACGTTGTCAAAAATTTGGTTGTACTCTAATGTGTTCATAATATCATTGATTTATAAGAATTTTCTTTCAATTATCACTAAAAATCTTTCTTCCAGATCTTCTTTGCCCTGCCAATTGTATCTTGGCTTTATAGTTTTGTGAATATAACTTATTGCCTGGTGTTTAGTTTCGCATTTATTGAGAAAACTAAGGGTTTGATTAAATTCAGACTGACTGAAATTAAACAGGCTGTTTACAAAAGCAATTCGATCATTCAAGCCAATTTGAATACTGTTACTCAGTAGTTTATCGTGTAAAGAAAGTTGTTTAGGATTTAATTCTTCTTTTTTGTGTGATTTCTTTTTAGCTTTAGTCTCCGATTTTTTTGTTTTAAATAGTTTCTCGGTTTCGTCTAAAGAAACGGTGCCTTTAAATTCTTGTTTCTGACTAAAGTCTTCTTTTACAGAATCAAATACAGGTTTAAAGAACATAGTTTCTTCTTCCTCTTTTTCCTCAATATCTTGTTGGTCATTTTCAACTTCTTGTGCAGTAGTTTTTGATTCTAGTACTGGATCTGAAGTTTCAGAAGGCATCGCAGATATTTCAGGATTTGAAAGATCAAGATCTTCTTTTACAGGAATGGCCTCAGTATTTTTGTTTTGAAAAGACAATACCACAAGTTGTTCATAGATTTCCTGTGCTTTTTCACGCAAAATTTCCACATTTTCAAAATTTTTTAAAAGCAGGATATCTTGTGCTAATTTTCTTAAATCTTTCTCTAACTTATTCTGCATAATCAAATTTAGTGGAATTATCAAAAGTAAAGTTTCGTAAAAATACAAATTTAACTCTTATCAGGGATTAAACAACATACATTTTTCATTACATTTGCTGTGTTACTATAAGTTTTAAAGGATATATTTTATTTTTCTTTAAAATATTTCAAGTTAGAATATTACAATATGTTTCTCGAAAATACAGTTAATCATACCGAAAAATTTGGTTGGATCGAAGTGATTTGCGGATCGATGTTTTCCGGTAAAACCGAAGAATTGATCCGTCGTTTAAAACGCGCCCAGTTTGCAAAACAAAAGGTAGAGATCTTTAAACCATCTGTTGACACACGTTATGCTGATGAATCAGTGGTTTCACACGATGAAAACGAAATTAGATGTTCTCCCGTTCCTGCTTCTGCAAATATAAGGCTACTTGCAAACGACATAGATGTTGTTGGTATTGATGAAGCCCAGTTTTTTGATGATGAAATTGTAAATGTTTGTAATGATTTAGCAAACAGAGGAGTAAGAGTAGTTGTTGCAGGTTTGGATATGGATTTTCAGGGAAAACCTTTTGGTCCTATGCCTGCATTGATGGCTACAGCCGAATATGTTACCAAAGTACATGCTGTTTGTACTAAAACAGGTAATCTGGCCCATTACAGTCATAGAAAAGTTGCAGATGAAAGTCTGGTTATGCTGGGTGAAGTGCAGGAATATGAGCCTCTAAGCAGGGCGGCATACTATAAAGTAATTCAGGAAGAAAAACAAAAAAAGGAAGAAGCTCAAAAAGAAGAAGAAAATGAATAACTCCCCTACAGTTTTAGAAATCGATTCCAAAGCAATTCACCACAACATAAATTTTTTTAGGTCAAAATTAAAACCAGGAACAAAGTTTTTGGTTGTAATAAAAGCTTTTGCCTATGGCAGTGATTCTGTTGAAGTTGCAAAGATATTAGAAAAAGAGACTGTAGATTATCTGGCTGTGGCTTATACGCAGGAAGGAATGGATTTACGTAAAGCGGGAATCAAATTACCTATTTTGGTTTTGCATCCCCAGACAGATAATTTTGAAAATATTATCAAGTATGACTTAGAACCAAATCTGTATGGATTTTATGCACTTGAAGAATTTATAGAACTGGCAAACCAAAAAGGATTGAACGATTATCCGGTACATATCAAGATCAATTCCGGTATGAACCGACTTGGTTTTAAAGAGAGGGATATTGAAAGGCTTTCTTTGATTTTAAAAGATATGAAAAGTGTAAAAATACAATCCTTCTATTCGCATTTGGCTGCAAGTGAAGATTATGAGGAGAGAGAATTTACTTTAGGCCAGATCTCTGTATTTAACAAAATGTGCAATGAGCTAAGTAAGAATTTGTCTTATCAACCTTTAAAACACACTGCAAATACTTCGGGGATAATCAATTATCCTGAGGCTCATTTCGATTTGGTAAGGCTTGGAATTGGTTTTTACGGATTTGGCAATGATCCAAAACATACACCAAAGCTTAAAAATGTTTGTAATTTAAAAACTAAAATTTCACAAATTCAGTATCTGGAAAAAGGAGGAACCGTAAGTTATAACAGAAAGTTTAAAGCTGAAAAACCTACAAGAGTTGCGGTAATTCCTTTGGGATATGCTGATGGTTTGAACAGGTTATTAAGTAATGGAAAAGGTTTTGTTACTATCAATAATCAAAAAGTACCTATCGCTGGAACCGTTTGTATGGATATTTTTATGGTGGATGTAACTGATATTGATTGTGAAGAAGGAGATGAGGTGATAATTTTCAATCACCAGGATCATATTTTAGACTTCGCGGAAGCAACCGGAACAATTCCTTATGAAATATTGACGTCTATCTCACAAAGAGTCAGACGGGAAGTTGTGTAGCATACTTTTTTTATTATATTTGCTTTTAACTAATTGAAAATTATTTATATATGTTAAAAGAATTTAAAGAATTTGCATTAAAAGGGAACCTGTTAGATATAGCTGTTGGTTTCGTAATGGGTGCTGCGTTTAAAAGTGTAGTTACTGCTTTTACCGGGGGAATTGTATCACCAATAATCGGGTTAATATTCAACACCGACTTTAAAGATCTTAAATGGGTTATTAATGAAGGCATAGCCAATGCAGAAGGTAAAATTGAAGGTGAAATAGCAGTTCTTTACGGAGAGTTTCTAACTACTGTAATTGACTTTGTTATTGTTGCTTTTGTGATGTTCTTGGTTGTAAAAGCTGTTAATAATATGAAAAGAAAAGAAGAGGAGAAACCAGCAGAACCGGCAGGGCCGACCCAGGAAGAATTACTTGTTGAAATTAGAGATCTGTTGAAGAAAAAATAAAACCTTTTTTAAAAATTTGGTGAGGGCTTCACTTTTAGCCGCTTTGCCGGCGAGGCAGGTGCAACCCTCACTTTTATGAGCTTTAGATCCTCGATAAGATTATGTTAATCAGGGTTTTCCCCTGTAGTTATTCCCCGTTTCCACCCTGTTAGTTCTGAGATAAAACCAGCTAAGAGAAATGATTGTAATTCATCAGATGGCTAAAACCGTGGTGAATATAGCCATCAGATGAATATTCATTTCGGAACATTTAGTGAGGGCTTCACTTTTAGCCCGTCATGCCGGCGAAGTAAAGAATTTTCTTTTCTTAGTATTATAAATTTCTGCGATAGACGGTGTGTTTTTTGCTTCTTCAAGAAGAATAAATTCATCGTCTTTTGTTACCTTTCCTGTTTCCAGAACTTTAAAATAAACGCCACTTTTTGTGGTATTCCAAAATTGCTTAATTACTGAGGCATTATTAAATCTGATTCCTAATTTTACACAAGGTTCACGTGGTTTAGTAACTTCAATAATTGTTTCTCCAAGTTTGTAGATACTACCTGTAAAAATATTTTCTTCATTTAGGTTGGAAACTGTCAGATTCTCACCAAACATTCCGTAATTGAATTCCAGATCTGGATACAATTTTTCCCAAAATTCATAGTGATTTTCACCATAAGCATAAACCGCTTTTCTGATTCCGCCGTGATACCTTCTGTCAATTACATCATCATTTTCAACGTCTTCTTTTCCCAAAAAGATAGCATCATCAACCGGAAATTTATAAATACCGGTATCATAACTTTTGTGTTGCCATTTTACGGTTCTCTGTTTTCCTATGTTTACTGAAATAATCTTCATTCTTGAGTTGTAAAGTTTAAAAGTTGAAATGTATAAAGGTGTATGCTACAAAACCTCAAGTTTATCAGCGATTTTCCTGTCGTTTGCCAATCGTGGAATTTTATTTTGTCCACCCAGTTTCCCAACTGATTTCATATAATCATGAAAACCTTTCTTCACCACCTTACTAATTTTAAGTGTTTGTAAAATATTACCATCCAGAAGGTCAAAATAATAAGAGTTTTGTTTTTGCATAGCCTGATCGATCTCTTCCGCGAAAGTGGTCAAATTGTCCGGTTCATTTTCAAATTCAATAAACCATTCGTGGTAAGGTAACTCTCCCTCTTTTGGGTTTACTTGCGGTGCTACAGTAAATTCACTGATCTTAATATTTGTCCCTGCAATTACTTCTTGTAGAGCACTTTCTACTTCTTTCCCGATAACATGCTCACCGAAAGCCGAAATAAAATGCTTAATCCTTCCAGTAACGATAATTCGATAGGGTTTTACCGAAATAAATTCAATTGTATCTCCCAGGTTATAAGCCCAAAGTCCGGCATTAGTGGAGATGATCATCACATAATTTACACCAACTTTCACATTTTCGATGGTTATTCGTGTTGGATTTTCATCAAAAAATTCATCTGCGGGAATAAATTCATAAAAGATTCCGTGATTCAGTAAGAGCAGCATTCCGTCTTTTATCGTGGAATTTTTGTTATTGTAATTACTGTCCTGGTATGCAAAAAAACCTTCCGATGCAGGGAATAATTCGATAGAATCAACCTTTTTTCCTGTCAAATTTTCCATTTTTTGACGGTAGGGTTCATAATTCACACCACCGTAAACGAAAAGGCTGAAATTTGGAAATATCTCACTTACTTTTTTACCTTCTTTTTCATTTAGTTTCTCAAAATACATTTGCACCCAGGAAGGAATTCCGCTAATTAAGCGCATATCTTCCACAATTGTTTCGTCAATGATAGCACTTAATTTAGTTTCCCAATCGTCAATACAATTCGTTTCCCAGCTTGGCATTCTGTTTTTCTGCAAATAGGAAGGAACAAAATGTGCAACAATTCCGGAAAGCCTTCCAGTATTAATACCATTTTTTTCATTCAATTCCGGACTTCCCTGTAAAAAGATCATTTTGCCGTTAACATAATCGGCATTACCGGTATGAAAAATATAAAGTAAAAGAGCTTCTTTTGCTGCACTTATTTGAAAAGACATTGATTCTTTGGTGATTGGAATGTATTTTGCTCCCGAAGTAGTTCCTGAGGTTTTGGCAAAATAAATTGGTTTTCCTTTCCAAAGAATATCTTCTTCTCCTCTTTTAACCCTTTCAACATAGGGCTTCAGGGTTTCATAATCTCTTATGGGAACTAATTTTTTAAAATCCTCTGGGGTTTTAATATTTTCAAAATTATGATCTTTTCCAAATGCAGTATGTTTGGCATTTGAAATAAGATTTTCAAAAATTTGTTTTTGTGAGATCACGGGGTTTTCCACCCAGTGATATACTTTTTGGGCTGTAAATTTCGCGTATATTTTTGCTAAAAATGATTTTAACACAGTTGATATTTTTACTCAAATTGAATATAATTAGTTGGGTTTACCGGGTAACCACCATCCCATAATTCGAAATGAAGGTGGGTTCCTGTAGAAAGATCCCCTGTAGAACCTGCAATTGCAATAGCTTCACCGGCTTTAACCAAATCGCCTTGTTT
Organism: Bacteroidota bacterium; assembly: GCA_039715085.1. Classification (GTDB taxonomy): domain Bacteria; phylum Bacteroidota; class Bacteroidia; order Flavobacteriales; family Flavobacteriaceae; genus Namhaeicola. The sequence goes on along the minus strand of JBDLIB010000025.1, from coordinate 6,700 downwards.
TTTAAAGATAGAGGCGTTGTGTTTATAAACTGAAATCACTCCGTTGTCGTGTTCGATGATTATTACATAGCCGGTGTCGGCTGTAAAGCCTGTAAAAATTATGGTACCATCAGCTACCGATTTTACAGGTGTTTCACTATCAACAGCAATATCAACAGCAAAATGTTTTTCTTTATTATCATAACCTTGTGTGATCTGACCTTTTATTGGCGATAAAAATACGATATCTGTTTTTTTGGTGGCTTGTTCAAAAATACTGAACCTGTCTTCTAACTCGATCTCTTTCCTAAAAGAAGAATCGATTGCTGAAGGTGATAGATCTACATCTTCTAAATGTAATTGTTCCATTATGGAATCTTTATCAAAATCAACTTCTTCTATCTCTCCGGTCAATACCTGTTGTAAATTATGGATATATAAATTATTTACCAATAGTTCTTGCTGTAGCGAATCAACTTTATATACCAAAGAGTAAGTTTCTTTTTTTAATTCGGTGGAAGAATAGCCCTGTATATACTCTTTCAAGGGTGTAAATGCAATCAGTGCGATAGTAATCACAACTAAAAATATTGAAAATAAGCCTCCATAAACAAATGCATTCAGCCTGTTCAATTTAAATGAAAACCTTTCTTCAAAAGTTTCCTCATTCAATACAACAAACCGATATTTAAAAGTGAGTTTATCTTTAAGTTTACTGTTTTTCTTTTTTTTATCCATTATTTATTTGAAATAGATAGTATATGAGTCAATGTTAAAATCTGTTCAAAGTTCTATTAAAAAATTCCCGCCTTTTAGCGGGATTATCCCGATAATTCTCGGGACAACTTACATTTTTGAGTTCATTCTACAAACTCCTCAAAAATTAGTTTCACTAAAATACTTTCAGGCAAATATACATTTTTTTGACCTTGTGTATATTTTGAATGAATAATTAATAATGGATAAGAGATGTAATTTTTATGATAAAAATAGTGACTATCTATACTCAAAAATAACTTGCTTGTTGTTTTTTGGAATTTTAACGATATGATATGGTTGTGACATTACAGTGTAAGCACCTCCAGATAAAAGATTTTCTATCGTTACAAAGACTTTGTTATTATTTTCTTCAATTCTGGTTATATCAATTGAGTGTCCACCGTTCCCTTTTACTTCATCAAAAACTGCAATTATCATAAATTCAGAAATATCGATATCGATTTCAGTAAAACCATCACTAACATTATTATTAGAGTTCATTTTATCTACCAGTTTATTCCAATCAGCTGATTTATTGATTTTTAAATTTTGCTTTTCAATATTCTCTCCACCATTTCCATAAAGGTTTCCTTGTCCGATAAGTACAAACTCAACAGGAGTCAGATCACCATCATCTACATCATCATTGCAACTTGTCAATAAACTAAATATGATTACAATGAAAATTAGTGAAATTTTTGTTTTCATAATTTTACTTTTTAATGTATCCATGCATATACCCGTCAAAATATTCGTCTATCAACACCAGGTAACCATCATTTATTTCAATAGCTTGTCTTACACCATTATCATAAATTATCAGATCAACTTTTTCAGTTGAGGTGATTGACTCCCCATTTTCAAGATAATAGGCTGATTCATATTCTAATATGCTGTTAATAAATGTTTTTTTTATTTCAGACGTAAATTCAAGAGTGATTTCTTTTCCTGTGCTTTCGAGTGTTTCTGTAATTCCGCCAATACCTCCCGAGGATTCAACCCATTTCCATTCGCCGGTTAGTTGTGAATTTAGAGTCTGCTCGTCATCATCGCTACATCCTATGAAAACGATTAATATTATTAGAAATAGTTTTTTCATACGTTTAAAATTCAGTAATTATTTGATAATAAATTAATTATAGAATTAAGAACGTGTGCAACCGCTACGCTCTCACATTAAAAATTTTAAACATTCCTTTTTGTGAATGTATTTTTAAAATTTATTAATGTTCGTTTCATTTATTTCAATTTTTAGAGTTACTTAGTGATTTTTAAAACCACCAATCAAACTTATATCCAATTCCCATTCCTATAGATAATGGATTCAGGTCAATTTCATTAGTTATTTTTATCGGTGCTATATTAGCAGGACAAATCCATCCTTGGCAACTGTCATATTGTACAGACATATTTGTAGATAGAAACATCTTCTTTATGTCGAAATTGACAAACCATTTGGAGTTAAAATCATAATTGATACCTCCTTGTAGTACGAAGCCAAATGCATTGTCAAATTTTCCACCATAAACACCTCCTACCAACATTTTATCTTTTACATCAAATAATGAATAATTAATACCTGCTCCTAAATAAGGTTTAAACTTGTTAAAGTAAAAATGGTATTGAAAATTTAAAGTTGCAGGAATAATTTTAACGTCCTTTATACTAATATACGGAGGCAGAGTATAATATAATGAGCTTAATAATTCTTCATAAGGAACAGGGCCTCTATACTGATTTAAAACATCATGCTTCGAACTCGACAGACTTAACTCCACAGCCAGATTTTTATTGAAAAAATAATTCAAGCTAATTCCAATAGCGTATTCATTTGATATGGACAAATCCCAGTTTTCAACATCACAATCTTCATCCGGAAAAATTCTTAACCCACTTATTTTAAGAGTCAATTTGGAATAATCATCGTTTTGGGCATATATTGAGGAAAGGCTTATGATAAAGATAATCAGGATTGTAAATATAGTTTTCATATTTATTTTTAGTTATAATATCTTACCAGTCAAACTTATAGCCAACTCCAAAACCAATAGATAATGGATCTATTTCAATTTCTTCAATAATATCTTCTACTATATAATCCGGACAGGGTACAGCTACAATTGATTTAGCCTTTAATTCCTCATATGAAGGGCAATAACCGCGGTGATAGGTCAAATCTGTAGATAAAAACAGTTTCTTTATATCAAAATTCAGAAACCATTTTTTATTGATATCGTAATTAATACCTCCTTGCAGAACAAAACCAAAGGTATCATCAATTTCACCTCCACTTACACCTCCAATTAAATAATAATCTTGACTTACAGGAAAAGCAGTATAGTTAAATCCGGCTCCTAAATAGGGTCTAAACTTATTAACGTAAAAATGATACTGAAGATTTAAATTTACCGGTATGATCGTTATGTCACCAATGTAGTAATATCCTCTGGAATTATATTCTATTCCATTATATTGTAAAACAGCTTCGTGTTTTGAATAAGCAAGACTAAATTCAGTAGCCAAGTTCTTTGTGAAAAAGTAGCTTAATCCTATTTCAAAACCATATTCGTTTGATATTTTTAAATTCTTTCCTTCAATATCATCGCTTTCATCAGGCATAACACTTAAACCGCTTAATGTGAGTGTCATTTTTGAATAATCATTATTTTGTGCATTAATTGTTGAAAGGCCAAAGACAAGAAAAAACAGAGCTGTAAAAAGGGTTTTCATAAATATATTTTTAAGTTATAATTTTAATTTTCCACTAAAATCGTAGCTGCTTGAGGATAGGTCTCCATAATTTCATAATCAATATTTTCTATCCTGAATTCTTTGATTTTCGTAAATGAACAGCAATCTCCTTTCTTCCTTTCAGCATCCACGAAAAAATTGAATATCACCTCATCTCCAATATTGATGGTTATATCCACTTTTTCAGTACTCCATCCTATAGAATGTATACCAATAGTATTATGATTATTCTCACTGATAAATCTATATTCAACCGGTTCTTTTGTCTGTGTATTGAACACCTCGATTTGATCATCGGTATAAGTTCCGTTTGTGAATAGATTCTCTTTACTTTGTTTGTCTACAATTTCAAAACCAAAGGATGGGGGAGGAGTAAAACAATCTATGCCTTCACAATCATCAAAATCACACGAAGTTAAAGAGAGTAGCAGAATTAAAGTGTAGAAAAAATTCTTCATATTAGATAAATTTTGAGTTATAAGTTTATACTAACAATACGTTTGAAATTTGCAATACGCTACACTAGGAGTAAATTATTTTTGAGAAAAATTAAAATTATAACGAAGGAAAATTCCTGCACTTGAAAAATCAATGTTTTCACTGGTTACCGGCCTGATGGAATATTTAAAATAGGGCTCAAGAACAATGGTTTGTTGTTTTCTGTTTAATGGCAGTTCAATCCCCATCGATAAATTTAAAATATTAGCAAAATTAAAATTGTTATCACCTGATATTACCATTTTTTCATTGCTTTCTACCAAATTATATTTTACAATATTATTTCCAAAACTGTCTTGAGTAATTGTCTCAACTCTGGAATTAACTGTATAATCAGTCTCGATATTTTCTTCAAAATAGTAGGTAGAAGAAAAACCACTTGAAACAAAGACTTTTTTATTATTTATAGAGAAATTATATTTTAAATTGACTGGTATTTCTATACCTTTTAAAATTGCTTTTTCTGATTTCTCTTGGGTATCGTTACCACTTAAAATACCCGGGCCCGAGGCGTATACAAGATCTTGGCCGTTTACATTTAGTTTTTGATCGGTGTATAATATTCCGGAATAAAGATCCAGTTTTTCTGAAAGAGGAAGATCTATAGAGACTCCTCCTGCAAACCCTAAATTGGAATTAATAATTTTCTGATTATAATTAATTCCTGAAGAGATATTAACCCCTATTTTGATTGATTTTGAGGTGCTTTTCTTAGGGTCAATTTTTGATGCGATCAATTCATTTATATCCTTCAATGAATCTTTTTTTGGTTTGTTTTCTGCAACAATTACCTGTTCTGTAAAAACATCATCTTTTTCTTTGACATCTTCTTTGCTCTGAATGATTACATCATCTTTTTTAACAAGATCATTGTTGTTATTTCCGATTTTGTTTTTTATTGAATTTTTGTTTTCAACTTTTTTAGGAATAGATCTTTCATTAGAAGTAATTAGGGTCTTCTCAACTGTTTTTGGAGGAATTATTTTGATGAATTTTGAATCTGTCTGTTTTATTTGTAATTTATTAGTATTCAAACTATCAACATTTTCATCAGCTATAAGAGTATTTTCACTCCCATTCAAATTTTCTTTTTTCAAACTGTCGTTACTATTAACGATATTTATCTCCGGTGCAACGATTTTTTCGGAATTTGGTTGGCTGAAATAGAATTTACCCAGGCTTCCCACAGCAATTAACAGCAGTAGAGCAGCAGCAGAACGCCATAGTAAAATATATTGCTTTTTCTTTTTCTCATTCTTTTTGGCAAGCAACATATCCCAATGTTCGGGATTGTAAGGTAAGTTTTGATCTTCAACAACTTCCTTGATTCTATTACTTAATTTTTTATCAAAATTCTCCTTCATCTGCTTTAAAAATTTTTATTAATTAAAATTCTTAACTTCTTCTTTGCCCTCGTTAAAAATACTCTTGATGTACTTTTGCTTATATTTAACTTTTCTGAAATTTCCAGATGATCATATCCTTGAATCTCATATAAATTAAAAACGATCCGGTGTGCCTCCGGTAACTGATCTAATAGATTTATAATATCATTTGCTGTAAGGTCATCAATAATATCGCTATTGGCTTGAGTTTGTACTGCTTCTTCAATTTCCAGTTGATGAAAATGTTTTGAATTTTTCCTATAACTGTCAATTGCTGTATTAATTACGATTCTTCTCAACCAATTTTTAAAAGGTACAGCTTTATTATATTTCTTTTTTTTAATGGAAGAGAATGCCTTTAAAAAGCTGTCATTAAGTATGCTTACAGCGTCATCATTAGAATAGGTATATAACCTGCAGATACTCAATGCGTAGCTGTAAAAATCCTTATACAGAATTTCCTGGTACACCACATTGCCCTTTTCACACTGGTTTAATACCTTTTTTAAATATGAATCTTTTCTTAAATTCTCTTCCAAGCCAATTTATTTACCTAATTACTTAGGTGAGTAAATTTAGTATTTATTAGTTAATGGCATTAATTATTATATCGGGATTTTCACTAAAATTATAAGTGCTGAAAATATGATAAGTACAGTCATTTTTATAAGAAACACTGCCTATTAATTCTTTTAGATTAATATTGATCGTATCAGTAATTAAAGCCTCACAATAATCATTATTTCCTCTGTGGATCAGTAATAAATTCATCTTACATGGGTCATCAGTGTAAACTATACCATCCCAGATAACTTCAAAGGAATGTTCTTTACACCCTCCGCCATAGGATAAAGTAATTTGTAAATTATCTCCCTCTCTTTTTGATTCTATAATGGTAAAAGGATCTCCTTCGCTAATGCTGTTTTTTCTATTGTTATCAAATGTGACAAAAATATCTTTACTAAGTCGTAATACAACCTTTGAATTATTGTTATTGAATAAATTATCAACATCTTCATTATCATCTGAACAACCGGTAAAAACCAACCCAATAAGAAATATGAAAAGAAAGTATTTCATCTTTTAAAGCTTTATAATACCAATACGTAAGGAATCTACAAAACGCTACACTAACAAAAAAAATAATAGTTTGGGAAGTAGGTTTTTATCTGTAAAAATTCATTTCGTCAATATATTCCCAGACTTTTGAAGGTAGAAGAGGTTGGATATTCTTTCCTTCTTTGATCGCTTTACGGATAAATGTTGCAGAAATTTCTACCACCGGAGCATCTACTTTATGAATTTTAGGATGCTTTTCAAATTGTGAA
>JBDLIB010000024.1:0-26500 GCA_039715085.1 Bacteroidota bacterium | reverse complement strand
AAAGTGTAAGCTCCCGCCTGCAGGAGTGGCAGGTTTTTGATTAATACAACCAAAACCCTTGCATTTTATTTTAAAAATATTTTGCTAGTCAGCAAGCCTTAAATATCAGATTGTTTTTGCAATATAAAGTCCTAAAACTACAGCGGCTAAACCTAAAAATAAAGTTCCGAACATATAAGTAAAAAAGTTAACCAGATCACCAGATCTCAGGAACAATAATTTTTCATATGCGAAAGAGGAGAATGTTGTAAACCCACCACAAAAACCTACTGCCAGTAAATAATAATAGTTATTATTGAAATAGCTTGATTTTCCCATAAATCCGAACAACAATCCAATCATTAAGCTTCCTAATATGTTTGCTAATAGCGTTCCATATGGAATATTTTGTGCTACATGATTCAGTTTTAAACCCAATATAAACCGGGCTACACTGCCTGCACCTCCTCCAATAAAAACCAATAGGGCATACTTTAACATTACCTGAAATTTACAATTTTACTTTTTTAGTATCTCTCCAGCTCCATTTCCCTGTAATTGTACCTTTGTTTATAATTACAATTCCCGGGTTAGATCTGATGATCGTTTTTAATGTGGTTTCATCACAAAAAAGCATATCAAAATTAAATCCATATTCTTCCTTAATATTTTGAAAATCTTCTTCGCTTGAAGCGGAAAATCCATACACATGATAACCATTAATTAAGGCTTTTTCAGATAGCTTTGCAACTTTCCTTAATCCTCTTTTTTTAGATTCTGACAAGTTATACATTACTATCAGCATCAGTTTTTCTTCATTTAAAAGTTGCTCAGTAAGATCTTCACCATCCTTTTCCATAGTGAAATCATGTATTGGTGGCACATAACCTTCACTAATTACATTGGTCTTCCTGTCAACATAGGTTGCTCCTGGAATATTCCAGGGTTTTTCATCGGTTGAAAAACTTTTATTTTCACCATCAATATTGTAGATCCATATATCTTCAAATACCGGTTTCTCGGCATTTTCGGGTATCAGCATCCCCTCCATAATATTTTTTTCTTCGGCATATGGTCTGAAATCAATTATTGGCAAATGCTTTAAAGAATAATATGCTATAATCGAAAAAACCACAAAGGCAGTAAGTGTAAAATATCCCGCATAATCATCTAACACAGGAGGAATATCAAACGATTTGAATAATAGAAAAATGATTAGTCCGATTAAAATTACATTTTTATAAAATGTTTCCCAGGGACTTAATTGTAAGGCATCACCAAAGCAACCACAATCTGTTACTTTATTATAATATGCTGAATACCACGTTAAGAATAAAAATATCAAGGTTAAGAAAAATAAACTCCATACGGTTTCTTTTACCCTATACCCCATTAGAAGCATCACTCCAAACATTAACTCTGCAAATATCAAAACTAGAGAAATTAGCAAAGCATAAGGCACCAAAAACTCTAAGTTTAACACATCCGCGCTAAAATATTCTTCTAATTTATATACTGAACCAAGTGGATCGACTAACTTAACAAAACCTGAAAAAATAAAAGTTAAAGCAACTAAAGTTCTAATTATTTGGGTAAAAAAGTACATACTATCCTTCGTTTTCTCCTATCAAGATCAATGCAAAAACAGCATAATTAACCATATCCTGGTAATTAGCATCTATCCCTTCCGAAACCAGAGTTTTTCCTTTATTGTCTTCAATTTGTTTAACACGGAGTAATTTTTGCAAGATCAGATCTGTAAACGAGCTTATTCTCATTTCTCTCCACGCCTCTCCATAATCATGATTTTTATCTTCCATCAATTCCTTGGTTAAAGAAATGTGTTTATCATAAAGAGCAGTTGCTTCCTCAACGTTTAAATCAGGTTGATCTACAATACCTCTTTCAATTTGTATCAAAGCCATTACCGAATAATTAATAATACCGATAAATTCCGGAATTTCGTCTTCTTCAATTTTTCTAACATTATTTTCCTGTAACTGACGAATACGCTGTGCTTTTATAAATATCTGATCGGTAAGTGATGGCAAACGTAAAATTCGCCAGGCACTTCCGTAATCTTTCATTTTATCCACAAAAAGTTTCCTACATTTATTGGTGACATCGTCGTATTGCTTTAAAGTGTTTTGCATGAATTCTTTAAAATTGCTTAATTATTTAAATCGAAACGAATTTATAAAAATCTTATTAATATTTACTTATTTTTACAAAGTAAAACAAAATAAAAATATGAATAGAATTGCTGTTTTTTGTGGTTCAAGTATAGGTTTTAATGGTATTTATGCTGAAAAGGCTAGGGAACTTGGCGAATATTTCACGAAGAAAAATATTGGACTTGTCTACGGAGGTGGAAAAATTGGGATGATGGGAGTCATTGCCGACACTATTTTGGAAAATAATGGAGAAGTAATTGGTGTAATCCCAGGATTATTACGACATGAAGAAGTTGCACATACAAAAATAACCCGTATGATCGTAACCAAAAAAATGTCGAAACGGAAAGTTAAGATAAGTAAACTGGTGGATGGTTATATCGCTATGCCAGGCGGATTTGGCACTCTGGATGAGATCTTTGAAGCATTAACACTTGGGCAACTTGGCATTGAAAACAAACCGGTGGGAATTTTAAATATTAACGGTTATTTTGACCATAGTTTACACCAACTCGATGTAATGGTAAAGGAAGGTTTTTTAAAACAAAGTAATCGTAACATGCTGCAAGTAAGTGATTCTGTAGCGGAGTTATTAAACAAAATGGATAATTATATAGCACCAAAAATGAGTAAGGTAGTTAATACGGTTGCGAGTAAATAGAGACGGGAGACGGAAGTGAGAAGTAAGAAGTATAATCAAGAGGAAATTAATTGTCTCTGACTTCATTCGGTGAAAATTATTATAAAAAACTCATCACCCACAGCATCAACATTGAAAAAAACAAAGTATGCAAACCATAAACTGTAAAGGAAATTTAATTGACCTGGATTCCCCAAAAGTGATGGGGATTTTAAATCTTACTCCTGACTCTTTTTATGACGGAGGAAAATATAAAAATGAGAAAGAGATCCTAAATCAGGTAGAAAAGATGATTGAGGAAGGTGCTGCTTTTATTGACATTGGCGCTTATTCTTCACGCCCGGGTGCAGAGCATATCAGTGAAGAAGAAGAGAAGAAAAGAATAGTTCCGATCCTGGAAATAATTCTACAGGAATTTCAGGACATCTTTATTTCAATTGATACATTCAGAAGTAATATAGCCAAACAATGTATTGATATTGGTGCATGTATGATCAACGATATTTCAGGCGGCAATCTGGATGAAAAAATGTTTGAAACAGTTGCAAAATCACAGGTTCCATATATTTTAATGCATATGCCCGGCACACCTCAGACAATGAAAGGCCAAACGAAATACAATGATCTTATTAAAGATATTATCTATTATTTTTCAAAAAAAATAAATCAGTTAAGAGAACTGGGAACAAATGATATTATCCTCGATGTAGGATTTGGCTTTGGAAAAACAATCGATCAGAATTTTGAGTTATTAAAAAATCTGGATTTGTTCAAAAATCTCGACTTACCAATTTTAACAGGTATTTCCAGAAAATCAACATTGTACAAAACATTGAATATTTCGCCAGAAGAGGCACTGAATGCTACAACCGTAGCAAATACCATTGCCCTGTTAAACGGAACAAATATACTTAGAGTTCACGATGTGAAAGAAGCTGTTGAAGCTGTAAAAATTGTTGAGAAATTATGATGAAGTTTATCAAATTTATCCTATTGCTTTTAATTATTTCGAGCTGTTCAAATAAAAATGTTCAGCTACCAAAATTAGGTGAAAAAGGTATTACAGAAATATATAACACATCTAAGATCTGGTTTTTCTTTAATATCGAAAACAACGATACGATTGCTGTAATAAATAAAAGCAATAAAATTACAAACACTAATCTGATCTTCAATATTGACAAACGGCTGCCATTAAAAATAGTGATTCCGGAAGTATATAAAATTCAGGAAAAACTGAAAGAAAAATCAATTCACAAAACTGAAGGTATGAGAAATTATTTTAGCTATGCCGATACAGTTTCCAAAACATTTTCACTCTTAGATTTTACCAGTACTGAATACATTTTTGATAAGGATAAATTTGACAAGAACTATAATCAAATTAAAGAAGACAGCACGAAAACACCTGTAATTCTGAATATTAAAATAAATAATTCCGATTACCTAATCCCAGAATTAAAAACTAAATTTGATTATGATTCTATCAGAAATATTATTTTAGTTTTAAAATTTGATGGAGATTTGCCTTATCAGGAATATCTTTCTGTCAAGGCAAAATTATATAATTCAGATTTTCCGGTTGAGAAATCAGAGTATATTTATAATGAAGAATAATTCTTACATTTACAAAAACTAAAACCATTTGGATTCACTCGATTTTCTACATCCCGGATTTTTAGACATACTTGATATCGTTTTAGTAGCCGTTCTACTTTTTTATGTCTATAAACTTATCAGAGGCACAGTTGCAATCAATATCTTTTTAGGAATTGCAATCATTTACCTTATTTGGAAACTTACCCAGGCTCTTCAAATGGAACTTTTAAGTGACATTTTAGGTAACTTTTTAGGTGGTGGTGTTATCGCATTGATCATAGTTTTCCAACAGGAAATAAGAAAATTTTTATTAATGCTTGGCTCTACAAACTTTGCATCAAGAAAAGGGATATTAAAGAATTTAAAATTCTTAAAGACTGATCTGGCAACTTCAAATGAGGTGGAAACCATCGTTGAATTTTGCGATGATATGGCAAAAATTAAAACCGGAGCATTAATCGTTCTGGGAAGAAATAACAATCTGGATTTTGTTAAACTTACCGGTGATCCTCAAAAAATTGAGATAAACAAACCTATTTTAAATAGTATTTTTTATAAAAATAGTCCGCTTCATGATGGTGCAATAACTATAGAAGATAATTTAATTACAGCTACAAGAGTAATCTTACCGATAGAAAATAACATAGAAATCCCTTCACATTTTGGACTGCGACACAGGGCTGCACTTGGAATTTCAACTAGATCTGACGCAGTTGCATTGATCGTTTCTGAAGAAACCGGACAAATTTCTTATGTCAATAATGGCACATTTGTTTTATTTGAAGATCTGGAAGATCTGGTTGAGCTCATCAAAGAAGACCTAACCTACTAAAGTATGAATGCGAAGCCAATCTGAGAATATATTGATTATCAAATTTGAAGATTCAAAACCCGAAACCAGAAACCTAAAAATCTATTAACCGGTCTGCTTCTGTAAAAACTGAATAGTATACAGCTTACTGTAATAACCACCTTTATCCAATAATTCCCGGTGTGTCCCTTGTTCAACTACCATACCATTATCCATCACGATAATTTTATCGGCCTTTTTAATAGTTGCTAATCGGTGAGCAACAATGATAGAGGTACGGTCCTTGGTAATTTTATCAGTGGCTTGTTGGATCAATATCTCGGAATGAGTATCGATTGAGGAAGTAGCCTCATCCAAAATTAATATACTGGGACTGCTTACAGCAGCCCTTAAAAAAGCAATCAACTGCCTTTGCCCTGCCGATAACATTACTCCTCTTTCCTTAACATTATAATAATAATTATTGGGTAATGTCATAATAAATTCGTGAATCCCGATCTCTTTGGCAGCTTCAACAACTTCTTCATAAGTGATGGCCGGATCATTTAAGGTAATATTGTTTAAAATTGAATCTGAAAACAAGAAAACATCCTGCAATACAACAGCAATATGTTTTCGCAACTCATGCAATTTAAAAATTGAGATAGGTTTATCATCAATCATAATTTGCCCTTTATCAATATTATAAAAACGGTTTAATAAATTAACTATAGTCGATTTTCCGGCACCTGTAGCTCCAACTAATGCAACCGTTTCTCCTGCTTTTACATCAAAAGAGATCCCTTTTAACACTTCTTCATCTTTCACATAACTAAAATGCACATTTTCAAAATTTATTTCTCCCTTTAAGACTTCAATATCCATATTCCCTTTATCCAATTCTGCCTCATTGGTGTCTATCACTTTAAATACCCTTTCAGCTGCCACCATACCCATTTGTAGCGTATTGAATTTGTCAGCTATCTGACGCAATGGCCTGAATAACATATTGTTCATCATAATAAAACTTATAATCTCACCTGCAGTTACCGAACTATTGACAGCGGCCTGCAAACCGCCATACCAAACTACCAATCCTATAGCAACTGAAGGTAAAATTTCAGCAACAGGGAAAAATATTGAATTATACCAAACAGTTTTTATCCATGCTTTTTTATGCTTTTCGTTGATCTTTTTAAAGTTATCATATTCAATTTTTTCACGTACAAATAATTGAACAATCTTCATTCCGGTGATTCGTTCCTGTACAAAGCCATTGAGATTTGCAACTTCAGTTCTAACCTCATGGAAAGCGTGTTTCATCGCTTTCTGGAAGATTCTTGTAGCGTAAATTAATATTGGTAAAATAGCAAAAACAATAAGAGCTAATTTCCAATTCATGCTTATCATTAACACCGCTATAAAAAGCATTTTGAGAAAATCACTTATAATAATAAACAAACCCTGGCCAAAAATACTCGCAATTGTTTCTATATCGGAAACAACTCTTGTAACCAACTTACCTACTGCCTGCTTATTAAAAAAACTCATCTTAAAGTGAAGCAAAAAGTCAAATAATTTTGTTCTGATATCTTTAACTATATGCTGTCCGAGCCAATTGGCAAAGTATATAAACAGGAATTGAAAAAAAACTTCAAAGAGCAATACAATTAGCATCAACAAGATATAGGTCAATAATTGCATGGCATCTTTATTTACAATATACTTATCGATAACCTGTTGTAGTAAATAAGGGCGTATAGTGGCAAATGTAGCAAGTAAGATAACTGCAGCAGCCGAAACCGCAAACTGAAGTTTATACGGCTTTACAAAAGATAAAATTCTTTTAAAAAGCTGAATATCAAATGCTTTACCCGATGTGTTTTTTTCCTCCCTGGACATTTAAATTAATTAGATTCTAATTCATAAGGATACTCTATTTTGGTTAAAAATAACCCTTTTGCCTTAACGGACGCTCCTGCATTACTGCGATTTTTACTTTCAATAATCTTTCTAAACTCTTCGATAGTGATCTTTTCGGAACCAACGTCTAATAAAGTTCCCACAATTGCACGAACCATATTTCTTAAAAAACGATTAGCAGAAATATAAAAAATCAGAAGCTTATCCTCAAGTTCCCATTTAGCTTGTGTTATAGTACAATTATAAGTTTTTACATCTGTTTTTGACCTTGAGAAACATTTAAAATTCTCATATTCAAAAAGGGTTTTTACTGCTTCATTCATCAGATCAACATTAATATTCTTATGGTGAGTTTGCCATGTTAGATCTGTTAAAAAAGGATCTTTACCCAAAAAGATTCTGTATTCATAACTTCTTGAAATTGCATCAAATCTGGCATGTGCGTCTTCTTTTACCAGAAAAAACCGATGAATTACAATATCAGTCGGTAGAAAAGCATTCAACCTGTAGATAAGATCTTCAACGTCAATTTTATTTTCAACATCAAAATGAGCAAAGTATTCACTGGCATGAACTCCAGAATCTGTTCTGCCACATCCAACAATTTCAATTTTTTGATTTAATAATAAGGTGAAGGCTTTTTCTAATACTTCTTGTACTGAAACCTCTTTAGGTTGTTTTTGCCAGCCGTGATAATTTTTTCCGTTGTATGAAAGTTTAACAAAGTATCTCAAAAAATGTATTTTTGTTGCAAAGCAAAGATAGTTTAAAGAATTGAAAATTTACAAATTTAAACAACATGAAGAAAATATTACTTCTATCAGATACCCATAACCATATTGATGAAAATATATTAAATTATTGCCGTAAGTCAGATGAGGTTTGGCATGCCGGTGATATTGGAAATGAGGACGTGACAAATAAAATAAAAGAAGTCACTAAATTAAGAGCTGTTTTTGGTAATATCGATGGTACTAAATTAAGATCCGAATTCCCGTTAGATAATATTTTCACTATAGAAAATGTAAAAGTATGGATTACACATATTGGCGGTTACCCAAACAGGTATGAATCCAGAATCAAGAAGGAAATTGAAAATATTTCACCAGATTTATTTATTTCCGGTCATTCTCACATTCTGAAAGTGCAATTTGATAAAAAGAATAATTTATTACATATGAATCCTGGTGCTGCCGGAATTTATGGCCTTCATAAATCCAGAACTATGCTTAGATTCAAAATTGATGGTAATGAGATAAAAAATCTGGAAGTAATAGAAATAAAGAAAAAGTAAACTAAACCACTATGGACTGCAAGTTCATAGTTTTTGTTACGAATAAAAATATCTAAACCGCAATGTCTTCACTTTTATAAGCATCATCCCTCTCTTCTTTCGATTTATAAATTGGAACTGAAATAAAAATGCTTGTTCCTTCTCCTTTTTTAGAGTTAATATTAAATACACCTTTCATTACTTTTACACGCGCCTCAATATGACTCAAGCCTAAACCATCTTTTGAGCGGGCCTTTTTTACATCAAACCCTTTACCATCATCAATTATTTGTATGAGCAACTGACTACCATTTCGTTCAACCAGATTAATTGATGCAGTTTTTGCATCACTGTGTTTTAAAATATTATTTACAAGCTCTTCAATGATATTATAAATCTTTATTTCAAACTTTTGATGATACCTCTTAACACCATTATCATCGCTGATCAACTCTAGTTGAGAATTAGAATATTTTTCACAAAGATCATGAATTGCAAAAGCCAACCCGAATTTCAATAAAACTGAAGAAATTAGTTCGTGTGAAAGGTCTCTTATCTTAACTGATGCTTCATCAATTATATGCTGAGCTTTAATTATTTCATTGGGCACATCATTCTTAAGTTCTTTTTTTGAAGCCTGTAAATGTAAATTAGCTGAGGATAATAATGCACTTACACTATCATGTAAGATCTCGGCAATGGTCTTTCGCTCTTTCTCTTTGGCATCAATTGTAGCATTAATGATCTTTGTTTGTGTTAAATTTTGCTCCTGTTCTAACTTGTTTTGCTGAGTTAACTTATAGTTTTTATAAAATATATATGCCAAGACCAATAAGGTAAGTGTCAAAAATGTAAGGCCATAAAATAAAAATTGAGCTCTTTGTGCTTTGTTTTTCTCTATCTCAATCAGTTTTTCCTGTTTTGCGATATTATATTTAGCTTCTACTTCGGCAAAGTTTTCTTTAAAATTCTTATCTATAATCTTTTCATTAATTCTCATAGACTTTAACAAATTCCGATAAGCATTCTCATATTCTCCAAGAGAATCATATGAAACTGATAAATTATCATAAACAGCACGTTTTAAGCTAAGTGAAACATCTGAAGTATCTTTTTCTAAAAAAGTCATCACATCAGTATAGCTCTTAATAGCCTCTTTAAAATTTTCATTATAATGATTAAGATTTCCTAAATTAACTTTTGAATAAGCTATCCCTATTGAATCTTTTTGTTTTTCTTTTATTTTTAAAGCTTTAATCGCATAACCCTTGGCCAAACTGAAATTATTCTCTATCTGAGCAATAACTCCTAAATTGTTATAAGCATTAGAAATTCTATTCTCAGTTTTTGCTGTTACTGGATAATAATCTACTTTTCTGTAGTAAAATTTTGCACTATCTAAATCACTTTTTGCGTAAAAAAAGCTACCAACCCTCACTAATGATTTTAAAATATTAATAGTATCATTATTCTTTAGTGAAGATTTTAAGGCAATCTTATTATAAAAAATTGCCTTATCAAAATTCCGTGAACTTGCGAATATTTTGGCTAAAAAATTTAAATAATCTAAATATAAACTAGAATCAGAGTGAGGTTTCAACTTTTCATACCCCACCAACAATTTATTCAATGCTTTCTTTTCCCCATCTTCATCACCATTTTCAAATAGAATCTGAGCATACCTGTATTCAAAAGCAAGTTTATCTTCAGTCTTATCTCTAAATGAAAATGTGTTTTGAATATTTTTTATGATAACTATCGCCTGATCGTATTTTTTTTCAGCAATAAGAGAATCAATCTTTTGAAGTTTATTATTGATATATTCTGTCCCTTTTGACTGTCCAGCAGCAAATAGAGCCATACAGAAGGTCATAAAAAAAAGGAAAGTATGTTTTTTTATTTTATATGAAATGGGAGAAATATTCACAATTTTCTGTAAATAATTTTAAATTATATTACTTCATTTTTAAGTGCAAATATAGCCAATCCAACACTATTTTTAACCTTTACTTTTTTCATCAAATTTTTACGATGGGTATCTACAGTACTTTCGCTAATATGCAATTCTTCTGCAATTTCTCTTGTACTGTATTGCTGAGCCACTAATTTCAATACCTGTACTTCCCGTTTGGTTAAAGAACTGATTAAAACCCCATCCTGGCTAACTTTATCCTTACCCGGTTTATTCAATAAAGTCTGCATCATTTTTTCCTTAATATCATCGGTAAAATACTGTTCGTCATTTGCCACTTTTTTAACAGCATTTACAATATGCTCACCGGCAGATTTTTTAGGAACAAAACCCTGGGCTCCAATTTGCAATACTTCCTTTACTAATTTTATATCGTCATAACTTGATAGAACTATTACTTTTGGCTTATTTTCAAAGCTATCAAATTTATTTAATACTTCTATACCATCTAATTCCGGCATATTAATATCCAGAATCAAAACATCTGCTGTATTCTCTTGAAACCATTCAACAACCTGAGTTCCGTTCAATGAGTATCCAACCACATCAATATTTTCTTCAGATTTAAGTACAGCAATGATACCATCTATGAGTATCTGATGGTCATCGGCTATATGAACCCTAATTTTATCATCCATAATCTGCAATTTCTTTAAAAGTATAAAATTATTAATTATAACTATATAAAAAAATCCGAAAATAGTATTCGGATCTTTTTAGTTATTATAATAACGATTTTATTATGTATTTATTGTCTTGGATTAGTCCCAGATAATAACCCCTCTAGGTCTTCTATCAGGTTCAGAATTCATCAACATATCCATTGAAGAAGCTACATCATAATTATTCTCATAAATATTGTTAAACCCGGTTTCTACTTTACCATTAACAACTTCTAATCCTAAAGTTACTGTTTTAATATTGTTTGAATTTCCATTTTCAACTAAGAAAATCTCATTAGATTCACCTATAAGTGAATTAGATACAATTACATTTTGATCTACATCAAAAGTAACAGTAAAGTCACCATTTGCATTTTCAATTACCGGTGGAGTTTTTAATAATGTTCCTTCTATATCAGTAAGAACTGTAGATGTAGTATTGTTATAATTAACTGTAAAAGATGCTAAAACTAATACAAATACTAATGCGATTGATAAAGTAATTTTTTTCATAATAATAAATTTTGAAGTTTGAATGTTAAATAATTTTTCATTTTGTAATCTCTGGGAGAAGTTTACATGTCAAATGTATTTGCAATTCAGATACCAAACAATAGAGAAAATAGGGATTTTTTCATATCCCTAAAAACCATTAGTTTTCTACCTAAAAACCATTAATTAAACGATTTAAGAGGAGAAAATATTGTATGATATATTTTATTTAATATATTTATTATGTATAATTACTCTATATGCTATTGATTTTTAAGATTTTACTTCAGTTTTTTATCAATTGTATTTGAAATAGTTTTTTCTATATATTAGCTTTTATTTTTTAAATATTGTAGGGAGAGGAGTGATTTGAACATCATTTTTTCACTTCTCTTCTACTCTCCCTAAACTTCTCCCAAATTATTTAAAGTATCAATATTTATTAATATGTTATTATCTTTTTAATAGTAAGGAGAGAAGTTATTTATTATTATTAACAACAACTTTTTCACTTCTCTCCTCTCTCCCCTGTCTGTTTATCTCGTAAAGAGATTATATTTTATATTTGGAAATTGCATTTTTTTGTATCCTAAAATAGTAAGGAGAGAAGCTATTTATAAATAGCAAAACCGGTTTATTTTCACTTCTCTCCTTTCTCCCCTGTTCTTTTCTCTTATATAATAATTAAGAGTAAATCTTTATTGTTCCCACAATAATATTTCTCAAACTGAGAATCTGGATTAACAAAATGTCTTTAATGGAATTTTTTATAGCAATTTTTCCAATTTTTTTTGAACTTGTTTTAAGTAAGGAGAAAAGTCTAAACTTTTTCTTTTTCATAGCAGCTTAATATAACTTTTCTCCCTTCCCCCCTATTTTAATTCTTATATAAAGAATATTATTATTTCTTTAACTAATAATTACACTACAAATATATGTCAGCACATCAGTTTGTACAATAGAGGAAAATAGGAATTTTAAAAATACCTAAAAACCATGATATGAAATTTCCATAAAAAAAGCTGTTTAGATAGGTTCTAAACAGCTTCACACACTATAACTAAGGTAATTAGAATTATCGCAACCTCTCTACAGATTTTACAAGCTTTTCATCCTTTAAAATTGATCTATTGGCTAAAACCAAAAGAACAATAACCAAAATAGGTAGAAAAGACCCAATACCCTTCTCTGAAACAGCAGTTTCTCCAGGTAATATTAATAAATGGTATACAATAACTCCTAATAAAAAGAAGTTTATAATTATATTTAGTCTGTTAATTGCAATTTGAGTAGTCCTTATTTTAAATAGGAAAATAGCAATTAAAGATAATAATGTCGAAGTATAAAATAAAATTCCAACAATCTTTATCAGGATATCAGGATCACTTAATGTGGACCATGCAAACACCTGAACACCTGCATTATTTAACCAAAGCATTAAAACAGATGTCAAACCTCCGGATATTAAGGCTGCCATAAATAAATAAACTGACTGAATACGTTGTATCATATATTTCAGAATAAATCAGGTGCAAAAGTAAAATAATCTTTTTAAGAATTAAACTTTATTTATCAAATTAATTTTGTAATATTGCATAATCAATCGGAAATCATTGTAAATCACTTCTTTTACAATTTTCACTTTTCAATATTAAAACAAATTAAACCATTTAACTACTTAATTTTTTTAAGCTAAATACTATTAATATATATAATATGATGTTTGAAATCGAAGAACTCAAAGAAAAAAAACTTTTAGAGTTACAAGAAATTGCAAAAAATATTGACGTTCCAAAATACCGTCAATTAAAAAAACAAGACTTAATCTACCAAATCCTTGATGTTCAAGCTGCAAATCCTAAAAAGATCAAGGAAAACGACAGCAATTCGCCAAAACCAAAAAGAAAGCGAATGGCAAAAAAAACAGAATCTCCTGCCGTAAAAAACACTCAGGAGACAAATAAAGAGGTCGTAAAAAAACCGACTCATGAAAAACCACAACAAAAAAGCAGCGAACAAAAACGCTTTACAGAAAAGAAACCATTTGTTAGACCTCAGGCAAAACCTCAGGTAAAACCTAAGGAAAAACCGGTTAAACCCAAAGAGCAGCAAAGTGCACCAAAAGCTCAAAATAAACCTGAAGTGAGTGAACAAAGGAAACCTTCAGCAACTCAGCAAAAAGATCACAAAAATTTCAAACAAAAAAGTGATCACAAACACAAAAGCAGGTATCGCGATCCTGATTTTGAATTTGATGGAATCATAGAGAGTGAAGGTGTGTTAGAAATTATGCCGGATGGTTATGGATTCTTAAGATCTTCAGATTATAATTACCTTTCTTCACCGGATGATATTTATGTTTCACAATCTCAAATTAAATTATTTGGATTAAAAACAGGTGATACAGTTAAAGGTAATGTCAGGCCACCAAAAGAAGGTGAAAAATATTTCCCTTTAATCAGGGTTTCTTTAATCAACGGTTTAAACCCAAGTATTGTTAGAGACAGAGTTTCTTTTGAACACCTGACTCCTCTATTTCCGGAGGAAAAGTATAATATAGCTGATAAACAAAGTTCAATCTCTACCCGAATTATCGATTTATTTGCACCAATAGGTAAAGGCCAGAGAGGTATGATCGTTGCACAACCAAAAACAGGTAAAACGATTTTATTAAAAGATATCGCCAATGCCATCGCTGCAAACCATCCAGAAGTTTATCAAATTGTACTATTGATTGACGAACGCCCTGAAGAAGTAACCGATATGCAACGAAGTGTAAAAGGTGAAGTAGTAGCTTCTACTTTTGACGAATCAGCCGACAGACACGTAAGAGTTGCTAATATCGTATTAGAAAAGGCTAAAAGATTAGTAGAAAGTGGCCATGACGTAGTTATTTTACTAGACTCTATTACCCGTTTAGCAAGAGCATACAATACCGTTGCACCTGCCTCAGGTAAAATTCTGTCAGGTGGTATTGATGCCAATGCACTGCACAAACCAAAACGATTCTTTGGTGCTGCCCGTAATATTGAAGGAGGAGGTTCATTATCTATTATTGCTACCGCATTAACTGAAACAGGATCAAAAATGGATGAGGTTATCTTTGAAGAATTTAAAGGTACAGGTAATATGGAATTACAATTAGACAGAAACATCTCAAATCGCAGAATCTATCCTGCTATTGACCTCGTAAAATCAAGCACACGAAGAGATGATCTTTTACTTGACGAAAAAGTGATACAACGCATGTGGGTATTCCGTAAATTCTTAGCTGATATGAACCCTATCGAAGCTATGACATTTGTAAATGATAAGATAAAATACACCAACAACAATGAGGAATTTTTAATGTCTATGAACGGATAGCTAATTATTCTATATGATATTTAATTGAAAGTCAGATGTAAAAAACATCTGACTTTTTTATTTAAAAAAACATTTGTTTATATCAATTAATATGTCGTATATTTGCAGCCGATATCGCGGGATAGAGCAGTAGGTAGCTCGTTGGGCTCATAACCCAAAGGTCGCTGGTTCGAGTCCAGCTCCCGCTACTACAATGCCGAAACACCATATAACAAAATGGGTTTCGGCATTTTTTGTAAAATACTGTGTCACGATTGTGTCACGAACATTCACCACTTTTTTAACTTTTTTAGTTTTCAACTAAATAAGCTTAAAAAAAATGCAAACTTCCCGAAAAATCAATTCTGAGTTTTCAAACCCTTTTTTAGATTACATTCCTGCCGAATTAAAAGCAAATAAAGATTGGATAATTATTTCTCAAAAGAGATACGAAAAATCGTGAAAAATGAAAAGTCCAATAACTAATAAAAAATGATTATTCAATTTAACATTAAAACCGAACTTGAGAATTTCTTCAGAAACAGCAATTACATTTACTTCCGTAAACTAATTTTTATTAGTGGAGTCCAGAAACCACTAAAAAAAACGGAACTAATTTAAAAACAAAAAAATGAAAAAAAGTATTTTTCTAATTCCTATTCTTGGATTAGTTATTGCTTGTTCCTCCGGAACAAAACAATCAGAAGAATCGCTTGAAGCATTACAAGAACAAACTGAAGCGATTGAAGAATTGACTCAAAAACTTGATGAATCCATTTATACATCAGATACTGAAATGGAAAAAACTCAAAATGAAATTAACACATTATTAAACAATATTTAAAATTAAAGACATGAAAAAAGACATGAAAAAGGTATTACCAATGGCATTAGTATTATTTCTTTCTTTCTCTGTTGCATTTGCTCAGGAAAAAGGAAAAGAAGAAAAAGGACAACAAAAACAGGAAAACAAGATTGAAAAATCTCAGGATCGCGTGCAACAAAATCAGGATGTAAAAGGCGATATTGACAAGGAAAAAGGTCAACAGGCTAAAGATAACAAAGTCACTGAAGTTCAAGAAAAAGGTAAGCAGAAAAAAGATGAGAAAAAACCTGATGATAACAATGGCATCGACCAGAAAAATACTGAGGATTTAACCAGTAATGATAAATCTAAAGGGAATAATTATGGTAAAGACAAAGGTGATCTGACCGGTAAAGAATTCGGGCAGCAACGCGCTTCTGATGCAAAAGCTGCTGCACTAGCAACTAAAACCGAATCTGAACAGAAGATCAAAGAACAGGAAGAGCAGATCAAAGCTAATGAAGAAAAGATCAAAGAGGCTAAGGAAAAGGTGAAAAACCAAAAAGAGAAGGGTGAAATAACTGCTGAAGAAGAAATGGCAAAAAATGAAAATATTAAACAAGCCGAAAAAAAAGTCAGCGAAATGAAGTCTATTGTTGAGAAAAATAAAAAAGAAGTAGAGAAGCTTAACAAAACCTTAAAGTTGGAATAATTATTCTTCTTAAATTATACTAAAACTATAATTTATAAAAACCAAACCATAACATCGTGTATAAGTAGTAGCAGAGTTTGTAACGCATTCGAGCGTTCTACTAGCTAGCATCAACTACTTCATAACTTGATATAGTGTCCCATAGTCTGCCCACTACTTATACACGTAACCGATATTTTCCTGTACATAATTCAATTATAAAAAACCATATTTAGACTATCTAATTGTTGTTTTGAATACAACAGTCAAATATTTGGGAAGCATACTTTAGTATTTCTTTTATAAAAAAAGTAAATATCAACAACTTATACAAATTGTTAATTATCTCTTCAAAAATCGTGCAAATAAACGCATGACATTACCCTAGTTACACGTATATTTTTATATATTTAGCCATTCAAAAAAATATCATCACTTTTTAAGTGATTTAGACTATAATTTCGATTTTATGAGTGACTACGGATTCCTTTCAATTTTACCTCCGGTAATAGCAATAATTTTAGCATTAAAAACAAAACAAGTTTATATAGCCTTACTTTTTGGTATTTGGTTTGCCTGGGTTATCATGAATGATTGGAATTTCTTTGACGGAACTATTGCAACCATAGAAGCTTTAGTCAATGTTTTTAAAGAACCGGGTAATACACGTACCATTATGTTTAGTGCTTTGGTGGGTGCTTTACTATTATTTATTCAGTATTCAAAAGGGGTTGAAGGATTTATCAACAGGATCAATAAGTTGATCGTTAAATTGGAGATCCAACAAAAAGGAAGAAGCAGGGTTATTATTCAATTATTAGCACAATTAACCGGAATTTTATTATTTGTTGAAACGAGTATCAGTGCATTGACTACCGGAACATTATATCGCCCGATCTTTGACAGATTAAAGATCCCTCGTGAAAAATTAGCTTATATCGCCGATTCAAGTTCGGCACCATCTGCTATATTAATTCCGTTTAATGCCTGGGGTGCATTTATCATGGGTTTGTTGATCACCCAGGGAATAGATAATCCATTCCCAACATTGATCTCATCTATTGCCTATAATTTTTACCCAATTATCGCAATTATCATGGTTTCGTCTATCATTATCTTTAAAAAAGATTTTGGGCCAATGGCCAAAGCAGAAAAACGAACCCGTGAAACCGGAAAAGTTCATGGAGACAATGCAAAACCAATGGTATCGGATGCTGTAACTTCTTTTGAACCAAAAGAAGGAATCAAAGCTAAGGCATATAACATGGTTATTCCATTAGTAACAATGGTCTTTATGATGCCTGTAAATCTGGCTTTTACCGGATGGTCTAATGTTGAAAAATACAATTCATTTTCCGATCACTTTTTCCAGGCAATAGGAAAAGGATCCGGTTCTTCAGCAGTATTATATTCGGTATTAACCGCAATTTTTGTTGCTATGGTTCTTTACAGAGTTCAAGGCCTGATGAGGACAAAAGAAATGGTTGACCTTACCCTAAAAGGAATTAGCGAATTGATGCCTCTTGCATTATTAATGATGTTGGCCTTTGGAATTAGTGCTGCCTGTAACCAATTAGGAACAGGACAATTTGTTGCTGATTGGACAAAAGATTGGCTTTCGCCTGAATTCTTACCTGCAATTCTATTTATTGTGAGTGCATTTATTGCATTCTCTACAGGTACTTCATGGGGTACATTTGCTATTATGATGGCAATTGCAATACCTATGGCACAGGCTCATGATGCAAATATTTATTTGGTAATTGCTGCTACTTTGGGTGGTGGAGTTTTTGGAGACCATTGTTCGCCAATTTCCGATACAACTATCATTTCCTCCATGGCATCGGCAAGTGACCATATCGATCACGTAAAAACACAGCTGCCTTATGCATTATTTGGAGGAACGATCTCAATTATAATGTATTTGGCTTTAGGATTTTTGATGTAAGTATTCCATAATAAAATTATTGACAGAATAAGAGAATGTCTTAAATAAAGGGAGTCCTTTATCTTATTAACCTAAGTTCGATCTAAGCTTTGCTCACAGTTTAAGGTTATTAGCATTATATATAATCTTAAATCAAACATACCTTTCAGGCTTTTAAAAACTAACAGGACGGTTCTTTCTTCTGGCTTCGGTCTCCAATCTTCTGATTTTTTTATCCTAACTTTGTAAGCTAAATTTTAGTTTATGAGTCACAAAGCAGGTTATGTTAATATTATTGGAAATCCAAATGTTGGAAAATCAACACTGATGAATGCCTTAGTTGGGGAACGCTTATCAATAATCACATCAAAAGCGCAAACTACGCGTCACAGAATTTTGGGAATTGTAAATGGCGATGATTTTCAGATTCTTTTTTCTGACACACCGGGAATCATAAAACCTGCTTATGAGTTACAGGAATCCATGATGGATTTTGTAAAATCGGCTTTTGAAGATGCTGATATTCTGATCTATATGGTTGAGATTGGTGAAAAAGAATTAAAAGACGAAGCATTTTTTAAAAAGATTCAAAATTCAAAAATCCCGGTTTTACTTCTTCTCAATAAAATTGACAAATCTTCACAAGAAGAATTGGAAGAAAAGATGCAGTTTTGGCATGATAAATTACCCGATGCTCATATCTTACCAATTTCTGCTCTTGAAAATTTTAATGTGCAAACTGTATTTGATAAGATTATTGAATTATTGCCAGAGTCTCCACCTTTTTTCCCAAAAGATCAATTGACAGATAAACCGGAAAGATTCTTTGTAAATGAAGCAATTCGCGAAAAAATATTAATGCACTACAAAAAAGAAATTCCTTATGCAGTTGAGATAGAAACGGAAGAATTCTTTGAAGAAGATGAAATCATCAAGATACGTTCGGTTATTATGGTGGAAAGAGAAACTCAAAAAGGAATTATTATTGGCCATAAAGGTACTGCTATTAAAAGAGTTGGTATGGAAGCAAGGAAGGATCTGGAGAAATTCTTTGGTAAAAAAATATTTTTAGACCTCTATGTTAAAGTCAATAAAAACTGGCGTAACGATAAAAATCAATTGAGAAGATTTGGTTATAAAGAGTGATCAGTTAGCAGTTTTCAGTAACAGTTGACAGTTTTTAGTTGAGTAAAATAATGATTGAATGAGGTAATAATATAATGAAGTAATAAAAAAACTGGATCATAAATTTTCGATCATGTTTTGAGATATATAAAACTCACAACTCAAAATTAACCACTCAAAACTAAAAACACAATTATTGAAACATTAAATCATTGTAGCATTACAACATTCAAAACTCACATCCCCAATATTTTCTTCCCTTCCTCGCTTACCAATGCAGGTGACCATGGCGGATCAAAAACTATTTCAACATTTGTTGTAAAATCTGGATATTTTTGTTTGATCGTTTCTTTTACATTTGTTACGATAGTATCTCCCAGCGGACAAGCAGGCGTTGAAAAAGTCATTTCGATATCAATCGTTTCTTCTCCATCATAATTCACTTCGTAGATCAATCCCAAATCAACAATATTAACTTCAACTTCCGGATCCATTACATTTTTTAGTAATTCCAATACTTCTGTTTCAAAATTCAAAATTTCTTCTCTAGTCATTTTTTAAGGTTTTGTCTTGTGAAAAATTATTTTAAACACATTAATATTATATAAAATCGCTACAATCAGCAACAAATAACTTCCGATTCTTATTAATAAAATCTCATTAAAGATCATTCCTAATATCATAAAAAGAATAAAAAATAAGTATACATATAAATGAATATTTGCAATTTTTTCTGAATATAATTCCCTTGGCAAAGGTGTTTTAACCTTTCCTACCAGTGCCTGATATTTTTCTAACCAGACAATAAATGGCAGGGTTTTATATGTTTGTCCTAAAATGAGCGTAGTTATTAATCCGAAGATTATAGCAAAACCATATAAAGTTGTAGCTCTTAATAATAATGAGGAATTAATACTAAATCCAACCATAATTATTAAACTTACAATTATCGGTAAAACGATGGATATTATTGAAATCATGGTATGTTTCATTCCAACATCTAGTACTTTTCGAATTCTTTTTTTATAAGAATCATATACAAATGAAAAAAAGAAAACTATTCCGATGACAATCGAAAGCCAAAAGAAAGGATCTATAAAATCCTGATGAATAAACAACCAGTTTACAGTAATTGCCAGCAAACCAAAATTGATTAAATAATAGGCTTTTTCCAGCTTTTTATTATCGAGTTGATGTGACACCAAAAACATTGGTATAAGAATAGATGCTACTCCAATAATCAACAACAAAAACCAACCAATCAGGCCAATTGTTGCGTGAATTTTAAGGTAATGAAGATGTGCTTCTGAAAAGAAATTGAATCTAAAATTGAATGCAATTAAAGTTCCTATCAATTCGGTTATCGCCAACCAAAATACTGCGGTAATTACAAACCTTGAAGATATGCTTTTCTTCCTGGAGTTCTTATAAGATAAAATTACGTTGGCTACAAACAGTAATAATGACACAAACATCAACAATGCGGCATAAGGCAACAATCCTGTATAATCAGCAACCCAAAAGGAATATGTTAAAAATAAAACACTAAAACCCGAAAGCCAAAATGTAAATTTTGCCAGTTTTTCGCTGAATAATGAAGTTTCAAAAACAACCGGAATTAATTGATATAATGCCCCAAAAACAATCATAATAGCCCAGCCCAAGACAGCCATGTGTGTAATTGCAATGATTTTACTATCAAAATAGGCACCAAGCAACGTTGAATCAGCCAATAATATCATTACAGATAAGATCAAAAACGCAATAGCTCCGAAAATAAAATGTGGTTTTACAACACTCGCATCGGGTGCATTATTTGAGTTTAAACCATTCATTAATTGTTCCCTCCTTTATAAATTAGCAATAAGGTTTGATTACAATCAATTTCCTTGTATAAAATCTCATAGTTTCTTTGTTCCAATTCCGGCAACAAGAATTGAGGAATTTTTTTATGATCTACATACAATGCCTCCCCTTCTTTTAAAGTTTCAATTTCTTTTAAAATTACAACCATGGGTTCGGGCATTTCGAGATCTTTTACATCAATTTTTTTGATATTATCTCCAAAAAATTTCAATTGTTCATCAAAACTATTAGGACTTCCTTTAACCTTCACTTCTAATTCATTATCTACCCATTTACTTTTATTCTTCCTAAAAAAAGTATGAACCTCTCTTTCATTTGGGCGCTTTGTCCAAGATTCATATCCTTTTCTTTCTAATTTCCTAATCAATGGAATTGGTTCAAAAGAATTAATTATTTGCAAGGTTTCATCATCTTTCAATTTTTCTACTTCTTCCATTATGATGTTGAAAGGATCTACACCTGAATCAAGTGTGGGACGTACATCTAAAGTTTTCATATTTTGGATATTATTTTGTGGGTAAGGTTCTTTGGTAACTAATTTTTCATCCTCCGATTTTGGATTCCTCTTATATTTTTCTTCAAATTCAAAACCGATTTCTTTTAATTTCTTTATCAAAACCTCAACCTCTACTCCACCAACTTTCGCTGCATCTGATATCGTGACCCGAGGTGCAAGAACTTTTCTTAAAACAGGATTTTTTAATTTTAAAAAGTTTTTATTGACCGAGGCAATTACATCAATTACTTCCTTCTTTTCTTTGATTAGAGTCGAAATTCGCGTGTTTTTTGTAATTTTCATCTTTACGGATTTTTTAAATCCGCAACAAAGATAAATATTAATAAAGTGCTGACATAATTTAGAATGAGTTTAAATAGTAATAAGTGATCTGGGTTACATAAAAGATGTTTTTGTCTTTTATAGAAATATTTAATCTATTAGAAAAAACTCATCTGATGAATTTAACATTGTGAAGATATTCATCTGATGAGATAACAGGGCAAACGCATCTAAAAATTAACATCACCCCACTTAGTCAAATTGACCAGGTAATTAGCTTGATGATAATTGCTTAAATGGATTTTATACCCTTTTTAGATATAACATTAACTCTTAAATCAAAGAATATATAACTACCTAAAGTTTTTTGTAGTATTCAGATCAGTATTCTTAGGATCAGCCCCATATTCATTTTCCCCAATAATGCCTGGTGTTGCTGCTAAAACAATATTATAAATAGGGATTAATACATACCAGCCATTTTTACCAACATCATGCATTCTTCTGACAGCAACGGCAATACCGGGAATCAAAACAGCAAATGCATAGATTATTTCAAATGTTCCATAACCTGTATCGGGATCGAAAGTACCGAAAGTTCTATCAATCAATCCAAACATCAATGAATTAAGAAAATTAAATAACACAAAATACCAATATTCACTCCTTCTTGCTCTTCCTGTAAAAACAGCGTATTTTTTTAATACTTCAATATACCAATTCATGCAGTTTCTTTATCAATTACCTTACCAAACCTTTTACTTCTTCCAGATCCAATCCTCCATAATTACCCGAACTCATAAAAAGAAGTGCTGTATTCTTCAAATCTTGGGCAAAAAGAAAATCTTTAAACTCTTTAGGATCTGTGTAAATGATAAGATCATCTCTTTGAAAAGCTTCGGCTATTTGTTCTTTTGAGATCGGTTTTAATTTTTTGATTTGTACAGCATGTGGTGAATAGAACACCACAGCCTCATCGGCTTTATCTAAAGCATTTTGATACAGATCTAAAAAATCGGCATTTAAACTACTGTAAGTATGTAACTCCAGACAGGCAAGCACTTTCCTGTCTCCAAACTGTTCTTTTACAGCATTTGTTGTTGCTTTTACTTTGGAAGGTGAATGTGCAAAATCTTTAAATATGATCGAATTTTCTCCTTCTGCAAGTTTTTCCAAACGTTTACTCGCTCCTTTAAAAGTAGAAATTGCTTCATAAAATTCTTCTTCAGAAACACCTATACTCTGACAAACCAATTTAGCTCCGGCAAGGTTTTGCAGGTTGTGTTTTCCAAAAACCTGTAGAGGGATTTTTCCTTCAATCGTATCTAGTAAAACCTGCCCGTTTTCTATAGAATATTCCGGAGTTTTATAGGCTTCTTTTTTGATAGAGTTAGTTGCATTTTCGACTACTTTTTTCACCTCTTCATCCTCCTCATTATACACTAAAATTCCACCGGGAACCATGGTGTCCACAAAAATTCTAAACTGATCAACATAATTTTCGAATGTTGGAAAAACATTCATATGGTCCCAGGCAATTCCACTCATCAAAGCAATATTTGCCTGATATAAATGAAACTTCGGACGGCGATCAATTGGCGATGATAAATACTCATCTCCTTCAATTATCATAAACTCATTTTCTTTGGTTAGGTGAACTGTCCTGTCAAAACCATCAAGCTGAGCTCCTACCATATAATCAACATCAATCTCATTGTATTTTAAAACGTGTAAAACCATAGAAGTTATGGTTGTTTTTCCATGCGAACCACCGATTACCACACGGGTCTTATCTTTGGAATGTTCGTATAAAAACTCTGGATAAGAATAAATTTTCAAACCTAATTCCTTTGCTTTTAACAACTCGGGATTATCTGCTTTAGCATGCATTCCCAAAACTATTGCATCCAGATCTTTATGAATATTTTCTTCATACCAGCCAAACTCTTTTGGCAACAAACCATTATCCGCTAATCTAGATTTTGAAGGTTCATAGATCTCATCATCACTACCTGTTATTGTGTTTCCTGCTTCTTTTAACGTAAGTGCCAGATTATGCATGGCACTTCCTCCGATTGATATAAAATGTATGTTCATTTTGTTTTTATTTGATATTGTAAAAATAATAAATCGAAGTTGAACGATTCAAAAAATCAAGATTTAAAAATTAGGAATATTAATTCACCCTGTAAACCAGCTTCTTATCATCCAATTCATCAAGCAACTCTTTGGTTATATTTACCTTTGTATTTCTACTGGGCATTGTTATTTTGATCTTTTCTTCCACATCATAGACAAGGAAATTTAAACTTTTATCACCCTTATGTTCCCGGGCAATTTTGTTTAAGGAACTAATCTTTAATTCGTTTAAATCTGACACATCAATCTGGACTGTTAATTTTTTTGCCATATTTTCCATCACATCCTGTAACATTTCAATTTTATTAAAATTGATTCTCACATCTCCTTCCCGCCAGGGCCTTGCCATTTTTGTTTTGATAAAGAGGAAAGAATTTGGCACTAAAAAGTGTCGGTATTTTAAATAATCCTCGTTAAAAATTCTAAACTCATAAGCTTCGGTATAATCTTCAACAGTAAAGAAAGCAAAGCCTTTTCCTTGCTTACTGACCCGGTGTTGTACATCGGATACAATTCCGGCAAAAGCAAATTCTCTTCCTTCTAACTTATTGATTTCTTTTAAAATACTTAGCTGGGCATTTGCAAAATATTTGATCTCGGTTTTATAATCATCCAATGGGTGTCCTGAAATATAGATACCGATCATTTCTTTTTCCTTGGAAAGTTTTTCCATGATATTCCAGGGTTCGCAAGGCGGAATTAGAGGCTCATCAAATTGTACCTCAGATGCTTCCCCAAAAAGGGAAACCTGCGCTGAATTCTTATTTTCCTGAAATTTATTTCCAAAGCGGATAGCCTTTTCAATAAAGGTCAGTCCTTTTTCGTCCAAATTATAATATTGAGCACGATCTACTTCTGTAAAAGAATCAAAACCTCCGGCCAAAACCAAACCGTCAAAAGCCTTTTTATTTGCTGCTCTTAAGTCAACCCTTTTAGTAACATCAAAGATTGATCTGTAGTTTCCGTTGGCTTTCCTTTCGGAAATAATTGCTTCTACGGCTCCTGCTCCTACTCCTCTTATCGCCCCCATTCCGAAACGGATTGCACCATTCTTATTTACCGAAAACTTATAGTAAGATTCATTTACATCAGGCCCTAAAACCGGAATCCCGGCTCGTTTACATTCTTCCATAAAGAACGAAACCTGCTTGATATCATTCATATTATTACTCAAAACTGCTGCCATATATTCTGCCGGATAATGTGCTTTTAAATATGCCGTTTGATATGCAATATATGCGTAGCATGTAGAATGGGATTTGTTAAATGCATAGGCAGCAAATGCTTCCCAGTCTTTCCAGATCTTTTCTAATTTATCTTCCGGATGCCCTTTTTCTATACCTCCGTTTAAGAACAAAGGTTTTAATTTTTCAAGTAAAGCAAATATCTTTTTCCCCATTGCCTTACGCAACATATCTGCTTCACCTTTGGTAAATCCGGCCAGTTTTTGTGATAAGAGCATCACCTGCTCCTGGTAAACTGTAATTCCGTAGGTTTCTTTTAAATATTCCTCCATATCCGGAAGATCGTATTCAATCTCTTCCCTACCGTGTTTTCTATCGATAAAAGAAGGAATATATTCCATTGGCCCGGGGCGGTACAAAGCATTCATCGCAATCAGATCGGCAAATTCTGTCGGCTTCAATGATTTCATATGCTTTTGCATTCCTGGGGATTCGTATTGAAAAATACCTATGGTTTCTCCACGTTGGAAAAGCTCGTAGGTTTTTTCATCGTCAAGCGGAAAATCATCAGGAATCAATTCTTTTCCGTGTAAGGATTTGATGATCTTAACCGTATCTTTTATCAGTGTAAGTGTTTTTAAACCAAGGAAATCCATTTTTAACAATCCCGCATCTTCTACAACGTGATTATCAAACTGGGTAACATAAAGATCGGAATCTTTGGCATTGGCAACCGGGATCAAATTGGTGATATCTTCTGGTGTAATGATCACTCCACAAGCGTGAATTCCGGTATTTCTTACCGAGCCTTCAATAGCTTTCGCCTGGTTGATGGTTTGTGCTTCAATTCCACCACCCTGAGCGATATTTTTTAATTCCTCAACACTTGCTTTTTCTTCGGTCCTTAATCCCGAAATCTTTGATTTACTCTTGGCATCGTCACCGAAAATATTATTCAGTTTGACCCCGGGAATTAATTTGGCAATTCTATCGGCATCCATCAAAGGCAGATCCAAAACACGGGCAGTATCACGGATAGATGATTTTGCTGCCATCGTACCATAAGTAATGATCTGTGCCACCTGGTTTGCACCGTATTTATCGATTACATAATCGATGACTCTTTGCCTTCCTTC
>JBDLIB010000023.1:0-26620 GCA_039715085.1 Bacteroidota bacterium | reverse complement strand
AACTTCACCAACTTCTTCAGTAAGTTGAGCCATATTAGTTAACTCGTTAAAATATCTTACTCCGTGATTTTTAATCCAGTCATCGACTTGCTTTTGGGCATTTTTGATATCCATTTCTATTTCAATAAAATTTGAATGGCAAAGATATGAAAAGTTAAAAAGTTAAAAGTTGAAAGTTGAAAGTAAAATAGATAAAATTGTTGAATCGTTTATCTGTGTAACTGTGTAATCGGTAATGATATTTTTCACGATTAAATGATTAAACGATTCCATATAAAATTAATGAAAACCGGTCAACATTAATCTCTGTCCTTATCATCACTATGATTCGCCCTTCTCATTTTCAAATCTTCAAATTGAAAGTGTATTAAAGCATTGTATCATTACATCATTACATCATTGTATCATTGCATCATTGGCTATTTATGGTACTTAGGAAATTCCGTAAAAAGTGTTTTTCCTTTTTTGATGTTCTTCCAGTGTTTATCTTTGAATTCCAGGGCAATTACACCACAGGTTGGAACATGATCAACATGTTTGTTGCCAAATTTATTTACAAAATCACTTATTCCATGGTCGTGACTAAAAATGATAGCAGAATCGAATCCGTCATCCAAAGCTTTTACCGTTTTTATCAAATACCCGTCGCTAAAACTATAGAGTGATTTACTTATTTTTAGAGTAGATAGTGGGTAATTAAAAGTGTAGCTGAAGATCATTGCCGTGTGCAAAGCCCTGTTGGCGCAACTGGAAATAAAAACTTTTGGGGTATCTATCTTCTTTTTTAATACTTCAGAAACGAGGTAAGCATCGTTAATGCCTCTTTTTTTTAAAGGACGATCGATGTCTTTAATATCTTCATATTTCCATGAGGATTTGGCATGACGAACAATGTATAGGGTTTTCACTAGTTTAAATTTCTGTAATTATTTTTAATATTTCAAAACTACATAATTTTTTTCATTGTAAATGTTTATAAGTACACCGAATAGACATTTTGTGTAGTTTATCCCTGTTCAAATATCAAATATATTTTATTAGAGAGAAAATATAATATTTCTTCAAAAATTGGAAATGAATTAATAAAATTCATTTTTGTTGCTTTGTTTTGACGAAATTGAGGTAATAAATCGTATAAATTGAACAATATATATTTATTGTTTGAAGTTTTTTTTAAGTACTTTTCGCAAGTAATATGTTGTGTAGTTAATATTTCTTTTATTAAAGAGAACAAGTGGCAAATTGCTGAATTGTAGTTGAGTATAGTTTGTTAGGATGGTAGTATTTGTCATAAATCAATCATAAATAAATAAAAGATGAAGAAACAGATTATTCGTTATAAAGCTTTTGTTTTAGTGCTAAGTGTGATGCTTTTGGGGTGTAAAACAAA
Organism: Bacteroidota bacterium; assembly: GCA_039715085.1. Lineage (GTDB taxonomy): Bacteria > Bacteroidota > Bacteroidia > Flavobacteriales > Flavobacteriaceae > Namhaeicola. Next base: position 25,230 of record JBDLIB010000023.1, on the reverse strand, counting down.
TGAAATTATAAAGCCAAGTGCCTCACAAACCATCAACCTTTCTGAAAACTGGAAAATGCAACCGCTTGAAAAATTAGAAGGAGTTAGTGATGCGGAAATTTCAGCAAATGCTTTCGATAGCAAAGATTGGTATAAAGCTGTTGTACCGGGAACTGTTCTGGGTAGTATGGCCACAACCGGAGTAATTGAAGATCCGTATTTTGGTATCAATATGCAAAAAGTTGATTATGATCAATTCAAACAAGCATGGTGGTATAGAACAGATTTTGATATAAATGAAACCGACTTAAACAAAAGAGTATCTCTCCGTTTTAACGGAATTAATTATCGGGCTGACCTGTGGGTAAATGGAAAAAAAGTAATTGGTAAGGATGAGTTTGCGGGTGCCTTTAAAATTTTCACTTTTGATATTTCTGAATTTGTCAGGGAAGGTAAAAATAGCGTTGCATTAAAAATTTGGCAACATACTGATGGTGAATATTCTATAGGGTTCGTTGACTGGAACCCTCTCCCCAGAGACAGGAATATGGGAATCTTCCGGGAAGTTTTTTTAGAGATCAATGAAGGGGTTAAAATTAGAAGTCCGTTTGTTTATTCAAAGGTCAATGAAGAAACTCTAAATGAAGCAGATCTATATTTTCAGACAGAACTTGTGAACAGCAGTGATAAATCTGTTGAAGGAATTCTACGTGTAGATTATGATCTTGGTACTTTAGAGAAGAAAGTAAAGATCAATCCAAAAGATACATTAAGTGTAAGGCTATCCAAAAAAGATTTTCCGCAACTTCACGTTAAGGATGTAAAACTTTGGTGGCCGAATGGTATGGGAGATGCAAATCTCTATAAGCTCAAAACCGAATTTATTGCAGAGAACAAGATTTTGGATAAAATAGAGAAAAAATATGGAATCAGAGAGTTTAACAGTTACCTGAATGAAGATAAGAACAGGGTCTTTGAAGTGAACGGAAAATTTGTTCTTATCAAAGGAGGTGGCTGGGTAGATGATCTGTTGTTGCAGGATACAAAAGAGTATGTTGAAGCCCAGTTGAAATATGTACAGCATATGAATTTGAATACCATCCGTTTGGAAGGGTTCTGGGGCAAGGATGAAGATCTGTATGACCTTTGTGATGAATACGGAATTATGATCATGATTGGCTGGAGTTGCCACTGGGAATGGGATGAATACCTGTTAAAAGAAACTCATGAAAAATATGGAGGTGCTGTAAATGAGGAAGATATCAACTTACTGGCAGATTCATGGAAAGACCAAATGTTGTGGCTGAGAAACCACCCCAGCATTTTTGTATGGATGCTTGGTAGTGATAAGCTTCCTGCACCTGAATTAGAAAAAAAGTATATAGATTTATTTGAAAAATATGATCCTTCCCGTTCTTATATTACCTCAGCGGGCGGAGCAGGTACAGAAGAAAATAAAATAGTTGCGGAAGTTCCTTTGGTTAGTGATATTAGTGGTCCGACAGGGATGAAAATGTTAGGGCCTTATGCATATACTCCTCCGGTTTACTGGTTTACCGATACACAACTTGGTGGCGGGTATGGATTTAATACCGAAACCTGCCCGGGTCCAAATATTCCACCTTTGGCTTCTTTGAAAAAGATGTTGCCTGAAGAAAGTCTTTGGCCAATTGATAAAAAATATTGGGAATATCACACAGGCAGGAATAATTTTAAAACCTTAGACAGATACAGAAAAGCTTTAGATGCAAGATATGGCAAATCTTCGTCAGTTGAGGAATTTGCATTTAAATCACAAGTGAGTAATTACGAATTGATGCGCCCTATGTTCGAAGCTTTTGTAGCGCACAAACCTAAAAGTACAGGTTTGATCCAGTGGATGTTGAATTCGGCCTGGCCAGAGATGTACTGGCAATTATATGATACTTATCTTCAACCAAACGGGTCATTTTATGGGGTTAGAAAAGCATGTAATCCCATCCATGCAATTTATAGATATGGATTTGACGATATTTATATTGCCAATGAAGATCTGGAAGATGCAGATGATATTACAGTAAAGATCAGGGTGTTTGATATCAATTCAAAAGAAATATTTGCCGATGAGTGGAAAGGGAATGTAAAGACTAATATTTCAAAATCAATTTGTAAAATCCCTGAAATTAAAAAGTTAACCGATGTTTGGTTTTTAGATCTAAGGGTTTACAACGATAATGATCAGGAAATGGATAATAACTTTTATTGGTTATCAAAAAAAGAGGATCTGCTTGATTATGAAGCTGCAAAAGATATGGACTGGCCATTTCATACTCCTTCAAAAAGTTATGCCGATTTTACTTCTTTGGAAAAACTTTCAAAAGTCAAATTGAATTATATTTATGATTACAGTGAAGGTGATAAAAATGGAAATATTACCCTGACTATTGAAAATCCTTCAGATACCATTGCTTTCTTTATATTTTTCGATCTGGTTGATTCTGAGACTAATAATCCAATATTACCAATTTTTTGGGATGATAATTATATAACTCTTTTACCGGATGAAGAACGGGTCTTTAAAGCGAATTATAATCTTTCTGATGCAAAAGGAGACAGGCCGATACTTAAAATTAAAGCATGGAATGTGGATGCAATTACTCTTAAATAATTTAATAAATGAGTAAAGAAGATCAATTTAAATATGCAGTAGGTGTCGATCTTGGGGGCACTTTTGTAAAAGTTGCTTTGGTTTCAAATAATGGTGATTTATTATTTAAAGACAAACTTCCGGTAAGGGTAGAAGGTACAAAAGATGATGTTCTGGAAACCATCAAATCCGGTATCCAAACAATCATTGCTCATGCTGATGAGAATAGAATTGATATAACGGGTATTGGAATCGGTTCTCCCGGAATTGTTTATGATGGAATAGTCCATGGAGGAGCAGATAATTTAAATGGATGGAAGAATGTTGACCTTGCTGCATATTTTTCAAAAGAATTTGACCTACCCGTATTAGCCGATAATGATGCAAACGTAATGGGGCTTGGCGAAGTTGCTTATGGTGCGGCCAAAGGAAGTACTGATGTTATCTTTATAACTGTTGGGACAGGAATAGGAGGTGCAATTTTTGTCAATGGGAAACTGTATGGCGGACATAAGAACAGGGGAGCAGAATTAGGGCATATAACCGTTGAACATAACGGAATTGAATGTAATTGTGGTGGCAGGGGTTGCCTGGAAGTTTATGCTTCTACAACTGCATTGATCAAACAATATGCAGTTCAAACAGGGAAAGATATAAAGAGTATAGATGGCCGTTATATTGTTGAAAGATTTAAAGATAGCGAAGAACATGCTGTAAAATGTATAGAAGATCATACCGATTATTTAGGGCATGGAATCGCCGGGTTTATAAACATATTTTCACCTCAAAAAGTGATAATTGGTGGAGGAATTTCCGAAGCAGGTAAATTTTATATTGATATGATACAAAAAGCAGCCTTTAACTATGCAATGCCTGATTGTGCTAAAAATACACATATTGCAGGTGCTAAACTAGGTAATGATGCCGGTTGTTTAGGTGCTGCATCCTTAATTTTTGAGAATCTTAATTAAATACAAATATGAAACGAAATTATTTATTAGTCGGTTTAATCTTATTAGCTTTTTTTGTTATTTCCTTTTTAACAAATATTCTGGGAGCATTGAATCCGAGTGTTTCCTCAAGTTATGATCTTAGTGAAACCATGGCGGGTTTTCTGCCATTTTCATTTTTCATCGCTTATGGAGTTATGTCGATTCCTGCCGGATTTATGACCGAAAAATACGGTGAAAAAAAGATGATGATCATTGGTTTTTTACTGGCATTTGCAGCATCTTTTCTTTTTGTGGGAGTGCCATCTTTTAACGTATTTCTATTCTCATTATTTACAATTGGTTCCGGTATGGCAATTTTACAGGTTGTGATCAATCCGTTGCTGAGACAAGCCGGTGGAGAAGAAAATTACGCCTTTACTTCAGTAATGGCGCAATTGATATTTGGTGCAGCTTCGTTTGTCAGTCCCTTGGTCTATTCCTGGTTGGTAACAGGTATAGGTGATGAAGAAAATACAAACCCGATCATTAATTACTTATCGGGTATAACTCCTGATGATTTGTCATGGGTTTCCATTTACTGGATATTTGGGCTTGTAAGTCTTTTTATGATCGTGTTAATTATCTTGATGAAATTTCCCAAAGTAGAGCTTAAAGAGGATGAAAAAGTTGGAACAAAAGATAGTTATCTGGCCCTTTTTAAAAACAGGACAGTTATTCTTTTCTTTTTCGGAATTTTCGCTTATGTAGGTGTTGAACAGGGAATTTCATATTGGATGTCTAAATTTTTACAAACCTATCACGGTTATGATTACGAAACTGTGGGAGCTGTAGCTGTCGCAAATTTCTGGGGATTAATGACTATCGGTGGAATTTTAGGTTTGATATTGTTGAAAATTTTAGATAGTAAGTTAGTATTGAAATTATTTACCTCTCTGGCAATTTTGAGTCTGGCACTGGCATTATTTGGTCCGGCCGAAACATCTCTTTACTCTTTTCAGGCAAGTGGATTTTTCTTGTCGGTAATGTACCCAATCATTATTTCACTTGCTTTAAATTCTGTTGATAAGCATCATGGTGCTTTTGCCGGAATCTTGGTAAGTGGTATTATGGGTGGAGCAATAGTACAGCTCCTAATCGGGTTTATCAGTGATTTAACTTCGCTAAAAGTAGGGATGTTATTTAATTTTGTAATTCTTGCATATATATTGAGTATAGGATTTTGGGCAAAACCGCTTATTAATAATAAGACCATTAGTTTTAAAGAAAAATCTAATTCTTAAGGCTAAACTTAAAGTAGGGGGGTGTCAAATAACTCCCCCTAATATTTTATATTGAGTTAAACGCATAGTTACTGCAAATTTTCAAATGATTGTTATTTTAACTAACTGTTACACAGAGGTACACTGAGTAGCGCAGAGAGTCACAGAGAAAAATAAATCTAACTCTGTGTTGCTCAGTGCTTCTCTGTGTAATTTATTTCTCGCTGAATGCGCAGATTAACGCAGGTTTTTATGTAAAATAAATCATATCGGAGACTAAGAACTGCTACTGCCAGTTTGCTTTTCAATCCTGATTCTTACATCAACGGCAGTAATTTTATCTTCAAAAGCTAAAAGAGGATTGATGTCTAATTCTGCAATTTCAGGAGCAACTTCTAATAAGTTGGAAATTTGAGTGATGGTTTTTGCGAATTTATTGATGTCAATTCCTTTTTGTCCCCTGACTCCTTTCAGTATTGGATAAGCTTTTAAACTGGAGATCATCTTAAGAGCTTCATCTTCAGATATGGAGATCATTTTTGAATTCACATCTTTTAGTACTTCTACAAAAATCCCACCCAAACCACACATGACAATAGGGGGGAAGCCTCCTTCTTTTTTAGCTCCGATAAAAATTTCGGTTCCTGAGATCATGGGTTGAATTAATACAGAAGTCGCATTCTCGATTTGTATCAATTTCCGAAAGTTATTGATTAATTCTTCCTCACTTGTTACATTTAAGATTACTCCGCCAACATCCGATTTATGCAGAGGGCCCACAACTTTTTGAACTACAGGATATTTCAGTTCTTTTGATATATGTATGAGTTCTTCTTCGTTTTTTGCGATAAATTCTTTAATAAAATCAACTCCGGCTGCGGTTAACAAATTATTCGCTTCTTCGGGTTGTAGATATCCGTCTTTTGATGAATTTATAATACTTCTGATTTTTTCTTTATCAGAATTGTTTTTCGGTTTTTCCTCAAAAGATTCCTCGACTTTCGCCCGGAATGAGGTGTTATATACTTTCGATAATTCTTTACCAAATAGAACTTCATCAGAGAAAGCGATATTTCCTTTTGAGATAAATTCAGAAATTTCATCTTTTACATTTACCACAGAAGGTAAAACTGCATAGATTGGTTTTTTGCAGGTTTTAATTTTTTTATCTAAAACATCATAAACATCATAGACTTCTGTTAATCCGGGACTTCCAAAAATGACTACCATCGCATCGATGTTATCAAACTTATTTTCGCAAAAATCGATAATGATTTCAAGTTGTTCGGCAGAGCCAGTTGCCAAAAAATCTATTGGATTAGCAACTGAAGAACCATGAAATAGTTTTACCAACAATTCATCACTTTTCTTAGCTTTTATTTGTGGAACATTCAAACCGTTTGTCGACAAAACATCGGTTAGCATTACAGCAGGCCCTCCGGCATGAGTAATGATAGCAATATTCTTCCCTTGGGATTCTTTTTGTAGGAGGATTCCGGCAACGGCTATCAATTCATTTCTTCCATGACAACGGATAATTCCTGCTTTTTCAAACAATGCTTCCACAAAAACATCCGATGTTGCTAAAGCCCCGGTATGAGAAGAAGCTGCACGGGTTCCTTCTTCAGAACTCCCGGCTTTTATGGCTGCAATCTTACATCCTTTTTGAATTAATGAGGAGGTGTGCTTTAAAAATTTTGTTGGTTTCTTTATACTTTCGATATAGAGTAATTTAACTTTCGAACTTTCTTTCTCGTTATAAGTTTCATCAAAATATTCCAGTAATTCTTCCACGCCAATTTGTGCGCTGTTACCAACGGTATAAACACTCGAAAATTGAAGTCCGGTGCTCTGAGCAGCTTCCATAATAAAAACAGCCGTAGCGCCTGAGCCCGAAATAAAATCTACCCCGTTCTTATCTAATTTTGGTATGGGAGTTGTAAAAACCCCGGTGTAATTCTCATTGATCAACCCGATATTGTTTGGCCCCAGAAGTGTTCCGCCCGATCTATTTATTATTGTTGTAATTTCTTGTTCTAATTGAGCTCCTTCTTCGTCGATCTCACTAAATCCTGCCGAAAAAATAATAAAACCTTTAGTGTTTTTTTGATCTGCCAGAATTTTTACCGTTTCCGGGATGAATTTTGCTGCAATGGCGATAATTGCCAGATCAACTTCCGGAAGTTTGTTAATGTCTTGATAAGATGGTATTCCCTGAACCAGATCTTTTTTCGGGTTAACTACAAATAATTCTCCTTTAAAATCATGATCGATCAGGTTTTTTAAAACCCTGCCTCCCGGACTGTGAATATTATCTGAGCCACCAATTACAACGATATTTTCCGGATTGATCAATTTAGAGTGTATCACTTGTTTTTTGAGGATTTTGGAGTTAAACAATTTTATCTTTGCAAGATAATTAAAATAATCTTTTTATTTGAGTGATTTTTATCAATAATAAAATGAATTAATTTTTGTTACTTTGAGGGTCTCAAATAAAAATAAATGAAACGAACATTAAAAATTTAAACAAGTGAAGTACTCATTTTCTCACATGGTAAATTCCATGCATGCCGAAGATGTTAAATTGTTAATGAAACAATCTTCGGGTAAAAGCCTGATCTCATTTGCCGGCGGTATGCCAAACAACGATTTATTTCCTGTAAAACAAATTGATGAAATTTACAATTCACTACCCGAAAATTTAAAAAAACTTTGTTTTCAATATGGCCCTACTTCAGGATTCCCCCCTTTGGTAAAATCATTGGAAAAATACCTAAAAAAGAAGAAGTTACCTGTTGAAGAAGATAAAATTTTAATCACAACAGGTTCATTGCAGGCATTAAGTATTGTTACCCAGGAATTTGTAAATAAAGGGGATGTGATACTTACCGAAGAGCCATGCTTTGTTGGAGCGCTTACAGTTTTTGAAACTTATGGAGCAGATATTCAAGGTGTTCCGATCGATGAAAATGGAATTATTATTTCAGAATTGAAAGCTAAAATCGCAGGTTTAGATAAAAAGCCTAAGTTCTTATATGTAACACCCAATTATCACAATCCTGCCGGAATCATTTATTCACCGGAACGAAAAAACGCATTGTTGGAGGTGTTGTCAGGAACCGGAATTATTTTGCTGGAAGACGATGCTTATAACGATCTGTATTTTAAGGAGGAGGAAAAATATTTGACCAAACCTATGAAATCTTTTGAAATAAACGATGTAGAAATTATTTATACGGGTTCCTTCTCAAAAATTTTAGGTCCGGGATTCAGGTTGGGGTATATGCTTTCTTCTCCACAAATTTTTGAAAAAGCAGAAACTATTAAGCAGGCTTTGGATGCCTGTACTTCTAATCTGACCCAGATTTTGGCAAACGAATTTTTAAAGCAAGATAAATTAACTCCGTATCTCCAATATTTAAGAAATGAATATGCAGAACGCAGGGATTTTCTTTTAAAAAGTTTAGAAGAATTTATGCCAAAAGAAGTGATTTGGAATGAACCGAAGGGAGGTTTCTATGTTTGGCTGACACTTCCGGAAAATATCAGTTCATCAGATATTTTTAAAGAAAGTGTAAAAGAAGGAGTGGTTTTTGTAACCGGAAGAACTTTTGATCCGGGGAGTAAAAAAGACAATTGTTTCAGGCTCGCTTTTTCCAATGTTCCAAAAGAGGATATTGAAAAAGGTATTGAAATTTTAGGAGCGGCTGTACAGAAGATTTTAGCCAGCTAAATCCCCCAAAGGGGACTTTCAATCAGATGATTTATTGGCTTGAGTAGGTCTATTCTTCTACAGTTAGAACTCACGGGGTGAATATCTTCATTGTGAAATTATTCACAAAAAACAAATTCCGTAAAATTTTGAGCCAGCTCTTTACCTTTTGCAAAAGCTTCTAAGTTGAGTTTTACAATTTTTTCGCTTTTACGCTCAAATAATTTTTTTATAGCATCAGTCATGCTTTCTTCCGGGATAGGAAGTAAAGTTGATGCAGCACCCAATAAAACCATATTTGCCGCTTTTGAGTTTCCTATTTTCTTTGCTTCAGAAGTTGCATTGATGATGATGTGGTTTTTATGCATTTTTATTTGCTTATATATTTTGTCTTTTCTTGGATAATCCAAAATATTTTCAAAAGGTTTTGAATCGGTGATCAACCAGCCACCTTCCTTTAAATAAGGTATGTAACGCAATAATTCCATCGGTTCTACCGATAAGATCATATCGGCTTTTCCTTCGGGGATCAGATCAGAATATATCTCATCATCCGAAATTCGAACATGCGATTGCACAGCGCCACCACGCTGACTCATTCCGTGAACTTCCGATTGTTTTACATTTAAGTTTTCGCTTAAAGCAGCTGTATCTAAAACGGCAGCTATGGTCAATATTCCTTGGCCTCCAACTCCTGATAATATGATATTTGTATTCATTTTGATAAGGTTTTATTTAAGTTAATGATGCAATTTTTTGTTTGATCTCTTCTTTTTTATCTCTTGACAATCTTACGCAGGCTCGTTGGGCGATAATTACCGAAACACCTTTGTATTTAAATTCTTTACGTAAGATCTCTACAATTTCATTGTGATTTTTCTTTAACGGAACAACCATTTTTAAATGTTCGGGATCTACTCCAATTCCAAGGCAAATACTTTTTAATCGGCCTAAAGCAGAGGAGTCTTGTGCCCCTGTCATTGCCACAGCTGAATTATCGGAAATTATCACTGTAATTGGAGTATTTTCATAAACAGCATCTAATAATCCTGTCATTCCGGAATGGGTAAAAGTAGAATCGCCAATGACCGCAATTGCATTTTCCATTCCTGCATCAGCAGCACCTTTCGCCATAGTGATAGAAGCTCCCATGTCGATCAGAGTGTTGATGGTATTAAGTGGAGGGAGTGCTCCTAAGGCATAGCAACCAATATCGCCAAAGACGTTTTTATTACCAATTTCGGGAATTAATTCGTTGATGGCGTTAAATATATCGGTATGGCCGCAACCGTCACAAAGTTGAGGAGGTCTGCTGGAAACAATATCCGGTAATTCTTCGGTAATATCTTTTGTTAAACCTAATGCTTTACCAACAATATTAGGTGTCAGTTCTCCGGTAAAAGGAAGGTCGCCGCTTAATTTGCCGATTATCTTAGGGTTCTCTTCAAAATAATCGTGTAGTATTTCTTCAATAAAAGGATAGCCTTCTTCTACAATCAATACCATTTTACAATGATCGTACAAAGCTTTGATCTGATCTTTTGGCATTGGATATTGTGAAATCTTTAAGACAGAATAATCACTTTCTTCTCCAATATTTTCCATTACGTAGTTATGAGCAATTCCGCTACAGATGATACCGAGATTAGAATCTTTAAGTTCCAGTTTATTGAATTTTGAAACTTCCGAGCTATCGATCAATAAACCTTTTTTATCTACCAAAGTTTTATATTGGCCTCTGGCAAAAGCAGGGATCAGAGCAAAACGTTTGGTGTCAACAGGTAATTGAATACCGTTTTGAGTTCTTCTTTCTTTAAATACAACTCCTGCTCTTGAATGTGATAACCTGGTTACCATTCGTAATAAAATCGGTAATTGTAATTCTTCCGAAAGGTCAAAAGCATAATGCATCATATTGTATGCATCTTGCTGATTGGAAGGTTCTAAGATAGGAATTTGGGCAAATTTTCCGTAAAACCTGGAATCCTGTTCGTTTTGAGAGGAATGCATCGAGGGGTCGTCTGCAACAACGACAACCATGCCGCCGTTAATACCTGAAACCGCCATATTCATAAATGCATCAGAAGCTACATTTAAACCGACGTGTTTCATAACAACCATTGCTCTTTTTCCGGTATACGACATGCCTAGAGCTGCTTCCATTGCAGTTTTTTCGTTTACACTCCACGTAGAGTGAATTCCTAAGCTTTTGGCTGTTTTTGATCTTTGAATATATTCTGTAATTTCAGTAGAAGGTGTTCCCGGATAGGCGTAAACCCCCGATAATCCTGCGTCAATAGCCCCTTGAGCAAGGGCTTCATTTCCTAAAACTAAATGCTTCATAGTTTGTTTTTATTGAGAGGGTTAAATTTAGATAAGCAGTAGATCATATTATATGATTTTCATCATAGTGAGAAACAGTTAATGCTAAGTTTTTTTTCCTAAACGAATGACTTATGTCTCTTTCTGATTTTTGTTTACACTTTTTGATAATATTTATTTTAAATTTTCACGCAAAGTTCCGCAAAGATTTACGCAAAGGATACGTAAAGAAAACCACTTTATCAGTCCTGTCTGAAACATTCTATTTCTCCTTCTCTCTATCACTCCTTCACTCTTATTATCCGGGTGGAATATTTTTCAAAAATTCAATATCAATCTTTCATTTTTCATGTTTTAAATTTTATTTAGATTAATTCTAAACAGCTAAAAATATGATAATTATCATACGTATTATATGTAACAAAAGTTACATTTGCATTGTAAATAGATGCAATAATATGATTATCATCACTATATGTATTTGATATATTATGCTTTTTTATTTGGGTGTGATGAAAAAATTGATTAAGAACAAAGTAATTATATATACTAATCAGTAATTTAAAACAACCATGCAAAGACGTAATTTTTTAACTAATCTATTTGCCTTTGTCCCTCTGATTCTTGGATTTTTAGGAATTTCTAAAATGTCGATGGATTTTCTTACACCGACAAGAAAAGCACAGCTACGAAAAGTATTTGCCAGTAATTTAGCCGACTTGCCAATTAATGGAACCAAAGAAATGATAGATCTAAAAGGCAATAAATTCAACCTGATTCGAACTGGCGAAAAAGAAGTAAAAGCACTTTCAACCACTTGTACACATTTGGGCTGTTCTGTTTATTGGGAAGCAGATAAAAACCAGTTTTACTGCCCATGCCATCAAGGAGTATTTGATTCTGATGGAAATGTGGTTTCAGGTCCACCTCCAACCAAACTTGATTCTTATGAGACCGAAATAATTGGCTCAAACATATACATTTTCATGAAAGATAATATTGCATAAGATGAGTATTAAAAATTGGATTTCAGAATCATTTCCGGTTGACAATGAAGCGCTGTCTCATGCGTCATCCGAACCCATACCCAACCATATGAAAAAATGGTGGTGGGCTCTTGGGGGAACCCCATTTTACATGTTTGTGGTACAGATAATTACAGGATTGTTATTGGCATTTTATTATGTGCCTAATCCGGATGTTGCCTATGAAAGTGTGAGTAAAATAACTAATGAAGTCAGCTACGGTTGGTTGATCAGGAGTATACATAAATGGTCAGCTAATATAATGATGGCTACTGTAATATTACATATGATGCGGGTATTCTTTACTCAGGCTTACAGAAAACCTCGTGAGTTAAACTGGATGTTTGGTGTAATTATATTTCTTCTCACATTAATCTTAGGTTTTACAGGATATTCGCTTATTTATGAGCAGATGTCATATTGGGCAATGAAAGTAGGTACCGAAATTGCTGCAGCAACACCATTTGTAGGTAATTGGATTGCCAACTTTATGAGAGGTGGAGAGGATATTGGGCAAGCTACTTTGTCAAGAATGCACATATTACATGTACTTATTTTGCCCATGGTAATGGTAATTCTACTTTTTATTCATGTATATCTTATCAGGACATTGGGTGTAACAGATCTGCGTTTCAAGAATGAAGAAAAGGCAGAAAGAAAAACTTTTCCTTTTTGGCCTAACCATGTAATGACCGAGTTGGTAATGGTTGCACTAATAATGTTTGTTTTGGTTGCATTATCATTAATATGGCCTGCGCATATGGGTGCAAAAGCAGACCCAACAACGACACCTATGCATATAAAACCGGAATGGTATTTTTATCCTGTATACAGGTGGTTAAAACTATCCAATCTGACTTTAGGTGTAATTGTTCCAATGATATGTGTAGGAATCTTATTCTTTTGGCCATTTATCGATAGATTCTTCGAAAAGGTATTCCCTAAAAAAGAAGTTGGTTTTTGGATAGGTGTTCTTGGAGCACTACTCCTTACTGTTCTGTTATTTTGGGAAACAATAGCACATTAAAATATAAATCTGATTAACATAACCATAAAATAAATTTGAAAATGTCAACAAGTCTTAATACAAAACGAATCGTAATAGGAATACTAAGTATCGCATTTTTAGCAGTATTATTATTTGCTATTTTTAAAGAAACTCAAAGGCAAATGCCGGGTTATAAGCCTGTTGCAATCCTTGATTCTAATACAGAACACTGTGTTGGTTGTCACTCCGAAAAAGGTGAAGGTAAGATCATTACCGAACACTGGAAAGAAAGTAAACACGCACAAGTAGGTGTGGGGTGTATAGAATGCCATAAAGCAGAAAAAGATGATATTGATGGCTTTGAACACCATGGAGACTATATAGCTACAATTGTAACACCTTTAGACTGTGGAAGGTGTCATGAAAAAGAAGTGGAAGAATTTACAGCAAGTCACCATGCAGATGCCGGGGCTATTATGGGGTCACTGGATAATGTGTTAGCAGAGGTAATTGAAGGTCATGCCGGATACAATGGTGGTGCAAATCCAAGTGCAGCTTCAGGTTGTTGGCAATGTCACGGATCTCGTGTAGAAGTTTTAAAAGACGCTGATGGCAATGTTTTAAAAAATGATGATGGTATTGTGCAATTTGATCCCAAAACATGGCCAAATACAGGTATTGGAAGAATTAATTTAGATGGTTCAAAAGGTTCGTGTGCTGCTTGTCATAACAGACATCACTTCTCTGTAGAACAAGTACGTCAACCTGAAAATTGTGGTAAGTGCCATATGGGACCGGATCACCCTCAGGCTGAGGTCTATCAGGAATCAAAACATGGTATCAATTATAATGCCCATAGGGAAGATATGAATCTTGGAGCGCAACCCTGGATTGTTGGGGAAGATTATTTTGCTGCACCTACCTGTGCAACTTGTCATATAAGTGCAACTCCTGATCAACCTATCACTCATGAAGTAGGTTCCAGAATCAGTTGGACTTTACGACCAAAAGTATCTGAAAAGATTGATGCTTCACAAATTAAAAAGTATAAAAAATTAGGTAAACCTCTACCTGAGAATTTCCTTACCTGGGAACAGCGTAGAGATAATATGAAAAATGTTTGTAGCCAGTGTCATACAAAAGCATATGTCGAAAATTTCTATACCCAGTTTGATAATGTTGTCAACCTGTACAATGATAAGTACGGAAAACCGGGATTGAAAATAATGAAAGCCTTAAAAGATAATAGACTAATCACAGCCGTTCCTTTTGATGAAAAGATTGAATGGGACTGGTTCTACCTCTGGCATCATGAAGGACGTAGAATGCGACATGGTGCGGCTATGATGGGCCCTGACTATACACAGTGGCATGGAGGTTTTGATCTTGCTGAAAATTTCTATACTAAAATGGTTCCCGAAATTAAAGAATTGATAGAGAAAGCTAATAAAAATGGTAATACATCAGGAGCACATGCTGTTGAACAAGTTTTAGATGAGGTATTGAATAGTGAAATGCATCAATGGTATCTCGGTAAAATGAGTGATGAAGAAAAGGCGAGAAGGAAAGAGGCCGCCAAAAAGTTTAGAGAGCGATATGCTAATTAATAAAAAGGAATGCCGGTTGTTATTTTCCGGCATTCTTATTTTGCTTTATCACTAATATTAAATTTATTAATTATGACTATATCACGAAGAAATTTTATAAAAAATACCGCGGTAGCTACAGCTGCAGCTTCAATAGGAATGGCCTTGCCGGCAAATATTATTGATGCAGTTTCTTCACGATCTGCATTGGCAGGATGGCGATGGGATAAATCAACCTGTCGTTTTTGCGGGGTAGGTTGTGGTATCATGCTGGCTACTAATAATGATAAAATAGTTGCGGTAAAGGGAGATCCTGCAGCTCCGGTTAATAGAGGTTTAAATTGTTTGAAAGGTTATTTTAACGCCAAGATAATGTACGGTGAAGACCGCCTGAAACAGCCATTATTAAGAATGGACGAAACGGGTAATTTCAGTAAAGCCGGAAAATTTAAACCTGTGAGTTGGCAAAGAGCTTATGATGAAATTGAAAAAAATATGCGGGCGGCTCTTAAGGAAAAAGGGCCCACAGGTATTGCAGTATTCGGTTCAGGACAATACACAATTTTTGAAGGTTATGTAGCATCCAAATTAATGAAGGCCGGATTCAGATCTAATAATATCGATCCAAACGCAAGACATTGTATGGCTTCTGCCGTTGCCGGATTTATCCAGACATTTGGAATTGATGAACCTGCAGGTAACTACGATGATATCGAAATGACAGATAACATCGTTCTTTGGGGAGCTAATATGGCAGAAATGCACCCGATTTTGTGGTCGAGGATTACCGATAGAAAACTTTCGAATAAGAACATAAAGTTAGTGAATCTAACAACCTTTACCAATAGATCAACAGATCTTGCGGATATAGAGATTGTTTTCAAGCCACAAACCGATCTGGCTATTATGAACTATATCGCGAGAAAAATAGTTTTTGAAACCAAAGATGCTATTGATTGGGATTTTGTTAATAAATATACCGTTTTTGCTACCGGTCCTGTCGATATTGGTTATGGTATGAGAAAACCTGATCATCCTAAGTTTACAGATGCCGAAAGAGAAACCGTCAAACGTGAGGTTAAACGTACTGTTTCTAAAGCAGAAGAAACAACTCTCGGATATCTGGGATATAAAGAAGGGGATACAATAGAAATGAAAAACAGGGGGAGTGCCGGTAAACACTGGTCAATTCCTTTTGAAGAATTTAAAAAAGGCTTAGAACCTTATACGCTTGATTTTGTTGCCAAACTTGCCAAAGGTGATCCCGATGAAGATCTGGATTCATTTAAAACAAAATTAGAAGTACTGGCAGGTATCTATGCTGATAGAGCCCGAAAAGTAGTTTCTTTCTGGACAATGGGATTTAATCAACACACGCGTGGTACCTGGGTGAATGAACAGGCTTACATGATTCATTTGTTAACAGGTAAGTACGCACAACCGGGTAACGGAGCTTTTAGTTTAACCGGTCAACCATCGGCTTGTGGTACTGCGAGAGAAGTAGGAACATTTGCACATCGTTTACCTGCTGATCTGGTTGTGGCAAATCCGAAACACAGGGCTTTTTCCGAAAAACAATGGAAAATCCCGGCAGGAACACTCAATCCTAAAGTTGGTTCGCATATAACTAAAATATTGAGAGATATTGAAGATGATAAAGTTAAATTTGCCTGGATACATGTTACCAACCCGTGGCATACAACTGCAAATACAAATCATTGGATAAAAGCAGCGAGAAAGCAAGATAATTTTATCGTTTGTACTGATAGTTATGCCGGTGTTTCTGCAAAAGTATCCGATCTTATTCTTCCTGCTGCAATGATGTATGAAAAATGGGGTAATTATGGTAATGCCGAGCGCAGAACACAATTCTGGAGGCAACAAGTAACACCTGTTGGTGATGCTATGCCTGATGTATGGCAATATATTGAAATATCAAAAAGATTTACCATAAGAGATGTTTGGGGAGCTCAAAAAATCCCCGGATTAGAAAATGGTTTACCTGATGTATTGCCTAAAGCAAGAGAGATGGGCTATAAACCGGACGATACTTTATTTGATGTGTTATTCAATAATGAAGAAGCAAGATCTTTTGCCTGGCCTGATCCTGTAGGAGAAGGATTCGATAATACGGAAGCAGCAGGTGACAAACGAACTATAATTGGTACAAACGGAGAAGAATGGAAAGGTTATGGATTCTTTATTCAGAAATATCTCTGGGAAGAGTATAGAAAATTTGGCTTAGGACATATGCATGATCTTGCACCGTTTGACAGGTACATAAAAGTTCGTGGTTTAAAGTGGCCTGTTGTAGATGGTAAAGAAACACAATGGCGTTTTAATGCAGATTATGATCCTTACGTAAAAAAAGAAGGCGATAATCAATTTGCCTTCTATGGACCGGCATTAAAGTCAATCCCTCAGGGAGATCTGAAATCTCCAAAAGCAGGAGAGAAGATCAATTTGAAAAACAAAGCAAAAATATTTTTCAGGCCTTATATGGATGCTGCTGAAATTCCTGATAAAGATTTTCCATACTGGCTGTGTACAGGTAGAGTATTAGAGCACTGGCATTCAGGAACTATGACCATGCGTGTGCCCGAGCTTTTTAGGGCAGTACCTCAGGCACTTTGCTATATGAATTCCAAGGATGCATTAAATAGTGGTATTAAAGAAGGTGAAAAAGTATGGATTGAATCGAGAAGAGGAAAAGTACAGGCCCATGTTACGACACGAGGCAGGAATAAAATGCCAAAAGGTTCTGTTTTTGTACCATTTTTTGATGAAAAAGTTTTGATCAATAAAGTAACATTGGATGCTACTTGTCCGATATCAAAGGAAACAGATTTTAAAAAGTGTGCAGTAAAAATTTATAAAGTTTAAGCATGTCTAAGGAGGTAAAGAGTAGAAGAGAATGGTTTAAAAGCCTTTTTCAGTATACCGGTCTTGTTGGAGTTGGTGGAGTTGCATGGGGTACAAAAGTATACGAAGATAAAACCGCTGAACTTGTTTTGAGGCCACCTGGTGCATTAGAAGAACCGGATTTTGTTAAGGCCTGTATCAAATGTGGCCTTTGTGTTGAAGATTGTCCTTATGACACTTTACAACTGGCAAAACCCGGTACTAATTTACCTATTGGTACACCCTATTTTACACCACGGGAAATTCCATGCTATATGTGCACCGATATTCCTTGCGTGAAAATTTGCCCTACTAATGCATTGAGTGAACCATTAGTCTCAGATATACAAGAGAGTGATGAGATCAAATTCAATATCAATAAGGCAGAAATGGGCGTTGCGGTATTAGATACCGAAAACTGTTTGGCATATTGGGGAATAAGGTGTGATGCATGTTACAGGGCTTGTCCTTTGATCGATGATGCACTCATTTTAGAGTATGAAAGAAATGAAAGAACAGGCAAACATGCTTTAATTAAACCAAAAATAAATGTAGATAGCTGTACAGGATGTGGTATGTGTGAACATGCCTGTATAACAGAAAAAGCAGCCATTTTTGTTTTGCCAAGAGAATTGGCTCTCGGTAAAGTAAAAACAGACTATATCAAAGGTTGGGAAAAGAAAGACGAACAACGTATTGATACAACCGATGTTTATATAGATAAAGGTAAAACTGATAAGCAAACTCTGGATTATCTCAATAATCCAAACTCTTTAATTGATGAAGAATAATTTTTATAAAAATAGATTTCTCATTTTTAGGAGAGTGGTTCAGATAAGTATTTTACTCTTGTTTGTTGGAGCTTCTCATTGGGGATGGACTATATTGAAGGGTAATTTGAGTGCGGCAAAAGTATTTGACAGTTTTTATCTGGCAGATCCTTTTGCAGTAATACAGATGCTTTTTGCAGGAAGAATACCCTCTTGGGATATTGTAATAGGAGCATTAATTATAGTTGTGTTGTATGCTTTAATTGCCGGAAGAAGTTTTTGTAGTTGGGTATGCCCGATGAATATAATTACAGATTTGGCTCAATGGTTGAGAAAGAAATTCGGACTTAACCAAAACGTTCTTAAAATAAAAAAGAATACAAGATATTGGTTGTTAGGACTTAGTCTGGTTCTTTCAATCATATTAGGGGTTGCAGCTTTTGAATTTATCAGCCCTATAGGTGTATTACATAGAGCGATTATCTATGGAGTTGGCATAAGTTGGTGGATCGTTTTAGGGATCTTATTTCTCGATATGTTTATCAAGAAAAATGCATGGTGCGGTCATCTGTGTCCTTTAGGTGCTTTTCATAGTATGATTTCGCACAAATCAATGCTGAAGATTTATCATAAGGCTGATAAATGCACGTCCTGTTGGGATTGCAAAGAAGTTTGTCCGGAAGTACAGGTATTGGAGATCATTGCTAAAAAGGATGGATTGATCAGATCAGGTGAATGTACAAACTGCGGACGCTGTATAGAAATTTGTGAAGAAAACGCATTAGAATTTTCATTTTTAAAAATTAATAAATCATGAAAAAATATTTTATTTTACTAATTGTGAGTGTAATAGCTTTAGGGTCTTGTAAAAGTGATGATAGCTCAAAGATCAAAGAATCAGATCAGGAAGTTAGCGCCGGAGATGAATTAATGGGAGATAAAGTTGATATTGGTGAAATGGATCTTTATAGCATTACGCCTGAAGATGAAAGTTCGGGGATAGATCGTGCATTTGAAAATGCACCACCTCTTGTACCTCATACTGTAGTTGGAATGGTGGATATAAAAATGAATGACAATGAGTGTTTACTCTGTCATATGCCCGATAAAGCAAAAACTGAAAATGCAACGCCTATACCCAAGTCGCATTTTATAGATTACAGGCCCAAAATCACCAAGCAAGGTGATCAATGGCTTGTAGATGCTAAAGAAAATGAAGTGGTTCAATCTGTACTTAGTGATAAATTAGAAAATTCAAGATTTTTCTGTAACCAGTGTCATGTGCCTCAAACCAATGCAACGATCTTTTTGAGAAATACATTCAAACCGGAGTTTAGAAATTCATCCGATAAGAGTAAATCAAATTTAGATAAAAATATTGATGAAGGTGTAGAATAGCTAATGATGTAATGATAGAATGCTATAATGAGTGAATGAAAAAATAGTATGATATCATTTAAAAACAAAAAACATGAATCTATCAAGTATTGTAGTACAGGTAAATCCTTCACATCTAGATGAAGTGATTGAAGTTATTCAAAAAAGTGATCTGTGGGAATACCAACTGCACGATGAAAAAGGAAGAATTATAGTTGTTATTGAGGGAAAAGATACGGAAGAAGAAGTCGCAAAACTTCAGGAGCTACAAGCTGTAAAATATGTGAGTTCTGCAGAAATGGCATTTTCATATAGTGGTGATGAACTCGAAGAAGCGAGACAATTTTTAGCCGAAAAAGAAGAACTCCCTAACTGGCTTAATGATCCGGATGCAAAATTAAGTGAAATAAAATATGGAGGAGATATTAAAGGTAGATTTTAAAAATCCGGTCTTAAAAAAACTAAATAATCATAATACTTAATTAATTCAATTTGAAATTAAAAACAATGAAAAATAAAGTTTTTTCAACAATGATAGTTGTCATGATGACAACATCATTATTTGCACAACAATTTGGTTTATCGGGTGAATTAAGACCAAGATATGAATATCGACACGGATACAAAAAATTAGCTTCTTCCGATGCAGATGCAGCTAACTTTATTTCGCAAAGAACAAGGTTAAATGCAGATTATTCCAATGAAAAATTCAAAGTATTTTTAGCGATCCAAAATGTAAGAGTTTGGGGTGATGTTAGTACTTTATCTAAAAGTGATAAAAATGGTATCACATTTCATCAGGCATGGGGAGAATACTTTTTTAATGAAAAATTCTCAGTAAAATTAGGGCGACAAGAAATTGCCTATGATGACCAAAGAATATTTGGTTCAGTAGGGTGGGCACAGCAAGCTAGAAGCCATGATGCCTTGCTTTTAAAATTCAAAACAGGTGAAAAAGGAAAATTACATGTAGGACTTGCTTTAAATGCCGAAAATGAAACTTTATTTGAAACAGATTATACGATTAATCAATATAAGAATCTTCAATACTTATGGTATCATACCAATTTTAACGATGCAATGGGCTTAAGTCTTTTGGCATTGGATAATGGTATACAATATCATTCTTATTTGAATGAAGATAGAAAGATTGCTTACAGCCAAACTATCGGTGGGAGATTTACATATAAAAAAGATAGATTCAATGCAGATGCTGCTTCTTATTTCCAAACCGGAGATACTCCGGGAGGTGTAGATAAAGTAGATCTGTCTGCTTATTATTTTACGGCAAACGCTAAGTTTAAATTTACGGATCATTTTACAGCCGGTGCCGGTATTGAATATCTATCCGGTAACGATATGAGTAGCTCAAGTTCTAAGGACAAGGCTTTTAAACCATTTTATGGGACCAACCATAAATTTAACGGATGGATGGACTATTTTTATGTAGGTAGCCATATGAATAGTGTTGGATTGGTTGATATCAGCACACCATTAATTTATAAAAAAGATAAATTTTCAGCTGTATTAATTCCACACTTTTTCTCTGCAGAAGGAAATGTTCTAGAGTCAGATTTTAAAGAAGCTGATTCATATTTGGGTACTGAAATCGATCTGAATTTAGGTTATAAATTATGCAAAAGTGTAATGTTTAATGTTGGATATTCACATATGTTAGCAACAGATACTATGGAAATATTAAAAGGTGGTAGTGAAAGTGAAACCAATAACTGGTTATGGATGATGATTACATTTAAGCCTAATTTCTTTAATAAAACTTTTGAGAAATAATTTTTTAAATTTCTGATTATTAACAACCAGAGTCTTAAATTAAATTTTGACTCTGGTTTTTTTATACTTCTTTTCAGAAAACATTATATCTATAAAAATTCACAGTAACTTTGCAACCGGAATTAAACTAACCTATCTTAATTTCCTTAAAGATCTAAATTATGAACAGAATTATCAAAATAGGAACACGTTCGAATAAACTTTCTCTTTGGCAGGCAAATACAGTTGCTCAACAACTCAATCACTTTGAACATGAAACCGAAATAGTGAAAATGGAAACCTTGGGTGATTTGAATTTAGGAACTCCCAGGTACGAGTTAACAGAAACAGATATTTTTACTCAAAATATTGATTCAGCACTTTTAAACGAAGAAATTGATATTGCTGTTCATGATTTAAAAGATGTTCCTGCAAATCTTCCTGAAGGAATTGTCCAGGCTGCAGTTTTAAGTCGTGGTGATTACAACGATGTATTGGTTTTAAAAGACAATGAAGATTTCTTTACTCAAAAAGAGGCTACCATTGCAACTGAAAGCCTGAGGTGTAAGTCACAATGGTTATATCGTTATCCAAATCATAAGGTTGTGGGGATAAGCGGGAGTATTGAAGAACAACTGCAAAAGTTGGAAGAGAATGATTGGAATGGAATTATTTTTGCAAAATCTGATTTGAAAAGATTAGGACTTTTACCAAAGAACCATTTGAAATTAGAATGGATACTTCCTGCACCTGCTCAGGGAACTGTTGTAATAACAGCAAGGGAAAATGATAATGATATTCTTGCCATTTGTAAAGAATTGAATGATAAAGAAACGGAGATCTGTACCGGAATTGAACGTAACTTTCTCAGAACTCTTGACACAGATTTTTCTTCACCTGTTGGAGCTCTTGCAACAATTAATAAGAAGGATGAATTAAAATTTAAAGGAGCAATTTTTAGTGTTGACGGGATAGATAAAACGGAGTTCTCAAAAGAAGTGCCTGTAAATCATACAACAGACCTGGGAGAGTTTGCTGCTAAGTTTTTACTGGAAAGAGGAGGTAAAAAATTGATGCGAAAAGTAATTAATATTGATAAAGAAATTTTGGTTTATTCTACAAAAGCATTGTCACTTACACAAAAGAATGAATTCAATTCTAATATTGGAGTTGAAATGAGTGATTTTATCAAAATCCGATTCAACCGATTAAAACCTGTCATTATTAAAGATCCTTTAAAAAATGTAGTTTTCACCAATCAAAATGCCGTAGAATCTGTATTGAATAATTTTTCATCTGCCGAACTGGATTTCACTAATATTTATTGTATTGGTAGGAGAACCAAGCGTCTTATTGAAAAAAATATTGGTAAAGTAGCCCATTATGAAAATTCGATGGAAAAATTAATCGAGTATTTAGAGGGAAATTTTGAAAATAAAGAGATAAATCTATTCTGTGCTGAGGAAGATGATTTAGATCTAAAAAATATTGAAGTGAACAAAATAGAATCTTATCGTACACTACAATCTTCTGTTAAGGTCGATGATAAATTTAAAGGAATACTTTTTTATAGCCCCGCCGGAATTGCAAGTTATTTAACTAAAAATAAAGCTGATAGTAAAATTGCATTTTGTCTTGGGGCATCTACAGCAAAAGAGGCCGGTAAGTATTTTAAAAATGTAGTTCCTGCAAAATTACCAACAGTCGAAAGTTTGATAAAATCGGCAAATAATTTTTTTTAATAGATTTTCAAAAATCTTACATTTGTCTCAACTAAATATTTGATTTAACGGCAGTTTTATGCTAAACAGACAATTTAAATTCACTTCAAATAAATACGAAAAGATTAAGATTTCTTTGATCTTGATGATCATTTTGGTGTTTATCTTGATGTTTTTAAAGCCTTTTGATATGTTTATTTACATACCGAAAAATAAATGGTATTTGTATTTTGGTTATGGAATAAGTTTATTTTTAGCGCATTTGATCATTATTTTTATTGAAGATAGAATTTATCATAAGCAGGAGAGAAGATGGTATATTAAAAATGAGATTTTCGTTAAGTTACTTTACTTTATAATTGGTAGTGTAATTATCTATTTTTACCACTTTTTATTTGTAAAAACATTTCAAAGGCCATGGACAGGATTTCCGGTTTTTGTTTTAAATTATACACTGCCATTCTTTTTGATATTTGTGCCCTTAATGGTTATTTACAGGAATTTAAAAGGAGAGTTTTACAAAGAAGGAGTTAAGGAAGTTAACTTTGAGGGAACCAATAAAAGTGAAAGATTTACCTTAAAACAAAAGGATATCTTATTTTCCAGGTCAGAAAATAATTATGTTTTTATTTATTATCTGGATGATGATCTGGTAAAGAAAATAATGTTACGCAATACCCTATCTAAAATTCAGAAGCAAGCACCTTTTTTAATTAAGTCGCATCGATCTTATTTGGTCAACCCGGCAAGAATAGAATCCTTAAAAGGAAAATCACAAAATGCAACTTTACAACTCAAATCATTTGATGAAAAAATTCCTGTATCAAAAACGTATTTTAACAGTATTCAAGATTTAAAGTTAAAGGCTCTGGATTAAATTTAAATATCAAATATTAAATCTTGAATTTAATATTTTTTCATCCCAAAAATTATTATTTCATCCCAAAATCCTCAATTTCACCACATTTTTAACCACTTCACCACATTCATTTTTGTTTGATTTCAGATAGCTTTTTATTTGTATCAACAAAACAAAGATCCAATGCGAAAAATAATTTTTATAACAGGAGCAACCTCAGGAATTGGTAAATCTACTGCCGAAATTTTTGCAAGTAATAATTATAATCTGATCATTACCGGCAGGAGAAAAGAAAAATTAGAAGCAGTAGCGAATGAACTCACATCTACATATAATGTTGAAGTTCTAATACTAAATTTTGATATTAGAGACAGACTTGCAGTTAAAAACGCAATTACCTCTATACCTGATAGATGGAGGGATATTGATGTTCTGTTAAATAACGCAGGTTTAGCGGTTGGGTTGGATAAAATCCAGGATGGAATTGTTGAAGACTGGGAATCGATGATCGATACCAATATTAAAGGATTACTCTATATAAGTCATGAATTAATTCCATTTCTGATCAAAAATAAAAAAGGTCATATCATTAACATTGGTTCTACTGCATCAAAAGTGGTTTATCAGGCCGGGAATGTGTATTGCGCAACAAAATTTGCAGTTGATGCACTTAGTCAAACTATGAGAATTGACTTGTTAGAACACAAAATAAAAGTTACCCAGATCAATCCGGGAGCTGTTGAAACGGAGTTTTCATTGGTGAGATTCAAAGGAGATAAAGATAAAGCTGATAAAACTTATAAAGACTATGAATCTTTAACAGCAAAAGATATAGCCAGGACAATATATTTTGTTACAACTATGCCGGATCATGTTTGTATAAATGAGTTGGAAGTTACTGCTTTGGCACAGGCAAACAGTTGTTATTTTAACAAGTCAAACTGAAAATTACTCAGATTATAAATAAAACTGACTTCTTGGGGAGGTGTTTTGATGAATAAATTAAAATAAAAAGAAATGAAAATTACAAGTGGGGAATACATTGCTAAATTCTTAAAGAACGAAAAAGTTGAAGTTGTTTTTGGTATCATAGACGGAACATATCATGGTTTGATCACCGGATTAAAAAAAGAAGGTATCAGATTAATTACGCCACGTCATGAAACGAGTGCAGCTCATATGGCAGGTGCTTATGCTCGTGTAACCGGAAAATTGGGTGTATGCCTGGCGAGTAACGGACCTGGAGTTGCCAATATTTTACCTGGTGTTACAGTTGAAAATGCCGAAGGCAATCGCGTGTTATTAATTACAAGTTCACGCAGAGTCGGTATCGGTTACCCGGACAGGGGAGGAACTTATCAATATTTTGATCAGGTTGG
>JBDLIB010000022.1:0-27385 GCA_039715085.1 Bacteroidota bacterium | reverse complement strand
AAATAAAAATTAGGACGAGTCAGTCTTTTTTAATCTCTCAATCACCCTATCACTCTTCTCATCTTCAAATTAGTCAATCTTCAAATCAAATTGTCTTTACTATTAATCCTAAATTTATGTTAAAATTTATTTTTTATTCAATAAAATTTTCATTTATTTGATATAATCTTCAACCACCTTTAAATTAATTATAAAAAAATAAAAATTCATTTCAAAATGAAGGCGGTTATTCAAAGGGTTTCCAAAGCTTCTGTTACTATTAAAGATCAAATTAAAAGTAAAATTAATCAAGGTTTATTAATTCTATTAGGCATTGAAAATGAGGATTCTTATGAGGATATTCTATGGCTTTCCAAAAAAATAGCAAATCTTCGGATTTTTGACGACGAAAATGGAGTGATGAACAAATCTTTGCTCGACAGCAAAGGCGAAGCTATAGTAATTAGTCAGTTTACCTTAATGGCAAGCACTAAGAAAGGGAACCGTCCTTCTTATATAAAAGCAGCAAAACCTGATATTGCCATTCCGTTATACGAACAATTTGTCAGCCAGTTTGAAAAAGATCTGGGTAAAAAAATAGGAACTGGAATTTTTGGTGCAGATATGAAGATCGACCTAAGAAATGACGGCCCGGTAACCATTATGATCGACACAAAAAATAAACAATAAATTCATTTTCAGAACATTCAAAACATAATCAAAATTGCATGAAAAAAATAATCCTCTCTCTAAGCTCAATTCTGCTTAGTTTCTTTTCTGTTTTCTCTCAAGATCTAGAGCTTAGCGTATTATCAATACCCGATAGTTTAAAAGAAAATGCAAATGCTATTATTCGGCTGGAAGACACTAAGATAGATATCAGCTCTTCTTCAAAAATGACCATCCATAAAACCATGATTGTTACTGTTTTCAACAAAAAAGGAGACTCCGATGGATATATTACTATGTATTATGATGATCACAGTAAGATCAAGAACTATAGTGCCTTAATATATAATTCTTTAGGAGTTGAAATCAAAAAAGTGAAGAACAAAGAATTTAAAGATATATCTGCAGCAAACGGATTTTCATTATACGAAGATAACCGGGTTTTATATTACCGACATGTTCCTCAATCATATCCATATACTATCAAGTATGAATATGAAATCAATACGCCAAACACAGCATTCATACCCAAATGGATTCCAATAAACGGATTTAATGAAAGTACTCAAAAAAGCAAATATACTTTAACATATCCTGATGATATAGCAATCAATTTTAGAGAATATAATTTTGACGATTATTGCATCGAAAATAATTCTTCAGAAAACACTTTATCATATACACTCAAAAATGCTAAGGCAATAAAATACGAAAACCGAAGCCCTTTTTATCTTGATTTTGAACCTTATGTGCAATTTGCTGCAAATAAGTTTCATCTGGCCGGAGTAGACGGTAAAGCCGAGAACTGGACAGAATTTGGAAATTGGATGTATCAAAACCTTTTAAAGGGGAGGGATGAGTTACCGGAAGCGACCAAGGTAGAAATCAAAAATCTTATAAATGGCATTGATGACCCGATTGAAAGAGCCCGTTTGGTTTATGATTATATGCAAAAGAAAACGAGATATATCAGCATACAGATTGGTATCGGGGGATGGAAACCCATGCTTGCTGATGATGTGGACAGATTAGGTTATGGTGATTGTAAAGCGTTAACGAATTATACACAGTCATTACTCAAAGCTGCTGATGTACATTCATATTACACAATTATTTATGCAGATACCAAGAGAAACATCAACAATGATCTGGCTTCAATTCAGGGCAATCATGCCATACTGATGGTGCCTTCTCAAAAAGATACAGTTTGGCTTGAATGTACCAATCAAAAAGTTCCTTTTGGGTATTTAGGTAATTTTACTGATGACCGTGATGTATTGGTAGTTACACCTGAAGGCGGAAAGATATTGCATACCAAATCATACTCAGATACCGAAAATAAGCAACTGATAACCGGGGAATATTCAATCGATATTAATGGAAATATTTCTGCAAAAGCTAAGATAGAAAGTTACGGAGTGCAGTATGATGATAATTATTCGATAGCAGATATGGATCCAAAAGATAAAGAAACATATTACAAAGAATTTTTCAAGAATATCAATAATCTGAATATTGAAGGAATCACTGTAAAAAGCGATGATAAAACTGCTGTTTTTACAGAAGACATCTCATTTAATGCCGGAAATTATGGAGTTTTTAGCGGAGACAGGATGCTGGTTAGAATCAATGCTTTCAATGTAAATGATAATGTTCCGAAAAGAATTAGAAACCGAAAACTACCATTAGAAATTAAATACGGTTACCTGGATAAAGATGAAGTAATAATCAATTTACCCGAAAAATTCCAAATTGAAGCAATGGCAAACGAAAAAACAGTTGAAACTAAATTTGGAACTTATAAGATAAGTATTGAAAAAATAAGTGAACAACAGCTAAAATATTCAAGAAAATTATTGATAAAACATGGTAATTATACTGCAAACGATTACGATGATTACAGAAAGTTCAGAAAAAAAATTAACCAATTAGATAATTCTAAGATTGTATTGGTAAGAAATAAAAATTCATAATCACATAAATCAAAATTAAAAACAAATGAAAATCAAAATAGCTCTATTATTATTCACTCTCCTATTTACTCTTCCGAATGTTGATGCACAAGAAGTAAAATTTGGAAAAGTGTCCAAAAAAGAATTAGAAGAAAAATTCTACCCTCAGGATACTTCAGCCAATGCAGTAATTTTGTATAAAAAACAAAGAACCTACTTTGATTATGATGGTACAGAAGGATGGATATTAAGAACTGAAGTACATACCAGAGTCAAATTGTATAATAAAGATGGTTTTGGATTTGCCTCCAATAAGATCAGGCTATACACAAGTGGAGGAAAAGATGAAGTAGTTAATATAAAAGCCTATACTCATAATCTGAATGGAAATAAAATTGTAAAAACCAAATTGGAAAGGAAGGATGTTTTTAGAGAAGAGACCTCTAAAAACTGGAATAGTAAAAATTTTACTATGCCAAATCTAAAAAACGGGAGTGTAGTGGAATGGAAATACACAATTTCATCACCCTATTTTTGGAATATAGACGATGTTATTTGTCAATATAAAATTCCGATTAAGGAGCTGAAAGTTAAATTACAAATTCCTGAACGTTTTACATTTAAATATCTTCCAAGTATTTATTTCCCCGTAAAAGTAAATACTTCGATGATTTCTAAAACTTATAATTTTAATTATAGGACACCCGAAAAAAGTGGTAAAGGTGGAATAAGTGCTAAAACAGTATCTCATAACGGTAATATGAAGTTGATGGAAAATATTTATACTATAAATGAGAAAAATATACCGGCTCTAAAAGAAGAACCTTATATAGACAATATTAATAATTATCGTGCAATGGTTGATTTTGAAATTTCTGCTTATATACCAAGAACAGGAATTCCAGAGTATTTCAATACAACCTGGGAAGATGTTACAAAAAAAATATATGAAAGTACTTATTTTGGGGTGCAATTAGATAAAAAGAGTCATTTTAAAGAAGATCTTGAGAATATCATCAATGGATTGACTTCTCAAAATGAAAAAATTACTGCTATTTACAATTTTGTAAAATCAAAAATAAAGTGGAATGAGGTTAATCGTAAATATACCTCAAAGGATGGTATAAAAAAAGCCTATAAAGAAGGAGTTGGAAATGTTGCCGAGATCAATTTAACCTTAGTTGCAATGTTAAAAGAAGCAGGTATTACAGCAAACCCCGTATTAGTGAGTACCAGAAATCATGGTATTCCGTTATTTCCAACAAGCGACGGTTTTAATTATGTTATAGCGGGTATTGAGAACAACAATGGTGTGATATTATTAGATGCTACAGAAAAGTACAGTTCAGCAAATAATCTACCTCTTAGAGCACTAAATTGGAAAGGGAGACTAATAAGAGAACATGGTTCTTCAACCACAGTTGATCTTTATCCAAAATCATATAGTGCAAAGAATGTAAAACTATCTGTAAAACTCGATGAAGAAGGTACAATCGAAGGCTTGATGAATACAAGCTATTCAAATTTGAGAGCTCTAGAATACAGAGATACTTATAATGTATTATCAGAAGATGAGTTAATCAGCAAATTAGAGGAAAAAAATAGTGGTATCGAAATAGAAAAATTTAGAATCAATAATAAAACAGAAGTTGCAAAACCTATTGTTGAGTTTCTTTTCTTTTCAAAAGAAAATAATGCCGATATTATTGGTAATAAAATTTACTTATCACCACTACTATTCCTTACAACAAAAGAAAATTCTTTTAAACAAGAAGAAAGACTATACCCGGTTGATTTTGGTTCTGCCTGGAAAAAAGATTTTACAGTTGCTATACAAATACCGGAAGGTTATACAGTAGAATCAAAACCTGAAGACCTGGCAGTTAGCATGCCTGAAAACCTGGGAAGTTTTGTAATAAAAACTACGGTTACTAACAAAAAGATAAATGTTTTAATGCAAACTAAAATAAATGTTGCTAAATTAGGTCCAAATTATTATCAGGATCTTAAAGAGTTATTCAAACAAGCTATAGAAAAACAACAAGAAAAAATTATTTTGGTTAAAACATCACAACCATAAAAAACTCAACAATCGGTCGCTAATTAATATTTAAAAAAGTTAGCGGCCATTTTTCTTAGCAACCACAATCCTTATCACAATTATTATCCTTTTTTGATTTAAAAAAGAACTTCTTTACCAAAAAAACTAAGGCAGCAATTAAAGTAATATATGCTAAGATCTCTTGCATGTTATTTAAGATAAATAGGAATAGGTAGCAAAAGCGGCTATATAAGCTAAGATTCCCATACTTATTAATTGAAACAATGGCCATTTCCAGCTATTGGTTTCCTTTTTGACAATAGCAAGTGTACTCATACACTGCATGGCGAAAGCGTAAAAGACCAGTAAGGACATCCCCACAGGGAAATTAAACAATTTACCACCTGTTTTCGGATTGATCTCGGCAGCCATTCTTTGTTTGATCGTTGTATTATTTTCATCATCATCTCCTACACTGTAAATAGTTGCCAAAGTTCCTACAAAAACTTCACGTGCAGCAAATGAGGATACCAGTGCTATACCTATTTTCCAGTCATAACCCAAAGGTTTGATTACAGGCTCAATGGCTTTTCCCATCATACCTATATAAGAATTTTCTAATTTATAAGTTGCCAGTTGTTGGTTGAACTCTTCCCGGCTTAGATCAGAATTCTTTGTCTCTTTCTTTACGATCTCTTCTGCATTATTAAAATCACTTGAGCCATTTGAAGCCAAAAACCACAAAATGATAGATATTGCCAAAATTATCTTACCTGCACCAAAAACAAAAGCCTTTGTTTTTTCGAGCACTGTAATTGCTGTATTTTTTATTGAAGGTAATTTATAATCGGGCATTTCGATCACAAATAGACTTCTGCTCTTTACTTTAAGAACTTTATGCAATACATAACCGGCTACTAACGCCGAAACAAAACCCAAAGTGTAAAGGCTTAGCAGTGTTAAGCCCTGCAAACTGAAAATCCCTAAAACCCGTTGTTGCGGAATGATCAAGGCAATAATGATGGCGTAAACCGGTAACCTGGCCGAACAGGTAGTAAACGGTGTTACTAAAATTGTGATCAATCTTTCTTTCCATCCACTGATATTTCTGGCAGCCATAATTGCCGGAATTGCACATGCAGTTCCAGAAATTAACGGCACAACACTTTTACCGCTCATCCCATATCTACGCATGATCTTATCCATCAAAAAAACTACACGGCTCATATATCCTGTTTCTTCAAGTATAGCTACAAATAAGAATAATATGGCTATCTGCGGAATAAAAATTACGATTCCGCCAATTCCGGGAATGATCCCTTCACTCAGCAAATCGGTAAACATGCCCGGAGGCATTACCGTTTTTGTCCACGAACTTAATGAGGCAAAAGATTCGTCAATAAAATCCATCGGGACACTTGCCCAATCAAAAACCGATTGAAAAATAACAAATAAGATCAGAGCAAAAATTACATAACCCCATATTTTATGAGTGAGAATCTTATCTAATTTACTTCTCAGGTCAGTGCCCTGAGTTCGGTCTAATTTATACGTTTTTTTAAGGATCTCATTAATCGTCTTGTACCGAAGAATCGTTTCTTTATGCTGGTACCTGTTTATTTTCTCTATATCCTTTCTAAAACTATTAACCAGTTTTCTTTCTTTACCTGAAATGAATTGTAAATTTTCAGCCTGGGTTATTAGCAACCATGATTTATATAATGGATTGCCTGGAAAAGATTCTTTCAATTCCTTAAAAAAAGCAGTATCAATTTTGTCTTTGATATTGGCCAGTGAAGAAACACTTAAATCCTTATAATTTAAAATTGCTTTTTTTACTTTATCAATTCCCAGTCCTTTCCTTGCACTTATAAGGATGATCTCTGTTTTTAACTCAGTTTTTAAAGCTTCAATATCGATCGTAATCCCTTTTTTACGCATCTGATCCGACATATTCAACACTAAAATGGTAGGAATGTTCAGGTCTTTTATCTGAGAAAAAATAAGTAAATTCCGCTTAATATTTTCAACATCAGCAACAACAACTATAACATCTGGAAAATCCTCATGGTTCTCATTAACAAGGGTTTTTAAGACAATATCTTCGTCTAAAGTAGTTGGATTAATACTGTATGTTCCTGGAAGGTCAACTATTTCGGCTGTAATCTGCTCATTCAGCTTTAACACCCCTGTCTTTTTCTCAACAGTAATTCCGGGATAATTTCCAACCTTTTGATTTAATCCGGTTAATTGATTAAAAAGTGAAGTTTTCCCTGTATTAGGATTACCTACCAATGCAACTTTTATGGATTTTTTTATACCCATATAAAACTATAATTTGCTAATGGTAATTTGTTGTGCAGTTTCCTTTCTAATAGCAAGATAGCTGCCGTTTACACGGATATAATAAGGATCATTCAAGGGAGCAATCTGCAAAAGCTCCACATCTATCCCGGGCAAACAACCCATCTCCAAAAGTGTTAAAGGAATATTTTCTAAAGCAATATCCTCTATCACACCTTTTTCTCCTACCTTCAAATTTGCAATAGTTGTTTTCAAGTTATTTAGAATGATTTTAAATTATTTTGCGAAATTACACAAATTTACACTTTAATTAGTGATAATTATCACATTTTCAAAAACAATTTAAAAACAAAAAGCTCTCTCGATTTTGACTCTGAGAAAGCTTTTTATGAGTTTTCATAAGAGAAAAATTAGATCTCTTCTGTCTCTACAATTTTAGCCAATATGTCGGCGTAAGGAATCAATAAATATTTTTTTCCTTCGAAATTTACTTCATTTCCAGAAAACTCTTTGTATAAAACCGTATCTCCTGCCTGAACTTCTGCATTTTCAATTTTGGCAATTGCTATCACTTTTGCAATATTCTTCTTTGTTTTTGCAGTATCAGGAATAATTAATCCGGACGCTGTTTTTTGTTCTGTTTTATCTTCAGTAATATCTAATAATACGTTTTGATTTACCGGTACAAATTCTTTCATTTTTTTAAATTTTTTACAAAAATAATTAGTTTTTTTATTTTACAGGCCTAATAAGGTATCAATTCTTTTTTGATCGAATCCAACAATTATTTGTCCGTTGATATCAGTTTGAGGCACACCTTTTTGCCCGCTTCTTCTCGTCAATTCTTCTGCAACTTTTTGATCTTTGGAAACATCAATATCGGTATATAGTATCCCTTTAGAATCTAAATAATTCTTTAAGGTTGTACACCAACTACAGGTAGGTGTAGAATATACCGTAACTCTTTTTTGAGGCTTTTTGTCTGAATCATTATGCACTTTATAGATCAATCCTGACAATAAGTTCTCAAAGAAGTCTTTTTCATGACAACCTTTATAAACATTGACCAATTTTTTATCAGAAAACTCTAAAAAACTCGGTGCAGATTTAATTTCAAACTTTGGATGGATATCTCTCACTTCAGAGACATCAGCAACCAAAACATCTCCTTCAAAATCAGAACTTTTCAAATTATCAAAAGCACAATCAGATTGCTCACTGCCTTTTTTATACAGCAAAAGAAATGTATTCCCCTGCTCTTCAATATATTTTTCAAATTCAGAGAATGAATTGATTACTTGTAACTTCATATTGTATTGATACTTTTAGAGAATATAGTAAATACTATGCCAAGATAATAAATTGTCAATTTGGCAGAGAAATCAATGGTTTAATGAGCTAATGATGTAATGATACAATAATCTGGTTCTTATCCAAAATATTTACTCATAATGACATTCTATCATTTTCCATTGATTCATATTTTAACCTAATATTTTTTGAATAAACTTAGGGATTTTATCAATAGGATTTTCTTTGAGGAACTTTACAAAAGCCGACCCGATAATTGCTCCTTTTGCTTTTTGGGTTGCTTGTTGAAAGGTTGCCTTGTTTGAAATTCCGAAACCAACTATCTGAGGGGAATTTAAATTCATTTCTGAAATTTTCCCGAAATATTTTTCCTGGCTTTCACCGAATGAACTTTGCGCACCTGTTGTACTGGCCGAACTAACCATATAGATAAATCCGTTTGAAATAGAATCAATAAATCGGATGCGATCTTCACTCGTTTGAGGAGTAATTAAAAATACGTTTACCAGATTGAATTTTTCAAATATTTCCCGGTATTTATCGTGATAAACATCCACAGGTAAATCAGGGATTATCAAACCGTCAATTCCAATTTCAGCACATTTTTTGCAAAAATCTTCCACTCCATATTGCATAACAGGATTAAAATACCCCATGATCAAAAGAGGTATTTTTACAGTTTCCCTGATATTTTCTAATTGAGAAAAAAGAATTTCTGTTGTCATTCCGTTTTGCAATGCCTGGATACTACTATCCTGAATCGTAGGCCCATCGGCTAAAGGATCGGAAAAAGGCAAACCAATTTCAATCATATCTACACCCGAACTTTCTAAGTTTTCAATGATCGAAACAGTATCGTTCAGTTTTGGATAACCGGCTGTGAAATATATGGAAAGTAATTTTCCTTCCTTTTGTAATTTTTGATTGATTCTATTCATGTTTTTTAGTATTGAGTAATGAGTATTGAGTATTGAGTAGTGATAAATTTTTTACTTCCAAATACTTAAATCTCAATACTTGTTAATTTTTAATTTAACCATCACAGCTTTTTGCTCTTCCGTCAAAAGATCGGCTGTAAATAATGAAATTCCTTTTGCACCATTTTCTTTAGCAATTAAAATTGCTTTTTCTAAATCATCCGGATTTTCATTAAATGCCGGTGTAAACAAACCTGAATAAATCGGAAATTTTCCAACATTCACTCCTTGCTTAGTTGCAAATCCAACCCAATTTACTCCTTGATTATAAAAGTTATTGTAGATCATCGGATATGCAGCATCCAAATTGAAATCATCCCAGGGCTGTCTAACCAAATGTTTTGCTAATTCAGGAAAAGGAAAAACTGCGGCTGTAATTTTTACATCTTCTTTATGGGCCATTTCAACTACTTCATTAACCAAACTTGAAATAGCATTATATCTGAATTGTCTCCACTCATCACTAATTTCAGGATGTTCCATTTCAAGCGGATCTTTCCCAAACAATTCTTTGAATTTCTTTATTGCCAACGGGTGATAACCAAAATCATATTCAGCCATTTCATGATCCTGAACTAAGTTATATTTTGGTTGTATACCAAGCGGAAGAATAACGTCACAATATCTAACAAAATCCAAATGAACAGAAGCCAGGCCTTCAACTTCCATCAAATTTCTAACATTGTTCTTGATATGATCACGAGCTCCTGGATGAAACGGACTCAGCCACTGATAATGATCAACATAAGGCCTGTATTCTAAAGAATTTTTTTTATTCCTGTTAACAGAATACCATTCCGGA
Source organism: Bacteroidota bacterium (assembly GCA_039715085.1). Lineage (GTDB taxonomy): Bacteria > Bacteroidota > Bacteroidia > Flavobacteriales > Flavobacteriaceae > Namhaeicola. The sequence continues at coordinate 17,350 of JBDLIB010000022.1, read as the reverse complement.
TGTTTGTTTGCTATAGTGTCTCCCGGACGGTTAAAAGTCCACATCCAGGCATGAACTTTCATATTTTTATCCTTAGCAATTGCAACAATATCCTTTAAGTTATCATTGTTTAAATGCTTTACTTCAATCAGAATTTCACTGATTCCCAACGAATCATAATAACTGACCTTTTCTTTCCACTCCTCTTGTTTAAATTCTCCCTCCTTCGGGCTAATCCAGGAAGCTATTACAAACTCTTCTTTTTGTGTTTCTTTAGAAGTTTGTGCATTAATCATTGAATTACTGATAGAACTAACTACTATTAAAATTGATACAATACAATTTTTCATTTTTATAATTTTTTATAGGATTACCTTTTTCATTTATGGAATATTTTTTTAATTATCCAGATAAAGAAATTCGTTTTCTTTGTTGCTACAACCTATAAGTAAGATCCAAATTCCAATTAAGGATATAAACTTAATATACCGGTTCATGAATACTATATTTTTTTGCTGAAATTCATTCAATATAAGTTTATCCTAAGTCAAAATAATGAATATAAGTATTCAAATCTTTATCCCCTCTACCCGATAAATTTATCACGACAATATCATCTTTATCAAATTTTAATTTATCTAAGGCAGCCAAAGCGTGTGCCGATTCTATTGCAGGAATTATCCCTTCCAGTTTACAAAGTTCTAACCCGGCCTGCATAGCTTCATCGTCAGTGGCATTTAAAAATTTGGCTCTTCCAGATTTAAACAGATGAGCATGTTGCGGACCAACTCCAGGATAGTCCAGGCCAGCAGAGATGGAATAAGGTTCTGTAATTTGTCCGTCTTCACTTTGCATCAGTAAGGTTTTACTACCGTGAATTACACCTTCCTCTCCTAAAATACTGGTAGCAGCAGATTCTCCTGAATTAATTCCTTTTCCGGCAGCTTCGACGGCAATTAATTTTACATTTTCATCATCTAAATAATGAAAAAATGCTCCTGCAGCATTACTACCTCCTCCTACGCAGGCAATGATATAATCGGGATCTTCGGTATTTTCTTTTTCAATTAACTGTCTTTTAATTTCTTCAGATATCACCGATTGGAATCTTGCTACCATATCCGGATATGGATGGGGGCCAACTACTGATCCGATTATATAAAAAGTATCTTCAGGATTATTGATCCAGTCTCTAATCGCTTCATTTGTAGCATCTTTTAAAGTTTTACTCCCTGAAATTGCCGGAATTACCTCTGCACCCAACATTTTCATTCTGGCAACATTTGGCGCCTGGCGGGCAATATCGATTTCCCCCATAAATACAACACATTGCATTCCCATCAATGCGCAAACAGTAGCTGTAGCAACCCCGTGTTGCCCTGCACCGGTTTCGGCAATAATACGCTTTTTACCCAATCGCTTTGCCAATAAAATCTGACCGATGGTATTGTTGATCTTATGTGCTCCGGTATGGTTAAGATCCTCTCGTTTTAGATAAATTTTTGTATTGTACTTTTCCGATAATCGCTTTGCAAAATACAATGGCGAAGGCCTGCCAACATAATCTTTTAACAATTGCTGAAATTCTTTTTGAAAAGAAACTTCCTGCATTATTTTAATATATTCTTGCCGTAATTTTTCCACATTCGGATATAACATTTCAGGGACAAAAGCTCCACCAAATTCTCCGTAATATCCGTCTTTATCTGCTTGATATGAATTTTTCATATTTATTTTTTTAGGTTTTAACCGCTAAGGGAGCAAAGAAAATAAGCATAATCTCCTTACTCATTAATATCAAATCTTAAATTTAAAATTTTGAATGAATTTTTTTAAATTTTCTACATTTTTCAATCCCGGTTTATCTTCAAATTTACTATTGATATCTAAAGCAAAACAATATTTTGAAGCTTCTGATATAAAAAAATCTTTAATATCTTCTACTTCTTCAAGACCAATACCTCCACTTAAAAAGTAAGGTTTTTGGCTTGGATAATCTTTTAACAATTCCCAGTTAAATGCAATTCCGTTTCCTCCTTTTTCCTTTCCTTTTGTATCAAATAAAAAATAATCACATACCCCCTCATAGTCTTTCAATACAGAAAAATCAAAATCTTCACCAACAGAAAAAACTTTAAAAATCTGAATTTCTTTATCTATTTTAGACCTTAACTTTGAACAAAAATTTACACTTTCCTCACCATGCAGCTGAATTGCACCCAAGTTGTATTTTCTTACTTTTTCAAGAACAAAATCCAGTGTTGAATTGACAAAAACTCCTGTTTTCCTGATCTTTTCTGAAATCTGAGGAATTGTTCCCGTAAAATTTCTTTTTGATCTTTCATAAAATATAAATCCAAGATAATCTGGTTGTAAAGCTGCAACAGATTCAATATTCCCGGGATATTTCATTCCGCAAATTTTGACCTTCAACCTATCTATCCTATCTTCATTCTGAACATTCATTTATTCTGATAATTTATTCAAAAAATCATTTGCAGATTTCCCGGGATTTTCGGTTTTCATAAAATTTTCACCAATTAGAAATCCTTGAAATCCGTATTTTTTTAATTCAATTATTGCCTCAATAGAGCTAATTCCACTTTCTGAAATTTTAACTTTATCATCCGGAATTAACTTTGATAATTTTTTACTCGATTCAAGTGAGACATCAAAGGTTTTTAGATCTCTATTGTTTACACCAACTAAATCGATATAAGTAAGATCCGATTTGTTAAGTTCCTCTTCGTTATGAATCTCTAACAAAACATCCATTCCAAGTTCTTTAGCTTGTTTTGAAAATGCAATAATTTCATTTTCGGTTAAAATTGCAGCGATCAATAAAATAGAATCTGCTCCAAAAGCTTTTGCTTCAAAAATTTGATATGTATCAATGATAAATTCTTTTCGTAAAATTGGAATATTTACAGAATTTCTTGCCTGTATCAGATCATCTAAAGCGCCTCCAAAATATTTTGTATCTCCCAGAACAGATATCCCGGAAACTCCTGCACTTTCATATCCTTTCACCACATCGATCACACTACTTTTATTATTTATCATCTGCTTAGAAGGTGAACGGCGTTTGAATTCAGCAATAATACCACTTCCGTTTTTTACAAATTCAGCAAGTGAGAACGTTTTTCTAATAAACAAAGGTGAATTCATTAGAAAATCTACCGGTAAAGTTACTTTTTTCATTGCAACTTCTATCCGTTTATCTGCTACTATTTTATCTAGAATATTCATTTCCAATAACTTCTATAATTCTTCTAATTTCTCAAGGTAATACTTTTCGTTCTTGTCATTGAACCCTATCTCTAAATAATCGGAATAAAATTTCTTTAAATCTTCCAATTTATCCAACTCATTGTTCTCTTTATAGTATGTAGCTAATTCTACAAGTACTCTATGATATACAAAAGCAATTCCTGAAATTCGCGGAATATTACTTTCTTTAACAGATGAATAATCCTTTAAATTATCTTTTTGCAATAATTTCTCAATGTTTTCAAAATCATATTCAAATTCTGTCCCTGCTGTTTTAACCGGAGTTAATCTTGAAACAAATCCTGAACTCTCAAAAAATTTATCCAAACCTGCATAGAAAAATGGATAGCCTAAATTTGAACCGTAAATAGGCCTTTCTTCAAAATTATCTTCCACTATTTGAAGTAACATGGCTATGCGGGGACTGAGATATGTTCGTTTTTTCACTTCCTGTCCTTCAATTTTGGAATGATCTCTATCCGATTTTAAATCAGGTTTTACCAACCACTGCATAGAATCAGTATTCTCTACATTATATTTTTCTTGTAAGATTTTATTTACAGGAATAGTGATAATAGTTTCTCTCCATTTAAACGGATGCATATCAAAAATTTGATCTTTGGTTAAAGACAATTGAATTGGCCTAACACCACCTTGCAGTCCATTTTTCAGAAAATTAATATACCAAGGCCTATCGATATTACCAATAGGAATTATCGTAATATCATTTCTGAAATTTTCGTGTAATTGTAAATAAGTACATACATCAAAATCTGCATTTCCTGCTGTAAACATAATTGCATCTTTAGCACAGGAATTTAACATGTTTCTACCAAATTCAAGTAACCATTTTGGGTAAGCTCCTTTATCATAAGCAAGTTTGTAGAAATACTTTAATTTATCCAAATCGTAATTTTGCATAGAAACAAATGCATTTCCACTACACTCAGCTCCATAAAAATATTTTGCATTACCATAATTCGGATCTAATTCGATGGCTTTGTCCAAATATTTAAAAATTTCGTTTGAATATTCAAAATTATATCCTTTCAATGGTCTGCTATCATACGCTCTGTAATGATTAAAAAAACCTAAATAATAATAGATTTCAGCATCATCAGGAGATTCTCCTAAAGCTTTCTCAAGCAGATCAATAGCATTATCATAATGCTCTTTTTCAAATTCTCCTAAAGCTTCTTCTTTAAGTGAATTTTGCTGTGCAAAGAGCCCTGAAATTGAAAATAGCAGAATTAAAAATGTATTTTGTAAACCAGTCATTTGTTATATAGGTTATTTACTCAATTCCATTAATTTATTAAAAGCCTTTAAAGCACCTTTACCTTTTAACGATCTTTCCGCTAAAGCGAATCCTTCCTTATGTGTAAGATTATTTACAGTAGCAATTGCTAATCCGGCATTGGCACAAACTACATTATTTTGTGCATCAGTTCCTTTACCATTTAGGATACCTGTAAAAATTTTAGCACTGTCTTTAACGGTAAACCCACCTTTTATTTGTTCCTGATCCAAAGTTCCTAAACATAGATCTGAAGGGGCGAACATCATTTCTTCCTTTTTAGTTATAACCTTCGTTTTTCCGGTTAAAGAGATTTCATCATAGCCGGCCAAATCGTGTAAAATAGCATAATTCTTATTGGTAGTTTGATATAGATAACCATATAATCTTGCCAGTTCCAGACTAAAAACTCCTACCATTTGATTTTGAGGAAACGAAGGATTCACCATAGGTCCCAGCATATTAAAGAATGTCTTCACTCCCAGTTCTCTTCTGATCGGCGCAACGTTTTTCATCGCCGGGTGAAATAATGGCGCATGTAAAATTGCAATTCCTGCTTCATCAATTGACTTCTTCAATTTACTCTCATCATTAGTGAATTGAACCCCCAAAAATTCCAGAACATTGGAAGACCCACAGGAAGACGAAACCCCGTAATTACCGTGTTTTGCTACCTTCACCCCTGCTCCGGCAGTGACAAATGAAGCTAGAGTAGAGATATTAAAAGTATCTTTACCATCACCTCCCGTTCCGCAAAGATCAATTGTATTAAATTCTGAAAGGTCTATCGGCAGACACAATTCTAAAAGTGCTTCTCTAAATCCATCAAGCTCATTAACCGAGATGCTACGCATCATATAAACAGTTAAGAATGAAGCTATTTGACTATTATTATATTTTCCATTAGAAATATTTACCAAAACATTTTTAGCTTCTTGTTTTGATATTTTCTCCTGATTTATTAATCTGTTAAGTATTTCTTTCATGCTGAACCTGTTATTCCTGAATCCCCCCTTACCTTAAAGGTGGGCTTTTACAAGGAAATATCTAATTATTCTCATATTTTATTTACAAAATGTTTTAACACACCCCGACCATTCTTCATTCTTCTGAATAGCCACCCCTCTCAAGAGGGGAATATTATGCATCTACCCAATTCTTTAATATTTGTTTTCCTTCAGGAGTTAAAATTGATTCGGGATGATATTGCACTGCTCTAACATCATAATCCTTATGCTTTAAAGACATTATTTCTCCATTTTCATCGACAGAAGTTACAATCAATTCTTTAGGTAATTTTTGGGAAACCACCCACGAATGGTAACGTCCTACATCAAATTTACCAGGTATGTCTTTGTAGAGAACTTCATCCTGATTTGTCAATTCTACTTCTGTTGCAACTCCATGATATACCTGGTCTAAGTTTTCGATTTTTCCACCAAAAACTTCGGCTATAGCCTGCTGACCGAGACAAATACCTAAAATACTTTTTGTCTTTGCATATTGTTTTATGATTGGTTTTAACAAACCGGCCTCATCCGGTATTCCCGGACCTGGAGAAAGTAATATCTTATCAAATCCCTTAACTTCATCCAAAATCAGTTTATCATTCCTTTTAACCGTAACATCACAGTTCAAATCCTGTAAATAATGAACCAAATTATAAGTAAACGAATCGTAATTATCTATGACTAATACTTTTTTCATTTTTTTAATCTTTATCATATGAAACACTGCCTTACAGCATCCCCTCCTACCTGCCCCGGGCAGGCTCAAGTGGGGTAGTTTTAAATATTTTCAGCTAATTCCAGAGCTTTATGCAAAGCTCTTAATTTATTATACACTTCTTGTAACTCATTTTCAGCAGATGATTTTGCAACAATTCCCGCTCCGGCCTGATAGAACAAACTATGATTTTTACTCAAAAAAGAGCGGATAATAATAGCGTGATTAAAATTTCCACTAAAATCCATAAAACCAATAGCACCTCCATAAAAAGTTCTATTTGTTTTCTCATATTTTTCTATCAAACTCATTGCCTTATGTTTAGGCGCACCGCTTAATGTTCCTGCCGGAAAAGTATCGGCAACAATCTGCATCGTTGCTGTATCCTTATATTTTTCACCAACAACCTTGGAAACCAAATGAATAACATGAGAAAAGAATTGAATTTCTTTGTATGTTTCTACCTTAACATTATTACCATTTCTACTAAGGTCATTTCGGGCAAGATCAACCAACATCACATGCTCTGCATTCTCTTTGTCATCTTTTGCTAATTTTTTGGCTAATGCCAGATCCATCTCATCATTTCCTGTTCGCTTGAAAGTTCCGGCTATAGGGTGAATTTCTGATTTTCCATCTTGCACTACTAATTGAGCTTCGGGTGAAGAACCAAATATTTTAAAATCTCCATAATCAAAATAGAATAAATATGGTGAAGGATTTATGGAACGTAAAGCCCTGTACACATTGAATTCATCACCTTTAAATCCTTGTGAGAATCTTCTCGATAAAACCAATTGAAAAACATCCCCTCTATGACAATGCTTTTTAGCTAACTCAACATGGCCTTTAAACTCTTCGTCAGTCAAATTAGAAGTCTCTTCATCTGATTTACTAAAAGGATAGCTTGCAAAATTTTTGGAACTTATCAATGATTGTATTTCTTCCAGATTTTCCTCAGCATCATAACAATGAGCAAAAATATAAGCCTCATTTTTAAAATGATTTATTGCTATAACATTTTGATATACTGCATAATAAATATCAGGAATATTAAGATCACCTTCTTTTTTATCAATAGAAATATCTTCAAAATATCTTACCGCATCATAACTAATATAACCAAATAAACCATTATGGATAAATTTAAACTCCTGATTATCTACTTTAAATTTGTTACCAAATTCCTGAATTACCTGTGGAATATCTGTATTTTCTTTAACTGAAATTTCTTCAGATTTTCCATCAGGATATTTATTAATGATTTTTTCGTCTTTAACTGTGATATCGGCAATCGGATTACAACAGATATAAGAGAAACTATTCTCATTACCGTGATAATCTGAACTTTCCAGCAATATGCTATTAGGAAATCTATCTCTTATTTTTAAGTAAATACTTACCGGTGTAATTGTATCGGCAAGGATTTTTTTTGAGTATGTCTTTAATTTAAATTTCATTTTCAATGCTGAGCCTTACTCAGTATCCCTTTAGTTGATAAATAATCTTTTTACTGAAACAGATGCTGAAAACCAGTTCAGCATAAAATAAAAAAGACCTGTCGTGAAGACAAGCCTTTTTTTATATTTTGATATACAAGGTATTACTTCACGAGTTTCTTCTCTGTAAAGACCACCACCAAGTATGTAAATTATCTCTTTTCATATTCTCATTAAATCGAAAGCAAATTTATAAACTTTTTTTGATTGACAAAATCAAATTGAATTATTTATAACAATTTTATTCATCCGTTGATGATAATTAAAATTTACAAGTATTTGTTTCACTCTTTATCCTTATATATAATACGTAATAATATTATTGTAAAGACTAAAAATCCGGATACAATATTTGCAAGTTTGATAGCAAAACTATCTATTAAGAAACCATAAGTTAACCAAAATAAAAGACCTATAAATAAGACCAAATACATGGTAAGAGAAACCCCTGCTACATTTTTGGTTTTTACTGATTTATACACCTGAGGAACAAATCCAACAGTAGTTAAAAAAGCAGCTATCAAACCTATGACTTCAATATCCCAATCCACTACCCTACAATATTTACAATTTTACCCGGCACAACAATTACCTTTTTAGGAATCCTGCCTGCTAACTGTTCCTGTACCCTTTCATTTACTAACACTTCTTTTTCGATTTCTTCTTTAGAAAGATCTAAAGAAAGCTCCATTGTAAAACGGAATTTTCCGTTAAATGATATTGGATAATTTTTGGTGCTCTCCACCAAATATTTCTCTTCAAAAATTGGGAAATCGGCAGTAGATATTGATTCTTTATTTCCTAATTCTCCCCACAACTCTTCGGCAATATGTGGTGCATAAGGAGATACAATCACAGCCAAAGGTTCTAAAATTGCTCTTTTATTACATTTTTGTGATGTCAACTCATTTACAGCGATCATAAATGAACTCACTGAAGTATTGAAAGAGAAATTCGCAATATCCTCATCTACTTTTTTAATTGTCTTATGTAAAGTTTTTAACTCCTCTTTGGTTGGTTCTTGATCAGAAACAAAAAATGCTCCGTCATTCCCCCCATGATACAATTTCCACATTTTCTTTAAAAAGCCGTGTACACCGGTGATTCCGGCAGTATTCCATGGTTTTGCCTGCTCTAACGGACCTAAAAACATTTCGTACAAACGCAAAGTATCTGCACCATAATCTGCACAAATATCATCGGGATTTACCACATTGTATTTAGATTTCGACATCTTTTCGACTTCACGGCCTACAATATATTTTCCATCTTCTAAAACAAATTGCGCATCTTTATATTCAGGTCTCCAGTTTTTAAAAGCTTCAATATCCAATTCATTTGAAGCGTTAACAAATGAAACATCAGCATGAATTGGTGTAAAGTGTGACCATTTAGCATCCTGATTCTCACCTGAATCTGACAAACCGAGTAGATCTACCTGTTCAACTTTCTTCTCTTTATTAGCCTCAGCAATAGAAGATCTCTCTTTTATGATATCTTCCATTAGATTCTTACTTACAAAAATTGTCTTTTTTGGCTCATCTGTATATACCTCATTATTATACTCCCATCTATACACAAATGCACTGGTTCCCAGGATCATCCCTTGATTGATCAATTTTTTTGCATATTCATCTACCGGAACCAATCCTTTGTCGAACATGAATTTTTGCCAAAAACGTGAATACAATAAATGTCCGGTTGCATGCTCACTTCCTCCTAAATAAAGATCCACATCTTTCCAATATTCCAGAGCTTCTTTACCTGCAAATTCATCTGAATTATCAGCATCCATATATCGGTTAAAATACCAGGCACTTCCTGCCCAACCGGGCATCGTATTCAGTTCTAAAGGGAACACCGTTTTATTATCTATCTCCTCATTACTCACTACTCTATTCTCAACACTATCCCAGGCCCAAACCTGCGCATTTCCCAGAGGAGGCTTTCCATCGGCGGTTGGTAAATATTTTTCAACTTCGGGTAAAGTTAAAGGCAAATGTTCTAAATCAATCATTTGAGGCATTCCGTCTTTATAATAAACCGGGAATGGTTCTCCCCAATAACGCTGACGAGAAAAAATAGCATCTCTCAAACGGTAGTTAATTTTCCCTTTCCCAATACCCTTTTGTTCTAACTCATAAATGATTCTTTTAATAGCCTTTTTTGCAGGCATGCCGCTAATAAAATCGGAATTTGCAATTACTGCGGTTTTATCTTCACAAGCATTTTCTGAAATATCAATGTCTTGAAAAATATTTGGTATCTCAATACCAAAATGCTTAGCAAAATCATAGTCACGCTGGTCTCCACAAGGCACCGCCATTACAGCTCCTGTACCATAACTGGCTAATACATAATCACCAATCCATACCGGAATTTTCTTCCCGGTAAAAGGATGCATCGCATAAGCTCCGGTAAACTGTCCTGAAATAGTCTTTACATCAGCCATTCTATCGCGCTCACTACGCTTCGAGGTAGCTTCAATATATTTTTCAACCGCATCTTTATATTCATCGGTCGTAATTTTTGACACTAATTCGTGCTCAGGTGCCAAGGTCATAAATGAGACTCCGAAAATTGTATCAGGGCGAGTGGTAAAAACATCAATATCCCATCCTTTCTCACCCCTCTGCCCTTCGGGCATCACCCCTAAAGGAGAGAATTCTTCAGAATTTTGAAATTTGGAACTTGAAATTTGGAATTTAACCATAGCTCCTTCTGATCTTCCAATCCAGTTAATTTGTGAGTCTTTTAAAGGCTGAGGCCAATCAATTTTATCTAAACCATCTAATAAACGCTGTGCATAAGCAGTGATACGCATAGACCATTGTTTCATCTTTTTTCGAACAACAGGATGGCCGCCACGCTCGGAAACCCCGTTTACAATTTCGTCATTTGCCAAAACGGTTCCCAGATCCGGACACCAGTTTACCTCCGTTTCCGATAAATAAGTTAATCTGTATTTTGCTAATATTTCTTGCTTTTCTTTTTCTGAATAATTCTTCCATTCTTCTGCAGTAAAAGTTTCTATATTTTCATCCGCGGCAGCGTTAATTCTATAATTTCCTTCGGCATTAAAAACCTCTTCTAATTCAGAAACCGGCCTTGCCTGTTTTGCATCATTACAGTAGTATGATTCAAATAACTGGATAAAGATCCACTGTGTCCACTTATAATAGTTCGAGTCGGAAGTTCTTACTTCCCTGCTCCAATCAAATGAAAAACCAATCTGATCTAACTGACGACGATAAGTATTGATATTCTCTTCGGTAGTTTTTGCAGGGTGTTGTCCGGTTTGAATAGCATATTGCTCAGCAGGAAGTCCGAAAGAATCATAGCCCATTGGGTGCAAAACATTATAACCTTTATGGCGCATATACCTCGCATAAATATCCGTTGCAATGTAACCTAAAGGGTGGCCAACGTGTAAACCTGCTCCACTTGGGTAAGGAAACATATCCAATACATAATATTTAGGCTTATCGCTATTATTATCCGCTTTAAAAGTTTGGTTTTGCGACCAATATTTTTGCCATTTGGCCTCTATCTCATTAAAATGATACCTCATCAGTTGTCTTTTGAAATTTAAGTTTGCAAAGTTACATTTAAAGTAGGAAAGGGCAAAACTAAAACATTGGCTAAAACCAGTGACTGAAATCAGTGGAAATTGATATGAAAAATACCTTTCAAACAAATTAATTGATACCATTCACGCAAACCACCAACTGAAGTCGGCGGAAATTCATTCAGACAAACAAATCATCAACTTTGGATCAGAAAAATGAAAAAAATATACAAATTATTCCTACACAACAAACAGAGATTGTTATCTTTGGGCTTGCAACACTTTTCATGTTGTTCAATACTTTACTTTATCTAATATTTTAATATCCATCCCTATCTAATTATGAAAATTGAAATGATCAAACACAGTCAGGCAGGTAAATTTGAAGATACAAGATTCGAAAAGATCCACAATGTGGTTTTTGAAAGCCCTCTAACAGCCTCCAAAATAGTTGCCCGGGAAATAGCAAACCTTATCAATGAAAAAGTCACAAAAAATCAAAATTGTATTCTTGGCTTAGCAACAGGATCTTCGCCAATTTATGTTTACGAAGAATTGGTCAGAATGCACAAAGAGGAAGGATTGAGCTTTAAAAATGTGGTTACTTTTAATCTGGATGAATATTATCCGATGGAAAAGGAAAACATCCAAAGTTACTGGTATTTCATGCACGAACACCTATTTAATCATATTGATATTTTACCTGAAAACATCAATATTCCAAGTGGTACAATTGCACGTGATAATATTAAAGAATTTTGTTTGGATTACGAACAAAAAATAATAGATGCAGGAGGATTGGATTTTCAGCTATTAGGTATCGGTAGAACAGGCCACATTGGATTCAACGAACCCGGATCTCATTACAATTCAGGAACCAGAAATATCACTTTAGACCATATCACACGAGTGGATGCTGCTCCGGCTTTTCTGGGAATTGACAATGTTCCCAGAGTTGCCATTACTATGGGAATCAGCACTATCCGAAAAGCAAAACGTATTGTTCTACTTGCCTGGGGTATAAACAAAGCAGCTGTAATTAAGGAAGCTGTAGAAGGTATGATCACTTCTGAAATTCCATCTTCTTATCTTCAAAATCACGATAACTGTACTTTTGTTTTAGACGAAGGAGCTTCTCAGGAATTAACAAGGATTAAGACACCATGGTTGGTTAAATCCTGTGATTGGAATATAGAGTCTACTATCAAAGCATCTGTTTGGTTAAGTGAGTTAAAAGGAAAATCTATTTTAAAATTAACTGATGAGGACTATAACAACAACGGTATGTCAAACTTATTGGTTGAGCATGGATCGGCCTATAATTTGAATATTATCTTATTCAATAAATTACAACATACGATTACCGGCTGGCCCGGTGGAAAACCAAATGCCGATGATACCAACCGTCCTGAAAGAAGAGACCCGGCAAGAAAAAGAGTTATTATTTTCAGTCCGCATCCCGGCGACGATGTAATTTCAATGGGAGGCACAATTGACCGACTAGTAGAGCAAGGCCACGAAGTACATATAGCATATCAAACGTCAGGCAGCATTGCTGTTTCTGATGAGGAAGCCTTGAAGTTTGCAGAAGTAGCACTTAGCGTGAGCGGAGAAAATTCAAATGCAGAGAAAATCATCGAAGACCTAAATAACAAAAAAGAATACGAGATCGACACGATAGTAGTCCGAAAATTAAAAAGTATGATTCGCCGTAAAGAATCAATTGCAGCAACAAGGTATTTAGGTGTACCCGACAAGAATATACACTTTTTAGATCTGCCATTCTACGAAACCGGAACACCAAAAAAAGACAAATTAGGTGAAACGGATCTTAATCTGATGAATGAAATTATCACTAAGATTAAACCTCATCAAATATTTGCTTCCGAAGACATAGCAGGCCCTCATAGTACACATAAAGTCTGTTTAGATTCATTATTTCTCACTTTAAAACAACTAAAAGATGAAAAATACATGAAAGATTGCAGAGTATGGCTATACCGAGGTGCTTGGCACGAATGGGATACTCCGGAAATTGAAATGACAGTACCAATGAGTCCGGGACAGGTTCTAAAGAAAAGACATGCTATATTCTACCATCAGTCGCAAAAAGACGGAGCTCTTTATCAAGGTGATGATTCAAGAGAGTTTTGGATTCGGGCAGAGGACAGAAACAGAGAAACAGCAGAAAAATACAACGCTTTAGGTTTTGCTGATTATGCTGCATTAGAAGCGTTTAGAAGATATTATTTTTAAAACAACAACTTTCAATACAATAAATTGATCTAAAAAATAAAAAATCTGCTAAACTTTCAAAATTTAGCAGATTTTTTATTTTTAAATACTATTAAGATCAAAAACTATAGTTTTACAGGCACTTTAACCCTGGTATTATCCCAGGCAAATACCATTAAAACTTTATCGTTTTTATCTTTAAAACCTATTGAAAATGCTTCAATTGATTCGGCTTTACTAACTTTGGCCTTAACTCGGGCTATATCATATTTTTCTTCATACTCGTAGGTACCCCAGACATCTAAATTTGAATTCAAAATTATTGTCCACTCTTTTTCCTGTGGAATTGCATACATTACATAAGTACCTTTTTTTACTTCTTTTCCACCAAATAACACATCCTGAAAAAAAGTAATTTCGGTTGCTTCATTTGCACCAAGCCTCCAAACTTTATCATAAGGAACCAGCTTACCAAAGATTTCTCTTCCATTTTTTTGTGGACGGCCATATAGTACCTTTATAATTGGTGGTGATATTTTGTTTGGACGATAATATGCAATATCGTGAGGACTTCTATCAACAGTATTGAATTGTTGCGCCGAAAGTTCAATATTTGAAACAAACAAAACAAGTATGATGAAAACGTAATTTAGTTTCATAAAATATCTATTAAATTATTAAATTACATTTTCCCGCAATTGATATATGCGGGATATATTTATAACAATAATCATTTATAGTTTAGCCAAAATATGAGAATAAGACTCAACAGGTATATTGACCCTTGTTGTATCCCAGGCAAGAACCATAAATGTAGTATTCATTTTTTGTTTAAATCCTATAGAAAAAATATCTAATGACCTAGCTTCTTTTGCAGAAACCTTGATCCTTGCAACATCTTTTGATTCATCATAAAAAAATGCTCCCCAGGTATCCGTATTTTTATTTAAAATGATCGTCCATTCTTCTTCTCCCGGAATTGCATGCAAAACATAAGTTCCGGCTTTCACAATTTTATCACCAAACTTCACATCCGAAAAAAATCTAATTTCTGTTGCTTCGTTATCACCTGTTCGCCAAACTTTTCCATAAGGAATCTGGTCTCCAAAAACTTTTTCAGATTGTTTTTGAGGACGCCCGTAAATAACCTTAATTAAAGGTGGTGATAATTTATTCTGACGTAAATAAACTATATCAGTCGGACTTTTATCCAATTCTTGAAAATCCTGTGCAGATGACTGATTGGTAGATAAAAATAATAAACCAATCACAATTGTTAAATACATCTTTTTCATAGCGTAAATAAATTTAATTAATTGTAAAGCGGACTATTATAACGTCAAATTTTCAATTTTATTATGTTGAAAGATTTTCAACTCTTTAAAACCAATTTTAGTTTTGAAAAAAAATTGTGCTTTTTTTAACATAATAAACATTAACTTTGTCCGTTCACTCCCCTATTTTTTTTCAAAGAACACTGTATATGAAAATTTTAATTGTAGAAGACGAATTAGATATTGTAAATGCAACTTGTGATTTCTTACAAAAAGGAGATTTTGTTTGTGAATCTGCAACAAGTTTTTTTGATGCCGAGGATAAAATAATAACTTACAATTATGACATTGTAATATTAGATATTAATTTACCTGATGGCAATGGCCTGGATCTGTTAAAAATTATCAAAAAACAAAATCCTAAAACGGGCGTTTTAATTTTGTCTGCCAAAGATTCTTTAGATGATAAATTAAATGGATTGGACCTTGGTGCCGACGATTATATTACCAAGCCCTTTCACTTATCCGAATTAAATTCCAGAATCAATTCACTCCTTAGAAGACAAAAGTTTGAAGGCAGCAACACTCTAAAATTCAATGAAATTGAGATCAACCCAAATGATAAATGGGTCAAAGTACACTCAAAGTCTGTTGATCTCACAAAAAAAGAATTCCATTTACTACAATATTTTATCACTAATAAAGACAGGGTTTTAACCAAAGAGTCAATTGCCGAACATCTTTGGGGAGATAGTATCGATATGGTTGATAATTTTGACTTTATCTATACGCATATGCGAAATTTGCGAAAAAAATTAAAAAAGCAAGGTGCTGAAGACTATTTACAAACAATTTACGGTCTTGGTTATAAATTTGGTGAATAGATGAAGTTAATTCAAAAAACAAAAAGAATCTATACACTTTACTCTATAATTATCTTTATAATTTCTAGTGTTATTTTGTTTTTTATTTTAAAAGAAATTATTACCCAGCGACAAGATGAAAAACTACTGCTGGAGAAAGAAATTATTTCCCAGAAATTAAAATATGATTATCCTCTACCTATTTTAGAAGTTGATGATTACAAGGCAAAATTCCCTATTAAAGACACATTGTATTATAAAGATACTTTAATGTATCAAATAATAAATGGTATAGAAAATTATGAATTATATCGTCAATTAACATCTGTTGAAACTTTACAAGGTACTACCTATAAAATAGTAAGACGAGATTCAAAACCACAGACTTCCGAGTTTATTTTTGCAATTACTATTTCTGTCGGAATCATTATTTTTTTACTTATTCTTACTATATATTTAGCAAACTTGTTTTTCACAAAAAGGGCCTGGCTGCCTTTTTATAAAAATCTAAATGCACTTAAATATTATTCTATTGAGAACAAAGAGCCTATTGAATTGGCCGAATCTAATATTGATGAATTTGAAGAACTTAATGAATCTATCACAAAACTTACTGACAAATTAAGTTCTGATTACAGTAATTTAAAAGAGTTTACAGAGAATGCCTCTCATGAAATGCAAACACCTTTGGCGATCATGCAAACTAAATTAGAATTATTAATGCAATCTGATAATTTAAACAATAATGACAAACAACTTATCAGTGCAACATTTAGTGCCTCCAAAAGATTATCAAAACTAAACAAAGCTTTATTAATGCTTTCAAAGATCGAAAATCAACAATATAGCAGTACAGAGGAAATACTGATTAATGAAGTTATTTTAAAACATTTAGAACTTTTTGAAGATTTTTTTGAAAACAAAAATATTTCGGTAAGTAAGAATCTGATGATAGATTCAAAAGTAAACGCAAACCCATTGCTATTTGATATGGTTATTTCCAATTTATTAAGTAATGCAATAAAACACAATCATGAAAACGGAAATATTCACATCATAACAGACCATGAGTCTTTAAGAGTTTCAAATTCGGGAGAAGCTCTTAATATATCCTCAGAATCTTTATTTGAGAGATTCAAGAAAGACAGTACTTCATCAGAATCTTTTGGACTTGGTTTGGCAATTGTAAAGAAAATATGTAATTCTTATAATTGGGATATTAACCACTCTTTTTCTGAAGATCAACATCATTTTACAATTTATTTTTAATTTTTTTCTCAAACATGTAGAATGTTTAGATTCTCTTCAGATTTTACAAATATATTTGTCCTGTAAAAAGTTTTAAAAAACATATTACAATATTTCAACAAGTTCGAAAGTCCATTTTATGGATCGTTGAAATTAAATCACAGTAGTGAGGAAAGTTGTTATTGAAAATAGTTTTATTTTGAGGGGATTAATTTTATTTTTTAATATAACAACATACCAGCAAATACATTGAAATATTAAGCTATTTTAATTTGCAAAATGAATCCCGTTTCAAACTTTTGAAACGGGATTTTACTTTTCAAATATTTCTTTTTTTTATTTTAAATTGTTACTCACAAAGATCAATACAAAACTTTTCCAAACCCATAAAT
>JBDLIB010000021.1:0-27623 GCA_039715085.1 Bacteroidota bacterium | reverse complement strand
GTAAACTCATCTTTAAACTCTTTTAAAACCTGTGATAAAGTTCGGGTTGGGATATTGGTTAATGCATTGAGTTCAGTATTTGGTTTTACTTTTAACTCCCTCATTTTTAATTGCTGGTTGCTGTAGATTGTTTCTAGAGCAGGAAATAATTCTTTTAACCCATCTACAATTTGGTTTATTGTTAAATTATCTTCCACCAGATCATAAGTACCTTGTTTTAAGTTGCTAAAAATAAGATTTGTAAGGATATTAGCTGTTTTATCTATATGGATAAAGGAGCGATGTTGTTCGCCGTTACCAAAGACAGAAATTTTGTTTTTAAAATTGGATTCAAAAATAAACTTATTGATAACCGAGTCAAAGCGCATGCTTTTACTGTAACCATAGATATTGCCACAACGGATGATATATGTTTCCACATCTTTTTTAAAAAGACGGTTGACATGCTCTTCACCTCTTAATTTTGAGATTCCGTAAAAAGATTTTGGATTAGTTGGGGAGGATTCATCAACTTTCTCACTTGAAGATCCGTAAACGGAAGCGCTACTGGTATAAATAAACTTTTTTACATTGCTTTCTTCTACAGCATAAACAACTTCAGCAGTTCCCCAGTGATTAATTTGTTCACAAAAATGTGGATTTTTATCAGCAAATGGGGTAGTTACATTTGCTGCGAGATGATAAACAATATCGACTCCTTTTAGGGTCTGTTTAAAAAGTCTGCTGTCTAAAACATCTCCCTGAACGAATTTAACTTTATTGCTTAATTTTTTTGATCCGATGAATAAATTGGTTTTTCCCCTACTTAAATTATCATAAATAATGATCTCTTTAACCTTTTGATTTTTTTCTAATTCATAGGTCAGTTCGGTTCCAATATATCCGGCTCCTCCGGTGATAAGTATCTTCATCTGTATTTGTAATTTTTATCGAAAAGCACCATAAGAACTTAGATATGCTATCATTCACTTTATTGCTATACGATGCGTTTTATACGAATTTTCAAAAATAATTAAAAATTTTTGAAACGATCTGTCTTAGGGAAATGTTTGTGTTATTATTCTATGTTTTAATACTGAAAATAATTTAAGTATTTGAAACTAAGTATAGTACATTACACAGCTCTTAAGAAACATTTAAGATATATTTACCTTGAGAAAAACACTCATTTTTAAAATTAATTTCCTTGTTTTTACTACTTTTGCACACGTTTAAGAATTTATAAAAAGCTATTAAGCTGAAAGAGAATGGAAGAAAAGAAATTTGATATTAATTCAGTCATTGGATTTGTCTTGCTGGCAGCAATTATGCTGTGGTATTTTTACAATAACCAACCTACACCTGAGGAACTTGCAAAACAAAAATCCGAACAAGTACAAGATTCAATTCAAAAAGCACAACAGGTAATAGAGCAGCCTGAAGTAGCAGAAGAAGATAACAATTCAATTATTGCAAACCCTACTGATTCACTGGCTTTTGCACAAGCACAAAATAAATTGGGTGTTTTTGCGTATAGTGCAGGGTTACCTTCCGCGAAAACGCAGGAAACCGTTATAGAAAATGACCTGATACAAATTAAAGTATCAAATCTGGGTGGACAGGTAACCGAAGTTTTACTTAAAGACTATAAAACTTACGATAAAAAACCTGTTTATTTAATTAAAGATGGTAATGCACTATTTAATATTTCATTTGCTACACAAGACAATAGAAATTTACAAACCAAAGACCTGTTTTTTGAGCCAACTTTAACTAAAAATGGTGATAATCAGGTGCTTTCTATGAAATTGAAGATTGCATCCGATAAATATTTAGAGTATCGATATGAAATAAAACCGGGTGATTATATGTTGGATTTTGCCATTCGATCACAAGGAATGGACAATGCGATCAATACTTCACAGAAAATTAATTTAGACTGGAAGTTAAAAACCCACCGCCAGGAGAAAAGTGTAAAATACGAAAACCAATATACAGACCTTAGATATTTATTTGATGGTAGCGAGTTTGATTATATGAATGCCATGAGCGAAAGTGATGAGGAAGAAGTCCAAAATGTAAATTATATCGCTTTTAAACAACAATTCTTTTCATCGATCTTACTTACAGATGAGCCATTTGAAAAATCAACTTTGATTTCAAAGAATTTGGTTGAAGACGAGTTTATCGACACGGTTTACACAAAACAATTTCAGGCATTGATTCCTTTAGAAGCAAAAAATGGTGAGATAAACTATGCCATGAATATGTATTATGGTCCAACCGAATATAAGATATTAAGCAGTTATAAAGGAAAAGAATTAGACCGAATTGTAAGTTTGGGTTGGGGAATCTTCAGATGGATAAATAAGTACCTTTTCATGCCAATTTTCGGATTTTTAAGTTCCTTTATCGGAAGTTACGGATTGGTTATTATTTTGATGACAATCGTTGTAAGGATCTTTATGTCGCCTGTAGTCTATAAATCCTATTTATCAAGTGCAAAAATGAAGGTTTTACGACCTGAAATGCAAGAGATAAATGATAAATATAAAGGCAAAGAAAATGCGATGAAACGTCAACAGGAAACCATGGCTATACAAAGAAAAGCCGGGGTAAGTCCGTTATCGGGTTGTATTCCTGCCCTGATCCAAATGCCAGTATTCTTTGCATTGTTTAGATTTTTCCCTGCAAATATGGATATTCGTCAACAAGGATTTTTATGGGCTGATGACCTTTCGGCATATGATGAGGTATTAAAATTGCCATTTAAAATTCCATTTTATGGTGATCACGTTAGTTTATTCCCGATTTTAGCATCTGTAGCTATTTTTATCTATATGCAAATGACGCAAAGTCAGCAGGCAAATATGCAGCCTCCACAGCAGGAAGGTATGCCTGATATGCAAAAAATGATGAAAATGATGTTGTGGATATCACCGGTAATGATGTTGTTCTTCTTTAATAGTTATGCGAGTAGTTTGAGTTTGTATTATTTTATTTCTAACTTGTTAACTATTGGTATCATGTTGGTGATTAAGCATTATATTATCGATGAAGATAAAATTCATGCTAAGATCCAGGAGAATAAAAAACGCCCTGAAAAGAAGAAAAGTGCTTTCCGTCAACGATTGGATGATGCAATGAAGCAGGCACAGGAGCAACAGGAAAAGCAAAAAAAGAAAAAATAATTTCTTTAAAGATTTTATATTAAAAAGCCGGAAAGATTAATTTCCGGCTTTTTTTGTTACAAATATTTTATGAATAAATTAAGGAATAATTATTATTCTGCCATCAATTCTTTATAATCAATAAAGCTTTGCTTAACAATTTGCCTGGCAGTTTTAGCATTTTGAAACTCTGTAACCTCAACAGTTTTGTTTTCCAGTTTTTTGTAGTCTTCAAAGAAATTACGCAATTCCTTAATAAAATGCTCGGGTAGTTCTGATATATCATTAACATGATTGACACTCATGTCATTTTCCGCAACAGCGATTATCTTATCATCATGCTCACCTTGATCTAACATCCGCATAACTCCAATTACTTTTGCTGAAACTATACACATGGGAACGATAGTAATTTGCGAAAGGACTAAGATATCTAACGGATCTTTGTCATCACAATATGATTTTGGGATAAATCCGTAATTGGCAGGATAGTACATAGAAGCGTAAAGCACACGGTCTAGTTTGAGTAAACCACTTTGTTTATCTAACTCGTATTTTGCACGAGTACTCTTAGGAATTTCGATGATACCATTTACAATTTCAGGGGCATTTTCTCCTATTTCGACAGCATGCCAGGGATTGGTTGATTTGATTTGCATAAGGTTGGTTTTTTTTTGGAAACGTAAATTTACAAAAAAGAAGTGTATGTTTAATTTGGAGATGGGACAATTTGAAGATTTGAAAATGAATCAATTTGAAGATGGTTTAATTTTCAAATCAATTCATCTTCAAATTATTTTTTATAGCTTTCTTTTGTTTAATTTTCCCGAAGATGATCAATAATACCCCGGTAATAGATAATATACCACCAAAGATCTCATATGGTTTTGGGAACACGCCAAAATAGAAATAGGCTCCCACCAAAACAAATAGAGACTTTGTGCTTGAGATGATTGATTTTTTTGATAGATCAATATATTGAATAGCCAACAAACCGGTAACGGCAGTAAGGAATGGCCCGATGATAGAACCAATAAAAAGATTCTTTAAAGCACTTCCCGGAATAATAAAACTTTCTTTAAGCCAGATCATTGCAATGAAAGAGAAAATAAATAAAAATATTGTTCGGTTGAGAGCTATTAATACCGGAGAGAGTGTTTTGATATATTTTTTTGATATAACTGAAGAAGTTGAAAATAATAATGTGTAAAGCAAAATATATTGAACTCCGTCAATAAACATATCATGTATGTTTGTGCCTCCTTTATAGCCAATAATAAAAGCACCCGATATAGCGATGATTACACCAATTAATTCTAAATAATTCAATCTTTCTTTTAAAAATATAAAACTGAGTGTGAGCACAATAACCGGTGAAACATTACCCAAAAAAGAGGTTATTGCAGGATTGGGAATAGTTGATATGGCTTTAAAAAAAAATGTGGTTGCGGCGATTTCCACCAATCCTAAAAGTACAAACAGAGCGTAAATATTACGTTCAAAATATTTTATTTTTGAGAAGGAATTATTCTTGATACCATAAAGAACGATCCAGATCAATCCAAATCCAAACCAATACACACCAAATTGTGCTAATGATACTTCATTTAATGCCGCTTTACTAAAAATAAATACATTAGAAACTGCCAGAACAGAGGCAAAAGCTAGCAGGTAACCTTTTGTTTGATTTTTCAAAATTTATTTTTTGGCAAATGTATTTGTTTTTAAAGTTTTAGAAAAGAACTTAAGTAACAGTTTTAATTGTTAAAAAGTGGATTTATTGATGTGTTTAATTGTTAAATCTAGATAAACAATTATACAAATCAACGATTACACAAATTATAGTACTCTATTTAAAATTCTGATAAATATAGACTTCTGTTGCTCCTTGTCCGTATTTTTGAAACGAAGCTTCATAATATTTTACCGGATATTTTTGAAATAAAAAATCTAATTCTTCTTTTAAAACACCTTCACCTATACCATGAATAAAGACTACTCTTTGTATCTTTTTGCTGATCGCGAATTTTAATTGTTGTTCGGCAGTTTTTAACTGGAGAGTGAGCATATCATAATTACTCATTCCCTTGGTAGTTTTTGTTAGATGATGGATGTGCAGATCAACCTCCATGGGAGGGATTTGCTTTTTTAAAGATACTTTCTTTACTATTTTCTTTTTAGGTTTAGAATCTTCATTTTTATCCAGAAACTCCAAAAAATGATCATTTTTTAAATGTAGATCCAAATTACCCGAAAGAATTAGTTCATCCGGTCTACACCGATAATTAAACCCTTCTTTGGTTTGAATTAGAATCTGATCTTTGTTAACCTCAATAACCTTACCTTTTATCGTATCATCGATTACAGCAACATGATCTCCAATATTAAAAGCATATTTATCACTCATTTTGCAAATTTACATTTTCAGCCTTAGATGTGAAATATTTTATACCTTTAAACCTATCATAATTTGTTGAAAAAATGGGTTTTATATCTTTTTTAGAGGAAAATATGCTAAGCTGTAAGTGGAAAGAAGCCGGCATTGAGTGTGTAGGATGTGGAATGCAGCGATCTATCATTCATATATTGAAAGGTGAATTTGTCGATGCTTTTTATGTGTATCCTGCTATTTATACCTTAATAACTATGATGGTTTTTTTAGGATTGCATTTAAAATTCAATTTTGAAAAAGGACATAGAATCTTGCTTTGGCTTTTTATCATTAACATAGTTATCATACTAACAAATTATATTCTTAAACTTATTTAAAATCGACAAATTATGAATAAAGAAAAATTACCACATTCACAAGCGGCATTAATATTAGGAATTTTATCCATCTTTACAGCATGTTGTTGTTATGGGTTTATAGGAATTATTTTTGGGATTATTGGCTTGATTCAGGCAAAAAAAGCAATAGCTGTCCATGATGAAAATCCTGAACTATATAATGGGATAAACAATGCAAATACAGGTAAGGTCACTTCAATAATTGGTTTAGTTATAGGGGTTATTGTAATTATATTTTATATTTATTTGATTCAATCAGGTCAATATGAGATTATTATGGAGCAATATCAGGAAATTTTTGAACAGTACCAGTAGAGAATTAAATATTTGATAAAGAGTTAAATATCTAAAAAGATTCACTCTCAATATAATAGTTGAGAGTGATTTTTTTGTTACATTTCTCCTTATTTTTACTGTAACTTTTCTTACCCATATTTTTCTTTTTACTTTCATTATATATACTATCTTTGTTGTTTAGAATGATTAAAAATAATAAACCATGAGTTTTAAGAAACAAGATATTTTAAATGCAATTGAAACTGTTACCGCACAGGGTGAAGGGAAGAGTTTAGTAGAGAGTAACTCGGTAAAGAATGTAGTGATCTTTGGAAAAGAGGTTGTTGTTGATGTTGAAATTTCAAACCCTACATTACAAGCGAAAAAGAAGGTTGAAGTAGATATAATGAAAGCAATTCATGATCAGATTGATCAAAAAATTGACGTAAAAGTCAATGTAAAAGCAAATCCTGTATTTAAACCAGTACAGGTGAAGGAAGATAAATCAATTCCGGGAATTAAAAATATTATTGCTGTTGCTTCGGGTAAAGGTGGCGTAGGAAAATCTACAGTTACAGCTAACCTGGCAGTAAGTCTATCAAAAATGGGATTCAAAGTTGGTGTTTTAGATGCCGATGTTTACGGACCCTCAATGCCAATCATGTTTGACGTTGTAAATGAAAAACCTTTGGCTTCTACAGTTGATGGTAAGGCTAAAATGTTACCTGTTGAAAATTACGGGGTAAAAATGTTGAGTTTAGGATTTTTCACAGATCCTGATCAAGCTGTAATCTGGAGAGGTTCTATGGCAACGAAAGCAATTAATCAAATGATCTTTGATGCAGATTGGGGTGAGTTGGATTTCATGTTAATTGACCTGCCTCCGGGAACCGGAGATATTCATTTAACAATTGTACAATCCATTCCGGTAACAGGAGCGGTTATTGTAAGTACACCACAAAATATTGCTTTAGCTGATGCTAAAAGAGGTGTAGCTATGTTTAAACAAAATGAGATCAATGTTCCGGTTTTAGGTATAATTGAAAACATGAGTTATTTCACTCCGGCTGAATTGCCTGAAAATAAATACTATATTTTCGGAGAAGGTGGTGCAAAAAATCTTGCCGGAGATCTGAAAGCAGAGTTTTTAGGCGAAATTCCTATCGTTCAAAGCATTAGAGAAGCCGGTGATATTGGCCGTCCTGTAGCTATGCAGGAGGACACACCTTTAGAAGCTGCATTTGAGGATGTTACAAAAAATATGTTAACACAACTGGTTAAAAGAAATGAATCATTACCACCTACTGAAATTGTAAGAATTTCAACTATGTCCGGTTGTAGTACAAATTAATATTTATTCACTTTGCCAAAGTAAAAAAGCTTTGGCAAAGTTTAATAAAATCAAAATGACAAAAATTGAATTAAAAGAAAAAGTAGAAGCAGCTTTAGAAGAAATCCGCCCTTATTTGGTAGCTGATGGTGGAAATGTCTCTTTGGTTTCTATTGAGGATAGTGTTGTAACCGTTCAGTTTGAAGGTGCCTGCATAGGTTGTAAAGTTAATCATATGACGCTTAAAAATGGAGTAGAAGCGACAATTAAAAAACATGCACCTCAAATAACTGAAGTGCTTGAAAAAAACTCAATTTAATTTATTCTATTTAATAATTTCCTACTTCCTTTTCAATTCTCATCTCTGAGAAATTCTGAATATATTTCTAATTTACTGATTCCGAATAAGTAATAGGTAAGAACATTATAATTTAAGTTTCAGGTATCTATCTATGACCATTCAGTTTTATGAATTTTCTATTGTTTATTTTTTCTAACTTTAGAAAAAAAATAACCATGGTTAACAGTATTGATTATGATTATGTAATAATCGGATCAGGGTTTGGAGGTTCTGTTTCAGCGTTGAGATTATCCCAAAAAGGGTATAAAGTTCTGGTAATAGAAAAAGGAAAATGGTATAAAAATAAAGACTTTCCTAAAACCAACTGGAACCTGAGGAAATGGCTTTGGTTACCTTTGTTTAATTTTTTTGGAATATTAAAATTAACTTTTTTCAGACATGTTTCTGTGCTTAGCGGAGTGGGAGTTGGCGGTGGTTCTCTGGTTTATGCTAATACACTTCCTGTTCCTAAAGAAGATTTTTTTAAAAGTGGTAACTGGGCAGGGATAGCCGATTGGGAAACCGAATTAAAACCTCATTATGCTGTTGCTGAAAAAATGCTGGGTGCAACTAAAAGCCCTAAATATTTTGATGCAGATCTGGCTCTTCAAAGAACAGCCAAAAAAATGGGGCAAGGAGACGCTTTTGATGCCCCAAATGTTTCGGTTTATTTTGGTAAAGCCGACAAAGTGGTACAAGATCCTTATTTTGGAGGTAAGGGCCCCGATAGATCCGGTTGTAATTTCTGTGGACAATGTATGACAGGTTGCCCGAATAATGCTAAGAACACATTAGATAAAAATTACTTATACCTTGCCCAGAAGAATGGTGCTGAAATTCTTGCAGAAAAAAAAGTAGTTATTGTTAAACCTCTTAAAAATAAAGAAGGAAGTGATGGTTATGAAGTTTGTTATGAGAATGCTACTTCCATTTTTAAGAAAGAAAAAAGCTCGGTTAAAGCAAAGGGTGTTGTGTTTTCAGGAGGTGTATTAGGAACTGTCAGGTTGCTTCTGGATATGAAATCAAAAAACTATTTACCAAATTTATCTGATAAAGTAGGAAATCATATTCGAACAAATAATGAAAACCTTTCTTTAATAACATCGAGAAGGAAAGATATTGATCTGTCAAAAGGAGTGGCTATAGGGTCAATTTTTCCACCTGATAAGTATGGACATGTAGAAGCTGTTAGATATGGGGAAGGGTCAAGCTTTTGGAAGATTGGGATTATTCCCATGGTTTTTGGAAGTAATATTTTTATTAGAATTCTTAAACTTTTAAAAGAATTAATTCTGCACCCAATAAATTGGCTGGGGACTTATTTTATAAGAGATTATTCTCAAAAAACAGTTATTTTATTATTTATGCAGCATCTCGATAGCACAATAAAATTAAGAAGAGGTTGGTTTAACTTGAATTCAAAAATTTCATCCGGGCCAAAACCGACACCATTCATTCCTATGGCTAAGACTATTGCAGATCATGTAGCAAATGAAATTGATGGTACAGCTTTTATGTTGAATACAGATATCCTGACGGGTGCACCATCTACAGCCCATATTCTGGGAGGTACGGTAATTGGAAAAGACAGGTCAGATGGTGTCATTGATGCTACACAGAAGGTTTTTGGATATGAAAACATGTATGTATGTGATGGTTCAGCAATGTCTGCAAATCCAGGAGTAAATCCATCATTGACTATCACAGCAATGACTGAAAGAGTTATGAATAACATACCTTCAAAATAACTATTTTGACACCAAAAAAACTATTTTTATTCTAAAAAGAATTTTTTCTTTATAACCAAATCAGGAACGGGGTTGCGTGTTTTGTTTGTTGAGAATATTTTTTATATTTAAAAAAAATACTAATTCAAAAAACATACAATCATATGGAAGGCTTAATGATGAACATCCCGCTAACTACTAACTATATTTTAGAATACGGAAACAGGGTTTTTCCTCATAAAAAGATTATTACCAAAAATCCTGATGGTAGTATGCATTATTATACCTATCATGATATGTATAAGCGTACAATGCAATTGGCAAATGCTTTGGTAAATAAGTTGGGAATTAATCCCGGTGAAAGGATTGCTACTTTTGCATGGAATCATTATCAGCATCTTGAGTTGTATTATGGAATTCCGGCAACGGGGGCGGTTTGTCATCCTTTAAATTTACGTTTATCTGTAGATCAGATTACATATATTGCTAATCACGCCGAAGATCAGGCTGTGTTTGTAGATGCTACTTTATTGCCTTTGTTTGAGAAAGTTGCACAAAATGCAAAAACAATTAAGCATTATATTTTATTGAATGCTCCGCGTGATGTAAAAACTTCTATAGAAAATTATATACATTATGAAGATCTGTTAGAAGGGGAGAGCGAAGAATTTACTTATCCTGAAATTGATGAAAATTCGGCTATGGGAATGTGCTATACCAGCGGAACTACCGGAGATCCTAAAGGAGCTTTATATAGTCATCGTGCAACCTATTTACACGCACAGGCTTTAACAGTGCCTAATGCTGTGGGGATGAGTGCAAATGAAACAATATTATTGATAGTTCCACAATTTCATGTAATGGCATGGGGATTCCCTTTTAGTTGTGTGATGGCAGGATCGAATATGGTGTTGCCAGGGCCTCATTTACAACCAAAAGCTTTGATAGAGATTGTTGAAACTGAGAAAGTTACAATTGCAAATGGAGTCCCAACAATTTGGATGGGAGTATATGAAGAATTAAAAAAGAATCCGAAAAAATTAGATTCTTTCAAAATGTTGGCAGTTGGCGGAGCGGCTATGCCAAAGGCATTAACTGTAGGATTTATGAATGACCTTGGTATAGAAGTGGTCCATGCATGGGGAATGACAGAAACTTCACCACTTGGTACAGCCTCTCGTTTGCAAACACATCATTTTAAACTATCGGAAGAAGAGCAATTTAATGTATTGGCCAAGCAAGGTGTGGAAATTGCCGGAATTGATATTAGAATTAAAAAAGATGATGGAACAGTTGCACCAAGAGACGGTAAAACTGTTGGAGAGATTGAGGTAAGAGGAAACTGGGTAATAAGCGAGTATTACAAGGCAGAATCGGATAATTTTTCTAAAGATGGATGGTTTAAGACCGGTGATGTTGGTAATATTAATAATGAAGGATATATGCATATTACCGATAGGAAAAAAGATCTGATCAAAAGTGGTGGTGAATGGATATCTAGTTTGGATCTTGAAAATTCAATCATGGCACATCCATTGGTGAAAGAAGCAGCAGTGATAGCAATTCCTGATGAAAAATGGACAGAAAGGCCTCTGGCTGCAGTAGTTACCGTAAGTGATGAAAAACCTGATGTGGATGCATTAAAAGAAAAGATGCAAAGTAATTTTGCCAAATATCAAATCCCTGATAAATTTATTTTTATAGATGAAGTCCCTAAAACCAGTGTAGGGAAATTTGATAAGAAGAAATTGAGGCAGATGTTTGCAGAGGGTAAATTGAAGTAAATTTATCACAGGAATAAAAGTTTAAAGATTAGTTTATTTGTTTAATCGTTCATTCGATGTTTACGATTAAACACTTCAAACAAATCCACGTATTAACTGTGTACAGCTTAAAGCTTATAGCATTTAAAGCTACTCATCCAACCTTTCCAAAAAATAGGGGGTATAATCAGGGATTAATTCTGGGTGGGTAACTTTTATGATATCCTTTAAAACTATATGAGGTTGAATTGGAGCCATTTCAAAATAAAGAACACCACCATTTTCTCCTCTCTTTTTTGAAAAAGTGTGTACATCTTTATTTTTAAATGCACTAAATTCTGAATAATGAATATTGTTATTCTGCATTTCTTTAAATGAAGTATAAATACCCGCACCTATCCAGAAATCCGCTGCTTGTGCTTTAGCAAAAACCGATTCAAAGCTCAAAACCAAGCTTCCTTTTCCTTTGGTATCTGACCAGAGGTAATTGGTATTTGCATCTTTAAACAGGGTTGCCGTAAAACTTTCGCCTGCAGGTAAATTCCATTTGTCTTTATAGAGTACACCCGATAAAATACTTGGTCTTTCTTTGGCTTTTAAAGCGATTGCTTTTGCTTTATTGTATTCATTTTCAATATTGGAAAAAATACTGTCTGCCAATTTTTCTTTATCAAATAAAACGCCAAAGAACTTGATCCATTCAGCTCTTCCCAATGGTGTTTCTTCCAGCCAATCACCGTTAAATATCACAGGAATTCCGGTGTTTTGTATGTTTTGGTACATCTTATTGTTTTTGCTAAGCGAAAATCCAATGACAGCTTCAGGTTTAAGATTCAATAAAATTTCGGTATTGATATCCTGAACATTTCCAAGTTCTTTTACTCTCCCGTTCTGTATTAATTCTCTTGTTTTTGGTGAAGAAATATAATCGCTTTGAGGAAACCCGATGAGTGAATTTTCCTCACTTAAAATTTCTAACATCGGAATATGAGTAGTAGAAGTTACCACAATATTTTCGACAGGTTTTTCAATAATTATTTTATCTTTTAGTGAATCAGGTCTTTTATTTTTCTTTGGAATTAAGTAGTATTCAATTTGTTGATCAGCTTCGGGGAAAGGTGATTTGATTATTAATTTTGTATATTTTTTATTGTGCTCAATATCAAATCCTTTAGCGTATTTTATTGAAGAGTTAATTTCAGGTATTTTATTGGTTATATTTACATTATTAACTTCTTTTTTACAGGAAAAAAGTGTTAAAACTGTAAGAAAATAAAGTAATTTTTTAAGCATTTGTTTTTTGTTAATTTTCAACAAGTTTACAAAATATTTTTTCGGATAAGTTAAAAAAAACATAAAAAAGTTTGTTTTTAAAAAAACTTTTCAATTAAATTTGTAGTGAATTTTTGGTGTCGGTTTTTGGAAAATCTTCATTACCGATAAAAGGGAATCTCGTTAAAGTCGAGAGCTGTCTCCGCAACTGTAAGCTTATCTGTAATTATACAGAGCTTGTTGAAATCTTTTAGTCACTGTCACGCCTTGGTGTGATGGGAAGACATCAACAAGACGCAAGCCAGGAAACCTGCCAAATAAAACTGGTTTAAGATATCTTCGGAGGAAAGATGTTTTTAAGTGATGAAACATTTTATTTTAATATCGTTTTTCTTTTTTAATCTGGCAGGATTTTCACAAATTGATAGTTTAAATACTTTGGATGAGGTTGTTCTGTACGGAAAATTCTCTCCGGAATTGAATACAGGCTATCAGGTTGAATATATTTCAGATTCTATTCTGAAAAAACAAAACCTTTCATTAGGTAACTTTCTGGAGAATTACAGAAATTTTTATTTTAAACAAAACGGAAATGGAATGGTTTCCTCTATTTCATTGCGTGGAACCGGAGCCTCTCAAACGGGAGTTTACTGGAATGGGATTGCCATCAACTCCTCCCTGAACGGTCAAACAGATTTTAATACAATCCCGGTTAACGGGTTTGATGCACTGGAAATTAGAAGGGGTGGAGGTAGTACCTTGTTGGGGAGTGGTGCAATTGGTGGAGCAATTAATCTAAGTGATAAGATCACTTTCCAAAATAAAAAGAGTTTATTTCTCCAGTCTAATATTGGAAGTTTTGAAAGTTTTAACGGAAGTATCTCCGGTGTTTTAAGTAGTCAAAACTATTTTGCTAAGGTGTTTTTAAGTGCTTTATCAAGCGAAAATGATTATCCGTATCTGGATACTGATATTAAAAACGAAAATGGTGAGATAAAGAATTATTCGATACAATCGGTTTTAGGATGGAAAATTAATGGAGATAACCAATTAGAGTTTTACAGTTCTTTTGTTGATAATGACAGGAATACTTCGCGAACAATTACCGCAATGAGTAATGCAAAATTGCTGAATAGAAACAACAGATATCTGTTAGCCTGGAAAAATTTTGGAGAAAAATATAATTCTGTCCTTAAATTAGCTTATTTGGGAGAGAAATATACTTATTCTTTTAGTAAAGATCTCGATGCTTCCTCTGTGAATGAAAGTGAAAGCTTTATAGGAAAATATAATTTTACTTATTTAATTAATTCAGCAATAAACCTGAGTGCCGGATTGGAATATACACATGCTATCGGTGAAGGAAACAACTTAACCAAAGTAAAGCAGGATGATGCAGAGGCTTATGTATTGTTACACCATAAGATCTCTTCAAAATTTATTTATAATCTAAGTGCCCGAAAAGGAGTTTCTTCGGCCTATGATATTCCTCTTATTTATGCAGCCGATATTAATTATCGAATTTCTGACCGCATTGATCTGAAAGCAAATTATTCTACCAATTTTCGTTTACCCACATTTAATGACCTGTATTGGGAACCGGGTGGTAATCCTGATTTGGAACCTGAGAACAGTAGGTCTGCTGAAATAGGATTGAATTTTAAAAAGAATGATTTTAAGATCGATGCTACTACTTATCTGATAAAAAGTAAAGATCAAATTCAATGGATTCCGTTAAGCGGAGATATTTGGAAACCGCAAAATATAAATAGTACAGAATCTTTTGGTATGGAGTTATCTGCTGAGGAAAAATTAGAATTTGGAAATCATCAGCTGCAATTACATGCACAATATAATTATGCGATATCAAAAAATAAAGAAAACAACAAGCAATTGATCTATGTACCAAAGCATAAGGCAAATGCTAACCTGTTTTATCAAATTAAAAAACTGAGTGTAAAATATAATTTGCAGCATATAGGGAGTGTTTATACAACAACATCAAATTCACAGAATCTTGATGCTTATTGGCTTTCTAATTTTGGAGCAGACTATAAATTCTTAAATAATGATCTGCAGATAGGAGTACAAATAAATAATTTATTTAATGAGAATTACCAATCTGTTGCATACAGGCCAATGCCCGGTAGAAACTTTAATATAAATATTAACTATAAAATCGATTAACATGAAAAAATTAAACTTTACATTATTATTAACTATACTTCTAATCATTACCTCGTGTAGTGATGACGACGATCTTGTATTAGCAAAAGGTGATTATGAAAACGGATATTTTATCAGTAATCAGGGGCCATTTCAAAATGGTAGCGGGGCAATTACTTTTGTTGGTGATGACGGCAATGTAGAACAAAATATATATAAGAAAGTAAATGGTGAAGATCTCGGAAACATTGTGCAATCCATGACTTTAGCCGGTGACAATGCTTATATAATTGTAAATAATTCAAATAATGTTACTGTTGCCAACCGATATACAATGGAAAAAATAACGATAATCGAAGGAGATGATATCAAACTACCAAGATTTATGGTAACCAACGGAGATAAAGGGTATGTTAGTAACTGGGGAGACCCTTTAAATCCTGATGATGATTTTGTTGCAGTTATTGATCTAAATTCTAATACAGTTACGAATAAAATCCCTGTTGGAGAAGGTCCGGAAGAAATGTTGATAAAAGGATCAAATTTATATGTAAATTTAAAAGGAGGTTGGAGTGTAAATGATCAGGTAGTTATGATAGATTTGGCTGCAGAGACAGTAGAAGGGGCAATAACAGTTGGTGATGCACCTGATTCTATAGTTGAAGATGTTAATGGAGATATTTGGGTGCTATGCTCAGGTGAAACATGGCCGGGTGAAACAGCAGGAACATTGTATAGGATAAGTTCCAGCTTAGCAAAAATTACATATGATTTTCAGACTTCTGAACATCCAACAGATTTAAATTTTTATGACGGTAATCTTTATTATGCTTTAAATGGTTCTGTGTATAAGATGATTGCAGGAGCTTCGGAATTGCCTTCTGAATCAATTCAGGGAATTAGTGGGTTTTTCTCTGCAATGAAAGTTTATAATGGTGAATTGTACGCTACAGATGCTAAAGATTATGTAAGTGAAGGAGAATTAAAAATTTATGACCTGGCATCAGGGACATTAACAGAAACAATTCCAACAGGGATTGTTCCGGGAGATATTGTTTTTCAAGATTAATGAAGTAGACCAAACCTTTTTAATCAAAAAGAATTCCTCGAGGCTCTGCCTCGGGGTTTCCGTTGAAATGTCATCCCCGCAGGGGATCTAAATAATAAATTTTGGTTTTTGACCTTCGGGTCAAAATGAAACCAGCGAAATACTCCTATTGCTCTGCCTCGGAGATAGTTGGTTTCAAGAAATTTTTATTTTTTTCACACAAAGAAGAACCGCTAATATTTTTGTTAATAGCATAAAGTAATTTGTGTAAGGCAGTAGTAGTTTTTTTAGTTTGACCTTTCAGAGCCCATAGACCTGAAAGAGTCAGGAAATTATTTAGCAGTATGCAGTTTCAGGGTTAATATGTTGATTTAAAAAAATCCCGATAGGGCAATCAAAATCTTCTGTTGGTTTACTTATATTTACATCAAAATTATAATTTGATCACAGAGACTTTTATTCCGTTTTTAACAGCATCTGTCTTGCTTACCTTAATGCCCGGTCCGGATATCATCTATGTGATCATGCAAAGTATAAGTAATGGTAAGAAGTATGGAATTGTTACTGCATTGGGTTTGGTTAGCGGAATTATTATTCATACTTCTCTAATTGCTTTTGGAATTGCACCTATAATTAATAATTCGGAAACATTATTTTTTGTGATCAAATTATTTGGAGCATCCTACCTCTTTTATCTGGCTTTTAAAACATATAGGAGTCCGGCATCAGTAATTTTAAGGGAAGGTGAGATTTCAAAAGTGCCTTTAAGGTCCTTGTATAAACAGGGTTTTATAATGAATGTGCTAAATCCAAAAGTTGCTATCTTCTTTCTGGCATTTTTTCCGGGTTTTGTGGTCGAATCAAAAGAAAATATCACTTTACAGATCTATACTTTGGGAATAATATTTATGATCCAGGCTTTTTTAGTTTTCAGTATGGTATCTTTAATTTCGGCAAAATTGACAGCTTTTTTACGTGAAAATAAAAAGTTTCATGTATTCTTAAAATACTTCCAGGTTATTGTATTTCTTTCTATTGGAATTTTTATTTTGTTTTCGGAAAAATAATTCCTACAATTTGTATATTTGATATTATATGAAAAAAGTCAAGATCATTGAGTGTCCACGTGATGCTATGCAGGGTGTCAAATCTCATTTTATACCTACCGAAGCCAAAGTAAGGTATATCAATGCTTTGTTGAAGGTGGGATTTGATACAATTGATTTTGGAAGTTTTGTTTCACCAAAGGCAATTCCGCAAATGCGAGACACAGCCGAAGTTTTAAACAAACTGAACTTGAATACATCCGAAAGTAAATTATTGGCAATCATTGCAAATGTAAGAGGAGCAAATGATGCAAGTAAGTTTGAAGAAATAAACTATTTGGGCTATCCTTTCTCAATTTCTGAAATTTTTCAAATGAGAAATACAGGTAAGACTATAGATCAATCATTGGGAATATTAGGTGAAATTTTAAATATAGCCAATAAGACTAATAAAGAGGTAGTAGCATATCTTTCCATGGGGTTTGGAAATCCATATGGTGATCCGTGGAATGTTGAAATTGTCGCTAGATGGACAGATGTTCTGGCTAAAATGGGAGTTAAGATTTTATCTCTGTCCGATACCGTTGGAGTAGCCGATGGAGAAACGATCTCTTATCTTTTTTCAAACCTGATACCCTTATATCCAAATATCGAATTTGGAGCACATTTACATACAAATTTTGATTTGTGGCATGAAAAAGTTGATGCTGCCTTTACAGCAGGTTGTTTAAGGTTTGATGGTGCAATAAAAGGATTTGGTGGTTGCCCGATGGCTAAAGACGAGCTGACAGGAAATATGCCGACAGAAAAATTACTTTCCTATTTTACTTCAAAAAAGGTTGATTGTAATCTCAATGCATTAAGTTTTGAAAGTGCTTATAACGAAGCTTTGAAGGTTTTTGGTTAAGGCAAAATAAATAAATATCAAGTCTATAAAAAAGCCCTGAACTTTTAAATTCAAGGCTAATCTCTTATTTCAAAATATATCAGAAATTTAAGGGGGGAAGATCAGTATAACTATCTAATTTCTAACAATTTTTATACTTACAAACATATTTGATTTTAAAATAATATAAAATACTCAATTTGAGTATTTTTAAAAAAAATTGTTGGTTTTACAGTATTGAATCAGCTCACCTGTAGATTTAAAATCTAATTTCTTCAAAATGTTTCTACGATGCTGATCAACGGTATGTTGACTGATAAATAATCTTTTGGCAATTTCTTTACTGGAATTCTCTAAAGATAACTCATTTATGATATCAATTTCTCTTTTTGTTAACTTATCAGAAAGGTCTTCATGCGTGTAGTTTTTGTGATAGAGCGTTTCGTAAACATCATTTTCATTTAAAAACTTAATTGAGCCGGTGATAGCATTGTTCTTATCTTCACCGGTAACAGTATAGTGAGAAATTGAAACGACAGGTTTTCCTCTTTTGTCAAACTCAATTGGAGTTGAGTGTACAGTAATATTTAAGTAAATCCCTGATGAATTCTTTAACCTGTAATTATATGTAAACAGTAATTTTTTATCTTCTGCAAGAATTTTTTTTTCTGGCTTATAATTAAGAAGATCGCCTGCTAAACGCAGCCATGTACTAAGATCTTCCGGATGAATCATAGAAATGAGAAAATTCGGGCCACCATTTTTTAATGCTTCAGGATCAAAACCCATGACTTGCTTAAAATTTTTGCTAATCCATTCATATTGCATTGTGCTGGCATTCAGGATCATAAAAAAAGATTGACTGGAAGGGTAAAGTTGATCAATTACTCGGAATTTATTAATTTGTTCTTCAATATCTGTTCCGATGAACTTACTATGAGAAGCAACAATCTCTTTATATTTATCTATAGGGGATTTCATAAGTAATGTAGCAATTTACAACAATAATAATTAAAAAAATTAATAATAAGTTATTAAAAATTATTTTTATGTTGTAAGTATCATATAATTTTGAATATTAAAAAAAATAGGTATAGATTTAATCAGGTGAGGTTATTATCTTAAAAAATTAAAAATCTTTGGATAGACCTGAATTTTTGGGTATACTCAGGAAGAATTCCTTAAGGCTCTGCATTGAGGATTGTTCATTTCAAGAAATATTTTATTCAAAAATCATTGATTATTGAAAGATATTCAATTTGAATGATCTAAAAGAAGTTATTAATTTTACAGTACTGAATCAACTCATCTGTAGAATTAAAATCCAACTTGTTTAAAATATTTCTACGATGCTGGTCTACAGTGTGTTGGCTGATAAATAAACGCTTTGAGATTTCTTTACTCGAATAATTTAAAGCCAATTCCTGGATGATATCTATCTCTCTTTTGGTTAGTTTGCTCGATATATCTTCATTAGTATAGTTTTTATGAAAAATGGTTTCGTAGACATTATTTTTATTCAAAAACTTGATAGAACCGGTGAGAGGATTCTCTTTACCCTCACCTATTGTTGTATAGTGAGAAATTGCAATAACAGGCTTCCCTGCATTATCAAATTCAATAGGTGTTAAATGTGCTACAATATTTAAATAATTTCCTGAAGATTTTCTCATCCTGAAATTATAAGCATAGAGTAATTTTTTTTCCATATCCAGATAGTTCTTTTTGATATCATAATTTTGTAAGTCATTTGCAACACGCAACCAGATCTTTAGATCTTCACGGTGAATCAATGAAAGAAAGAAACTCGGTCCGCCTTCTTTTAATACATCAACTTCATAACCCAATATCCGTTTGAAATTTTTACTTACAAATTCATACTTCATTTCATAAGTATTGATAATAATAAAAAAAGATTGATTGGAAGGATAGATATTGTCAATTTCCTGATATTTGTTAATATGCTTTTCAACAATTGTACCGCTAAATTCGCTATTAGAGGCAAAGATCTCTTTATAGATATCTATGGGGGATTTCATAAATAAATGATTATAATAATATCTAAAAATACAAATAAATATGTTATTTAAAAACATTTTAATGTGATTAAGGTTACATGATTTAAATAAAAAGAATTCCTCGAGGCTCTGCCTCGGGGTTTCCGCTGAAATGCCATCCCCGCAGGGGATCTAAATAATAAATTTTGGCTTTAGACCTTCAAGTCAAAACATGTACTCAACTTGATTGGGTATGAAACCTGCGAAATACTCCTATGGCTCTGCCTCGGAGATAGTTGGTTTCAAGAAATTTTTATTGGAGATAAGATAGAGGTAGGATAAAATTATAATATATATAAGGGAAAGTAATACCTGAAATCGAAAAAATAAAAACCTCGAACAGGTTTGTATTCGAGGTTTAATCCAAAATCATTGATTAATGAAAAAAAGTCATTAATGAAAAATAAGGGGGAAAAATAATTTCCAATAATAGACTTGGTTAATTGATTTTTCAAATATATACTGAATTTATTTATCGTAAAATACTCAAATTGAGTATATTTTAAAATTTCATAAAAAGCAAGGGTTTCACTTCAAGCAAAACCCTTAGTAGATATTTATAATTTAGACTAGTTTAATTCAGCTAAGCCTCCCTCAATTATTTTGATCAGCTCCTCATTATTTGCGCCGGGAGTTTTTTGTTTTAACATGATTGCTGTTTGTAAAACATTAGTAGCAGCTTTATCAGCACCATATTTTTTATAGCGTTTTCCTATAGTTACAAAATTATCGGTCATTTTTCGAATTGCTTCCTCACTATCACTTTCAGCAACCCATTTAAACCCTTCATTATAGGTGTTTCTTGTTTTTTCATCACCGGATAAAAACATTCCTTCCACAAGGTTATCGGCTACAAAAACCAATTGTTCCTCAGATCTATTTCTAATGTAAATAGGAATTAATGCACTTTTCATGTGTTCTTTTGTAGTTTCATCGGTAATAGAGCCTGCCACTGTTAAAGCAGCCTGTTTATCGATCGAATATAAAGCATTCAACGAACTTCCTTTTACAGCAAATGATTTGCTGTTCAGAATCGCATTGTTATAAAGATCTTTATAAGCTGTATTTTCCAAGATTCCTAATTTATCAATTGCAGCTGCCTGAACCAGAGTTTTTGGGTCATTCTTTGACAGGTTTTCAAGGATGGCAATTGCATTTCCTGCATTTGATTTTGAAATGTCAATTTTCTCTATTGCTAATATTCTTAATCCGTGGTATTTGTCATTTAAAGCAGATGTAAGTGTCTTGAATGCAGTATCATTAGTCTGATTTTCAGCTAATTTTATAATTGCCTCCCGGCGATCTTCATACTTCGGAGCATTAGCGTATTGATGGATATAGTTTTCAAGAGTTTTACTGTCGTTTAATTCAACAAGTAAAGTTCTGTTAGCCCCAACATTTACCAGTTTGGGATTTGAATTTGCTTTAAAAGAGAACGAATTACTTTTTTTATCAATCCAAACATTATATCTTTTTGCTTTAGCACCTTCATAAACATCTATCGCAAGAGGGAATTCAAATACATTATTCTGGGTTTGCTTGATATTTACGGCAATGATCTTGGCATTTTCGCTATAATCATAAGTGATATCCAATTTTGGATGGCCATTGCCAAAATACCACTGGTTAAAGAACCAGTTCAGGTCTTTTCCGGTAACTTCTTCCATCGCTAACCTGAAGTGATGTGCTTCTGCAGCACTGTATTCATTATCATTCAGGTATAATTCTAATCCTTTCCTAAAAGCATCATCTCCAACATAGGCTCTTAACATATGTAAAATTAT
Source organism: Bacteroidota bacterium (assembly GCA_039715085.1). GTDB lineage: Bacteria > Bacteroidota > Bacteroidia > Flavobacteriales > Flavobacteriaceae > Namhaeicola. The sequence goes on along the minus strand of JBDLIB010000021.1, from coordinate 5,989 downwards.
ACCACCTTTATTATAAGAAACAGCATCAAATACATCTTCTCTTGAATTATAATGAAAACGCACCAGATCTTTTAGTTCATTTTCACCGGTAAGGTATCCCTGAACTTCTGTGTGTCTGTGCGCATCAGCCCTATCGCTGCCGTATTTATTTTCTAACCATAGGTATTCACTGTAATTGGCAAATGATTCATTTACAGTAATATTACTCCAGCTTTCGGTTGTAACAAGGTCGCCAAACCAGTGATGGAACAATTCGTGTGCAATTACGCTTTCCCATGTGTTTTCATCTACCAACTGCCCTGAAACCTGGTATGCCATTTCTCCATGCAGAACCGAAGTGGTATTTTCCATAGCACCACTTACATAATCTCTACCAACCATTTGAGAATATTTAGCCCAGGGATAGGTTACACCTGTATATTCAGAAAAGAATGAGATCATTTCAGGTGTTAATCCGAAGATCTCTTTTGCGTAAGGCTCGTATTCTTTTTCTACATAATAATCTACATCCATGTCGTTCCACTTATCTTTCACAATAGAAAATTCTCCAATTCCCATAAAAAATAAATAAGGAGCGTGTTTTTGATCCATTTTCCAGTAATCTGTACGTGTTCCGTCATTATTATTGGATTTCTCTTTTAAAACACCATTAGAAAGTGTTACGAATTTATCAGGAACAGTAATAAAAATTTCCTGTGTAGATTTTTGATTCGGCGAATCGATAGTAGGGAACCAACAACTGCTTGATTCTGTTTCACCTTGTGTCCATATTTGTGTCGGTTTGTCAGGATCAGTTTCATCCGGATCGATGAAATACAGGCCTTTTGCATCTGTAATAGCTGCACTTCCTTGTTGTTTTACTTCTTCAGGGCGAGCAGTATATTTGATGTAAATAGTGTATTTATCACCTTTTGTGTACAAATTTCCAAGATTGACATTTAATTTATCATCCTTATATTCAAATTTAAGATCTTTTCCATCTTTACTGACTTTGTGAATGATCATAGCTTTAGCATCCAATGTAACTTCTTTGGTTTTATAAAAATGAGGTTGTAATGTAAGCCATGCTTCACCGTTCAGGTGTCTTTTTGAAAAATCAAAACCAACCTTTAACTTAGTGTGAACCAAATCATTGACCATTTCTTTGGTTGCACGGTAAGTTGGATCTATTTTTGAATTATCTTGAGCATTTGCAAAAGATAAGGTAAAGACCATCAGCAGAATTAAAATTCTTAGTTTCATACAATTTATTATTTTAAATATTTATGTTAAAAAACAAATATAAAGTTTTAGTACTTTATATATTCGTTAAAGTTTGGTTAAAAAAAAGGGAGGTGATTAAAAACTGATAATAAGATTTTTGTGTCAGTGAATGTTAGAATTTTCAATATTTAGATTTAAGTCTCCCCTCTTGAGAGGGGAAAGTCCGACATTAGGAGGACAGGGGTGTGTAAAAATAATTATGGTTATTATGTTAACTATTATTGAATATTTACATTAAGATTAAAAGAGAATATCATGGAGACAAGGAAGATTATTCCATACAATCCAAAACTCAAAAATTTAGCTCGAGAATTAAGAAATAATTCCACAAAAGCCGAAATATTTCTTTGGTTAAGGTTAAGAAGAAAACAGATTTATGGCTATGATTTTCACAGACAAAAGCCTATTGATAATTATATCCTAGATTTCTTCTGTTATGAATTAATGTTAGGAATTGAAATTGATGGATATTCACACGAATTTTTGAAAGTCTATGTAAAAGACTCAATTAAAAGCAAAAGAATGAACGAATTGGGAATAACTGTTCTACGATTTAGTGATTTTCAAATAAAAAATGAAATTGAAAATGTAATGAGAGCTGTTGAACAACATATTATTGAATTTGAAAAAACACACCCCTGAAACTGACTAGAAAGTATATCAGTGAATAACCTTTTCGTTTGTCAGTTTCTTCCCCTCTCAAGAGGGGAGACGCCAAGTTATCTCTTTAAATTATTTTGATCCAAACAAACCTTTGATCTGTGAAAATGCAGGATTGTCCTTATCAACTTTATTTATATTATTGATCAGTTTTATCATCTGTTCAGGTTTCATATGATCACCGATGACCCTGGCAATGGCAAAACCTTTTTGATTATCGGAGGCGAAGACAATTAGTTCATCAATTTCTTCCTCAGATCCAAGATATTTTACCATAATGTTTGCATTTTCATGCTTTACTCTAATCAATTCCTGGTATTTTTTATTTTTTAGAATTGTTTTAACTTTTTCTTTTTCAATAGAGTACATTTCTTTATTGCTTTCATCCGTTTTAAATGCAAGCAGGTTGAATTTCTTTAAACTAGCCATAGCTTCTTTAGATTCCTCACCGGCATCTTCATTTAATTGAATAATGCTTGCCGGCAGGTCGAACGAAATAAATTCGTTGGTCTGTTGTTTCTCAACATAATACTCTTGTAAGCTTTGTTGGTTATCACAAGAATAAAATGTTACTCCCAGTATTAAAACAAAAGTGAATATTGATTTTTTCATGTTTTTGCGTTTTTTAATTTTCAGACCTGCAAGGTTTTAAAACCTTGCAGGTCAAAAAAAGAATGATATTATTTTTTGGCTTTTTCTAAATGTTCTCCTCCCGGAATATCCATAGAGCTGGTCAGTTTTGAAATCTGGTTCAGGTCAATATTTCCTTTTAACAAGATCACAACTGCTTCACCGGAACCATTATCACCTTTGTCCTTAACAAACATGAACAGTTCTTTTACATAATTTTCATTTTTACCTTCTCTTACATAGATCTTTACGTTTGCATCTTCATCTTTTACACGCATCAATTCTTCTAAATTGGCTGTTTTCAAGTATTTCTTAACCTCCTGATCCATTTTGATTGCTACGCTTGCATTTTCGGTAGCAAAAACCTTTAAAGTTTCAATATTTTTTATCAGGTCCAGGTATTCTTCATCCGATTCTGAGCCAATTTTACTCATCAATGAGAATGCTTTCTGGTTGACAATGACAGATGTTACTCCATCAAGATCTTCAAACTTATCAAATTGAGTTTGTGCTTTACTTAAAAACGGGCTTGCCAGAAGGGCAATTACTATTATTAATTTACTTGCTTTCATGATTAACAATTTTATTATTTATTAAATATTTTATTTTGTGTTTTTTCAAATGTTTCTAATTGGGCAATGGCATCATTGCCTTTATTTAAATTGAATGATATTAAATCCAGGGCTTTTTGAGTTTGTTCAAAAGCTATTCTTGCTTCTTCTTTTTCTTGCAAGTCATTTTGATAAATAGTGAAAATACTTACAGTAAAAATAACCATTGCTGCTATAGATAACCATTTTGACCAATAATACTTTTTAGGGAAAGTAATAGTTTTTTTATTGACATCTAAATTGCTGTTTGTAAAATAGTTAAATATTGGTTTGTATTTTTCTAAATGAACAGGGACATCTTCTTTAGAAAAATATTCTTTTAAGATATTTTCCTCTTGCAAATTTGTTTCTGCTGCAAAATATTTTTCCAATAGTTTTTCAATTCTATCCAATTCCATAATTCTGTTTTTGTATAAATTTTTCGCGAATTGTTTTTCTTGCCCTGGATAATGCAACCCTTATCGCTGTAGGTTCCATTTCCATAATTTCTCCAATTTCTTTAAACTCATAATTCTCAACATCTCTTAGCTGAATAATGATCCTTTGTTTTTCGGGTAGGTCATTTATCATTTCTTTAATGATATCGATACTATCCCTGTTTTCAATTTCTTTTTGTAAAGAAATATTTTCATCCTTATAATTACTGTGAACCAAAGACAGGTTACCTGCTCTTTTTGATTTTAACTGATCCAGACAATAATTTTTAGTCATGGTCATCGCAAATGCTTCTACATTTCTGTAGTTTTCAATTTTTGATTTGTTTTTCCATAATTTTAAATAAAGTTCCTGCGTGGCATCTTCAGCTTCATCACTTGATACAAGTAATCTTTTTGCCAGGCGATATACCTTATCTTTAAATGGTAAAACTTTATCTAAAAACTCCGTTTGGTTCATTGTTGAAAATGATCTAATGCTTTAATGATTCAATGTAACAATAAATTCTCTCTCTCAATCTCCCCATCTCTAATTCTCTTAATTCAACCTTTCGACGAACAGAGAATTGATTTGTTACATGATAAATGTAAGATTTTTTTTAAATTGCGACCTAATTAAAAATTTCAAAAATGATCAAGAAGCTTTTATTACCACTATTTGCAATATTTTTTAGTTTAACCTTGTTTATTTCCTGTAGTGATGATGATGGTCCTATAGACAGACCGGATCCACCGGCAGAATTAAGTGAAGACAAAGAGGTTCAGAATTTTATCTGGCAGGGATTGAATTTATGGTACTTCTGGCAGGAGAGTGTTCCAAATCTGGCAGATGACAAATTTGCAACAGATGATGAATATGTGAATTTTATTAATAACTCTTCCGAACCTGAAGATTTCTTTGAGTCGTTGATATATAACAGAAGTTCAGTGGATTTCTGGAGTTGGATCGTTGATGATTATGTGGAACTGGAAAAATTATTTCAGGGTGTTTCCATGCATAATGGAGTTGAATTTGGCCTGGTTGGTATATCACAATCCAATGATATTTTCGGCTATGTTAGATATGTTTTACCCGACACAAATGCTGTTAGTACTCAAATTAAAAGAGGAGATATCTTTACACATGTTAACGGTACCAAGCTGACAAGAGATAATTATCGTGATCTCTTATTTTCAGGTAATGATTCTTATACTTTAAGTTTGGCAAAAATTGAAAATAATACCATTATTCCTACCGGAGTAGATGTAGAGCTTACAAAGTCTGAATATACGGAAAACCCAGTTTTTTTAGCCAAAACCTTTGAAGAGTCGGGAAAGAAAATCGGTTATTTAATGTATAACGGATTTACTTCCAGTTTTGATCAGGATTTAAATAATGCTTTTTTACAATTTAAAAATGAGGGAGTTACTGATCTTGTTTTAGATTTTAGATATAATCCAGGAGGTTCTGTACAATCTGCCATTTATCTTGCAGGTATGGTAACAGGACAATTCAAAGGGGAGTTATTTACAAAAGAAAGATGGAATTCGAAATTACAGGCCGAATTTGAAGCAAATTACCCTGATTGGCTGGTTAATAATTTTACCGATGCGATCGTAAAAAAAGACAGTAACGGAAATGTTATTTTGAATGAAGATTTGAATAGTTTAAATCTGTCAAATGTACATATTATTGTTACCCACAGTTCTGCATCGGCTAGCGAGTTGATCATCAATGGATTGAATCCCTATATAAATGTAAAACTTATAGGTGAGCAAACAGTAGGGAAATATGTTGCTTCTATTACTTTGTACGATTCTGATAATTTTGGACGAGAAGGTGCAAATCCAGACCATTCCTATGCTATGCAACCAATTGTTTTAGAAGAAATCAATAAACTTGGAGAAAATGATAAGGATGGATTTGAACCTCATATCCCAATTTCGGAGGATTTTGAAAATATGGGAGTATTGGGGGAAAGAAATGAGCCATTATTACAAGTTGCTATCAATGATATTCTTGGAATAGCACCAAAAATGATACCGGGGAAACGATCTGATTATGATAATATCTCAAACTCTAAGTTACATTCGAAATTAAGTGATAATATGTATATTGAAAAATCAGAAATTACGAAGTATATAAATCGTGAATTTTTAGATAAAAATTAATGCGTATTGATAAATATCTTTGGTGTACCCGTTATTTTAAAACACGAAGCATTGCAACCGAGGCCTGTAAAAAAGGCCATATAAAAATTGATGGTGCTAATGTGAAACCCTCTAAAGATGTATTTGGAGGGGAAAAGGTCACTGTTCGTAAAAACCAGATCAGTTATCAGTTATTGGTTCTGGATATACCTCAAAACAGGGTTGGAGCAAAAATTGTCGATCTGTACAGGAAAGATATTA
>JBDLIB010000020.1:0-27814 GCA_039715085.1 Bacteroidota bacterium | reverse complement strand
ACACTTCAAGAAGCAAGATCTTGAGAACTTATTTAGGATAAGTTATTTAGAATTAGACAATATCGAAAAGCTCATGAGACATCATGGGCTTTTTTTAATGAGACTTTGGTTCCAGAATACTTTCAAGTATTTTGGAAACATATAGTCGAATTAATCCCGCTGAAAAGCTGGATCATATCAAAGCATTTATAAAATATCTTAAAATCAAAAGTCCCGAATCTTTTTATTTTAAATTCTTCAATCATTTAATTATTTATATTTTTACAAAAAATTCAAATAAATGAGTCATATAGTAGCCCCGTCAATGCTTGCCGCAGATTTTGGTAATTTACAACGTGATATTGAAATGGTTAACAATAGTGAAGCCGATTGGTTTCACTTAGATATCATGGATGGTGTTTTTGTTCCTAATATATCTTACGGAATGCCCGTAATTTCAGCTATCAATAAGATTGCAACAAAACCACTGGATGTTCACTTAATGATTGTTGATCCCGACAGATACATCAATGTGTTTAAAAAAGTTGGTGCCGATATTTTAACGGTTCATTATGAGGCTTGTAACCATTTACATCGTACAGTTCAGGCAATAAAAAATGAAGGCATGCAGGCCGGAGTTTCTTTAAATCCGCATACTCCTGTTTCTGTATTGGAAGATACTATTTCAGATATCGATGTGGTGTTGATCATGAGTGTAAACCCGGGTTTTGGAGGGCAGAGTTTTATTGAAAATACTTACAAAAAGATAAAACAACTTCGAAAAATGATTGATGATGCAGGGGCAAAAACAATTATAGAAGTTGATGGTGGCGTAAATGATAAGAACTTAGGGAAATTAAAAGAAGCCGGGGCCAATGCTTTTGTTGCCGGTAGCTTTGTTTTTAAAAGTGAAGATCCGTCTTTGACGATTAAAAATTTAAAGAATATTTAAATTATAAACATAGTTTAGTTAGGGCTTCACTATCTGGGGTGAGGAATACAACTAAGAAAACTCATCTGATGAGTAATTAAACAATAAAAAGATCAGCAGCAATACCATCTGCAAAGAATTTCCCTTTTTTCGTAATGATCAATATGTTGTCTTCTATTTTTAAGGTATTGTTCCGGATATGTTTTTGGGTATTTTTTACAAGAATATTTTTAAAATCAGTTCCAAAATCAGCTTCAATTTTTGGGATAGATACCCCCCATATAGTGCGCAATCCTGTCATTATAGTTTCATTAAATTGATCAATTTTACTTAACTTTTCAATCTCTTGATGTAATATATTTTGTTGTATGGATTTAATATACTTTGGATTATTTGCAATATTCCAACTTCGAAATTTGCCGTTGTATGAATGGGCCGATGGACCAATTCCCAGGTAATGTTTTCCCTGCCAGTAAGAAGTATTGTGTTTTGAAAAATAACCGTCTTTAGCAAAATTGGAAATTTCGTATTGAATAAAATGATGTTTAGCCGTTTCCTTGACTAAAATATGAAAATGTCTTTGTGCCAGTTTATCATCCATGGGTGGATATTTCCCTTCTCTGATAAAGTGCGCCAAAGCAGTCTTATTTTCAACGGTTAAAGCATAACTCGAAATATGGGGTACTCTAAAATCAAATGCTTTTTGAAGGTTTTGCTTCCATTTTTCATCATTCATATTTGGGATACCATAAATGAGATCTATCGTAATATTTTCAAAATAGAGAATCGCTGTAGATAATGCCTCTTCCGACTCTTTTGCTGTATGGGCCCGGTTCATAAATTGCAGATCATCATCAAAGAATGATTGAATACCAATGCTTAAGCGGTTAATTCTTGTGTTAGCGAGATCTTCTATCTTTTGAGGACTTAGATCATCAGGGTTGGCTTCTAAAGTAATTTCAGGCTGATCGATTATATCAAAATGTTGATAAATTACATCCAGTATTTTGTTCAGTTCGTGAATAGACAATATTGAAGGAGTTCCACCGCCAAAATAAATGGTTTCAACTCTATCTTGTAATTCGTTTTTTCGTAATTCTATTTCTTTAATGATAGCCTGAACCATTTCATCTTTCCGCTTAAGCGATACAGAAAAATGAAAATCGCAATAGTAACATTTTTGTTTGCAAAACGGTATGTGAATGTATATGCCAGACATATTTGATTAATTCCGAGTTTTGTTCCCTTTTACAAGGGAATGACAGGTTAAGTATTACAGATAATTATATAACAAAGTTATTTTTCCTTTGACATCTTTATCCCGCTCTTCTTTTGATATAACACTTTGTTCCCGGCCAATAAATTTAAGTGGAATTTTAAACTTTTTTACATCAAAAGTAATGATAGATTTTGAAGGATAAATTAAATCCTTATAGAAATGCAATGTATGAAAAGATCCAAATTTACGGGTGTTTACCGTAGACTCCTGAATTTTAAAATCTTTTTCATCAAAATAAATATCGGCTGTTATCCAATCGCTTCCGGGATCAAGAGAAACCAGTTTATAGACCAGGTTATTTTTGATTTTAGAAAGGTAGATAGCTTGTAATGGGGTGGAAAGCAATTCGTTAAATTGATTAACGGTTCCCTTTTTCGGTAATAAGGTTAAGCCTTCTCCTTCAACAACCGGTTTTTTGTCTTTTTGAAATTCTACATATATTTTCTTATCGGGAATATGCATTCCTTCAATATCAATATTAACATTGATCTCTGCTTTCAGGTTGGTTGGAGTAGTATATTGCTCCATTAATTTAGAAATATTTTCATCTAAATTATTTTGAGCCATAATTCCCGAAAGGGAAAGAAAAATTAATATAGATATTAAAAACTTCATTCTGAAATATTCATTTTATTAAATTTCACATACGATAAACTTATAAAAAATAAGGCCATCCCCAATAAGAAATAGACCGAATTCAATATAGTTTGAACAGGTATTTCATTTACATAGAACAATTGCCATTTTGCAATATGGTAAGTAAATAAAAATGGTTGCCAGGAGCTAAAAATTCCAAAGACAAAGGTTTGTAACAGGGTGAAAATAATCAAGATTCCTAATGAAATTAATATAGCTGTAAGAGTGTTTTTAAACTTCAATGCAAAATACATGGTCATACTGGAAAAAGCAATCATCGATAAAGCTGCAAATAAAATTGTAAAAAAATAGCGTTTTAAAAAAGTAGCTTCCTGGATAAACTGAATTCCGTCAATAAAAACTATTACGTCACCGGTACCAAACAACATCATTGAGGGGAATAATGCAAAAAAAGTAATGATCAGCATAAAGCAGATAATAAAAATGATCATTGCGATTATTTTTGATGACAATAAATGGCTTCTTTTTATGGGCTGTGTCAATAATAAACGGATGGTTCCGTATTCAAACTCACCTGAAAAAATGTGGGCTGTAACAATGATGATCAAAACAGGAATATGTACCCAAAGTGTATTTAAAGCCAGGTAAGCAATGAGATAACCATTGACCAAATTGCCATTGATATAAAAATATTCTTCAATTGATTTTAATAAAAACCCAAATAGTTCTTCACCATCACTATATAAGCCCAGGTTAATTAGCAACATTAATATTATTGCAATTCCAAAGGTGATATAAGTCCTGTAAGAACTAAATAGTTTATATAATTCTATTTGTATCAATCTTTTCAAACTGTAATTTCTAAGTATTTTTCTTGTAAGATATTCAACGTTTCAACATTGACAGGTGTATATTTTAATTTTACCAGGTCATTAACAACTGTTGCAATTTCATAGGGATAAAGTTGAAAAATGACTTGTGAATTACTTTCTATTTTGCCATCTTTACTTTGAGTATAATCTATAATTTTTTGAGTAATTTCCTCAACAAAAGTAAATGCCACCCTTTTTTTGGATTGTAACAATTCTTCTTTGGATATATTTAATGCAATATTTCCCTTATGGATCAATATAAAACTGTTTGCAAACTGTTCGAGTTCATTCAATAAATGGGAAGAAACAATGATCGTTGTACCACTTTTGTTTAATTCTTTCAATAAATTGATCAAATCATGAAATCCATTTGGATCTAAGCCGTTAAAAGGTTCATCGAGGATTAAAATTTCAGGATTCCTTAATAATGCCTGCGCAATTGCCAGTCGTTGTTTCATTCCTGTAGAAAAGTGTTTCACTTTCTTTTTGTTAACATCGGTTAGTCCGACTTTTATCAATAGTTTTTCCAGATCTGAATCAGACTTGTTGATTTTTTTTATCAGGAGAAGATTTTGTTTTGCTGTTAGATAAGGATAAAAAGAAGGAGAGTCGATCAAAAACCCACATTGCTCTCGAAGTGATGTAAAATCTGGTTGAATTTTATTTTCAATAAATAATTTTCCTGAATCAGGATAGACCAATCCGGCTAAGATTCTTATTATAGAACTTTTTCCTGCGCCATTTGGTCCTAACAGACCAATGATATTTTCCTTTTCAACTGAAAAAGAAATATGATTTAAAATATTTTGTTTTCCGTAATGAAGTGAGAGGTTTTCAACTTTTATCATTACCAATAGAAATTTTGAAGTTGGTAATATTTAGTAAATAAGATCCTTTGCCAAAAAACTTTGTTAAATAAAATTAAAGGGTTTTTGACAAAAGCATCAGGAAAAATATGATACCAACGATAACCTTTTTTGTAGAATAATTTTTCTACTTCTTTTTTGTAATCTAGATCATTTGCAGCAACTAAGACTGCATCTCTCTGGCATTTAGAATGCATAAAAGGTTTGATCAACCTTACATCATAACCAAATTCAAATAATTTATCTTTTATCTGCTTGTAGTTTTGATACCTTCCTAATGCATCAAAAAAAGCAAAGAACGGAATCGTACCACCAGCAAAAGTTAGTAGGCTATACCAAAGAATATTACCGGAACTTTGAGAAGATGTAATCTCAATGATATTTGTTAACCCAAAAATGAATATAAAGATTCCAATTATAAATGAGATATGCAAGAAGTACCCGACTTTTAAAAATTGGATGAACTGATGCATCTTAATGATTGCATTATTAGGGGTGGTATTAGTTAGGGGAGACTTTACCATTCTCAAATTTACTAATTATTTTTCAAATTTCTAAATGTTAAAATGCAGTGATTGTAATAATTATATAATAATATTTCAGTAAATTTGATATTCTCGAATCTTATCTAACCCCCTAACTAAACCAAACCAAACCACTATGTTCGTAAATATCTTAACGTTTAAAACTAATGAAAAAGGAATCTTGAATACTAACTATTTAAGTATGTTTGAAGACAATTTTAAAGAAAAACCAAAAGGCCTGGATCGTTTACATATTTTTAAAGACAAGAAGAAAACTAATAAATATTATCTTATTGAGTATTGGAAATCAAAGGATATGAAAGATATAATGGAATCTTCAAATAATTATCCATATCTCAATAGATTACATAAAATTTCAGATGAAATGAGTTTTAAGAAAATTGAAGGTGATGTAGTTATTTGATTATTGTAAGTGAATTATCAATTTTTTTAAAAAACGATCACTTTGAGTAATTTTATTCGGATATTTGGTTAGTGTATGCCCCCCTTCCGATATAATTTTTGCTTGAAGTGATTTTTTGCTGTAACAATTATCATATTCTGTTGTTGTTTTTGATTGTAAATTTGTTATTATTAACTAAATTAATCACTTTGTTATGTATGTACATGTTGTTTCATTTAAGATAAAGAAAGGTGAAGAAATTACTTTTGTAGAGCTTCAGAAATTTGAAGAGAATATGGAAGCAAAACCTGCAGGGCTCGATCACTTTCATATTTATAAAGACAGAAATGATCATTCTCGTTATTTCTTAGTTGAATACTGGGATTCTAAAGAAGATAAAGTGTCATTGGAAGAAACAGATGATCATAAATATTTTCATAAACTGCGCAGATTGGCAATTGAAAAAAAATATGAAACTTTTGAATGTGATTTAGTAGTTTGATAAATGCTCTAGGCTTTTTTAATTGCCACATTAAATCATTTTAGCATTATATCATTCCCACTAACCTATCCGATCTTTATTTTGATTGATAAAGGCATTCCATCCCGAATAACTTTTACCGGTAGATACTTTTCCTGAATTGTAAAAATGACATACTGCAGCTGCCAGGCCATCGGTAGCATCCAGATTTTTTGGCATTTCTTTTATCGAAAGCAGGTTTTGTAACATCTTTGCTACTTGTTCTTTACTGGCATTCCCATTTCCTGTGATAGACATCTTGATTTTCTTTGGGGAGTATTCCGTAATAGGAATTTCCCTGGTAAGGCCTGCTGCCATTGCTACACCCTGTGCACGTCCCAATTTTAACATTGACTGCACATTTTTACCAAAAAAAGGAGCTTCAATGGCAATTTCATCAGGATTGTAAGTATCGATCAGATGAATAGTCCTGTCAAAAATATGTTTTAATTTTATATAATGATTATCGTATTTTTTCAGGATCAATTCATCCATTTGCATTAATTTCATCTGATTCCCAACTGCTTTGATCAGACCAAAACCCATAATGGTTGTCCCCGGGTCAATACCTAAAATAATTCTTTCTTTTGGCAATGCTATTATTGTTTAAATTTCCTCTGTAAAAATTAATTTATACATTTGGTCAGAGGGAAACCACACAAAATATTTTTTCATTGTGTTTATGTAAATTTACAATAAAAAATATATGTAGTTTTGAAAAATGATTTTTCAAATGTACAAAAGTTTGTCAACTAAGATTAATGCTCAATGAATCAAATTCTAAATGCAAAAAGCAAATATTTATTTTCAATTATCTTGAAATTAGTAATTGTTATTTCTGCATTTTATTTTATCTATCAAAAAATATTTCTCACAAATCAGTTTGATTTGAGTGATATTATTTTTGATCTCACGATAAATTGGGGTTTACATGTTATTTACCTGTTGTTTTTTATGACAATTTCAAACTGGTTCCTGGAAATTAAAAAATGGCAGACTTTAGTAAAAGAAATTAAACAAATTACCTTTTTTGAATCTTTACAACAAAGTTTAGGCTCCTTAACCGCATCATTAATTACTCCTAACCGAATTGGAGAATATGGTGCAAAGGCTATTTACTATCCAAAAGAGCAACAAAAAAAAATCTTATTTCTAAATTTTGTGAGTAATACTATTCAGATGTTGGTAACGGTTATTTTCGGTGCTGCAGGATTATTCATTATTTATGAATCACTTGACCTTTCTTTTCATGCTCAAGAGCAGAACATCCTTTTGGCTGCTCTGGTTGTTATTCTTTTTTGTCTTGTTGTATTCTATTTCAGAGAAAATATATGGAATAAATTCCTAAAAAAAGTCATCTATTATTTTAGATCCATATCTACAGACACAATTTTAAAAACCGTACAATTTTCTATCATTCGATATTTGATTTTCTCACACCAGTTTTATTTTCTCCTGGTAATTTTTGGAGTTGAATTAGATTATCTTACAGTAATGGGAATTATCTCGAGTATGTATATTATTGCATCAATAATTCCGGGATTTGTGATCTTTGATTTTATTATAAAAGGCTCTGTAGCAATTTCATTATTTGGAATTTTTGGTGTGGACGAACTGGTTGTTTTAACAATAACGACTACAATGTGGATGTTAAATTTTGCCCTGCCTTCTATAGCCGGAAGCTACTTTGTGTTGACTTTTAAATTACCAGAACCCGCTAAAATTCCTATTAAAACAACGTGATCTATCTTTCGGTTTTCATAATCTCGGTTTATTCAATTTTAATTCTGAAATTTTATTTTGGATTTGATAAAGTGCCCGAATTTGAAAGTCAAAGCCTTGCTGAAAGATCCGGTTTTTCCATTCTGATTCCCTTTAGAAATGAAGTTAAAAACCTGCCACTGTTATTGCAAAGTATTGAACGATTACAATATCCAAAAGAGTCCTACGAAGTTATTTTGATCAATGATGAATCTACTGATAATTATCAAACAATAATAGATAACTTTAAAAGTACAAATACAGAATTAACTATAAGTCTGGTAAATTCACAGAGAAAAAGTATATCTCCTAAAAAAGATGCCATAGAAACGGCAATTTCAATTGCAAAATTTGATTGGATCATCACTACAGATGCAGATTGCCAGGTTCCTCAAAACTGGTTACAAAATTTTAATGATCTTATTCAAAGTGAAGAGGTAAAAATGATTGTTGCACCTGTAGCTTATATGTTTAAAAGTAGGTTTTTTTATCATTTTCAAAATCTTGATTTTTTAAGTTTACAGGGAACTACGATTGGAAGTTTCGGAATACAAAAACCTTTTATGTGCAACGGAGCTAATTTGTGTTATAACAAAAAAACATTTATAGATGTTGACGGATTTAAAGGAAATAATCATATCGCCAGTGGGGATGATGTTTTTTTAATGGAAAAAATGATAAAACATTATCCGGATGGAGTAAAATATTTAAAATCTGAAGAATCTATTGTGAAGACAAGCCCGCAGCAAAATTTCAGACAATTGTTAAACCAAAGAGTCCGATGGGCAGCAAAAGCAGCATATACACAAAATACTTTTGGTAAATTAGTCGGTTTAATAGTCTTCTCTGTAAACCTGTATTTAATTTTACTACTTATCCCGGCTTTTTTACACAGAATTTCATGGCAGCATATGGGTTTGATATATTTGGTGAAACTTAATATAGATTTTTTGTTGCTGTATAAGACAGCTACTTTTTTCAAACAGCAGGAATCTATGAAGATCTATTTATACAGTAGTTTTTTATATCCGTTTTTTTCTGTTTATGTTGCTTTAGTTTCTTTTTTCAGGAATTTTTCATGGAAAGGGAGAGAGTTCAGGAAGTGAAGAGTCCGGGGATTAATTATATACAGTTATTAGGTTATTCAATCACATAGACTTATTTTTGTAATATAATTTTGAGAAATAACAGAATGAATATACTTATTTTAGGATCAGGAGGTAGAGAATGTACTTTTGCATGGAAGATCACGCAAAGTGACAAAGTTGACAAATTATTTATTGCTCCGGGAAATGCCGGAACTCTGGAATACGGTGAAAATATAGCATTAAACCCCAATGATTTTGAAGCAGTGAAAAGTGCTGTCATCAAAAACCAAATTCACATGGTTGTGGTTGGCCCTGAAGATCCTTTGGTAAATGGAATTCACGATTTTTTCTTAGGAGATGAGGTTTTAAAAAATATACCTGTTATCGGCCCGCAGAAATATGCTGCTCAGTTGGAAGGAAGTAAAGAATTTGCCAAAGAGTTTATGTCCCGTCATAATATTCCTACTGCAAAATATCAAAGTTTTACGGCTGACACCTTACAGGAAGGGTTTGATTTTTTAGATACTTTACAGGCTCCATATGTTTTAAAAGCAGATGGTCTGGCTGCCGGAAAAGGTGTTTTGATCTTACATGATTTAGCGGAAGCAAAAAAAGAGTTAGAAGAAATGCTTGCCAATCAAAAATTTGGTGAAGCAAGTGAAAAGGTGGTTATTGAAGAGTTTTTGGACGGAATTGAAATGAGCACTTTTGTTTTAACGGATGGAACTGATTATGTTATTTTACCAAATGCCAAAGATTACAAGCGAATTGGCGAAGGAGACAAAGGTTTGAATACAGGAGGTATGGGAGCAGTTTCTCCGGTGCCTTTTGCCGATAAAGAATTCCTTAGCAAGGTTAAACAAAGAATAGTAGAGCCAACTATAAACGGATTGAAATATTATGACGTTCCTTATATTGGTTTTATTTTTATCGGATTGATCAAAGTTAATAATGAGCCGCTTGTAATTGAATATAATGTGCGAATGGGAGATCCTGAAACGGAAGTTGTGATTCCGAGGATTAAATCTGATTTTGTTGATTTATTACTGGCTACTGCCGAAAAGAAATTGGCAGATTTCAATTTAGAAATTGAAGACAGATCTGCAACTACTGTAATGTTAGTTTCTGGAGGTTATCCCGAATCTTATGAAAAAGGGAAAGAAATTTCCGGTTTGGACAAGGTTGAAAACTCCATTATATTTCATGCAGGAACTAAAGCTGAGGGTGAAAAAATATTGACTTCCGGAGGAAGGGTTATCGCAATTACTTCTTACGGGAAAGATTTTAAAGAAGCTCTGGCGCAGTCATATCAGAATATTGAAAAGATCCATTTTGATAAAATGAATTTTAGAACCGATATAGGATTTGACTTATAGAAGTATATTTACCTCTTAAGTTTATCCGGATCTTACCTACTTGGAAATCCACTTTTAGCGGATAGGTGTGTGTTTTTATTATTTTTTCTTTAAGTTTTGATAAAAAAATCAACAATTATTTCCCGTAAAATTCTCATAGCCCCACTCAACTGGGGTTTAGGCCATGCTACTCGTTGTATTCCAATAGTTAATGCTCTGCAAGAGGTAGGTTTTGAGCCTGTTATAGCAGGTGATGGAGATTCTTTACTATTACTTCAAAAAGAATTCCCGGGGTTGAAATCATTCGAATTACCTTCTTATAATATTCGGTACACTAAAACCGGAAGTTTATTAAAATATAGATTATTGTTACAGTATTATTCTATTTTAAGAGCGGTTAGGGAAGAGCAGGAAGTTGTCCATAAAATTATTGATAAAGAAAATATTGTCGGTATCATTTCTGATAACAGGTTTGGAGTAAGATCTCATAAAATTCCTTCGGTATATATCACACATCAGGTAAATGTATTATCGGGATCATCAACATTTTTAACGAGCAAATTTCATCAAAAAATTATTTCAAAATTTGATGAATGCTGGATTCCTGATTTTCAAGGAAAGGCAAACCTTTCCGGAAAACTTTCTTATATTGAACAGCCAAAATTGAATTTAAAATTTATTGAGCCATTAAGCAGGTTTAAAGAAAGGATTAAAAGTCCTAAAAAGTATGATCTGATGGTTCTTATTTCGGGACCGGAACCACAAAGAACAATTCTTGAAAAAAAGCTTTTTAAAGAATTAGAATATACAAATAAGGAGGTAATTTTTATAAAAGGGATTATTTCTAAAAAGCAAAAATTTGAAAGAAAAAACAATATCACCATTGTCAATTTTATGTTGCAGGATGAATTGCAAAAAGCAATTACAGAGAGCGATATCGTAATTGCAAGATCGGGATATTCCACCATAATGGATCTGCAAAAATTAAAGGCGAGAGCATTTTTTATCCCAACTCCGGGTCAGGCAGAACAGGAATACCTGGCAAAACATTTAAGCGGCCAAAATATCGCACCTTATGTATACCAGAACGATTTTAAATTAGGTGATCTGGAAAGAGTAAATTCATTCAAAGGATTTAAAGGGTTTAATACCGGCTCTGAATTTGATTTTAAAGGCCTGTTTAAAATATTTGATTCTGCAGATCAGTAAATTGGCATTAATCGTGATTATTATTCAAAAAAATTAAATGGAATTCCAAAACAACAAACGATATAACACATATTCTTCTTTTATTAAAAAACATTTTAATGAAAGGGTTCAGAAAATATCTTTAGATGTAGGTTTTAGTTGTCCGAATAGAGATGGAACCAAAGGGACAGGAGGTTGTACTTATTGTAATAACAGTTCTTTTAATCCGGATTACTGCAAGCCTGTAAAATCTGTAACACAACAGCTTGATGAAGGTATTTCCTTCTTTTCTAAGAAGTATAAAACACAACAGTATTTAGCTTATTTTCAGGCATATACTAATACTTATGCTGACATAGAATTGGTAAAAGAATTGTACATGGAGGCTTTAGGTCATCCAAAAGTTATTGGTTTGATCATAGGTACCCGACCGGATTGCATTAATGAGGATCTAATCAACTTTTTATCTGATTTGTCAAAAGACTATTTTATTTCATTGGAGTTTGGAGTTGAAAGTACATTGGATAAAACACTGGAATATGTAAATAGATGTCATACTTATGACGATACAATCGCTGCTTATAATTTAGCCAAAGATAAGGGGATACATTTAGGAGCACATTTAATACTCGGTTTACCTGGTGAAAGCCGTAAAGAAATTTTGCAACATGCTGTGGAAATTTCAAAACTTCCGATAGAAACACTAAAAATTCATCATTTGCAGGTGTTAAAACATACAATGATGGCAGTACAAATGAAAAAAGCGCCGGAGAAATTTGATCTTTTTGAAGTAGAGGAATATCTGGATCTTATTACTGAATTTATTGCAATGCTCAGGCCCGATATCATTATCGAACGATTTATTAGTGAATCACCTGCTAATCTGTTGCTGGCACCAAAATGGAATTTAAAGAATTTTGAAATGATTGCAAAGATTGATAAAAAGTTAATAGAAAAAAATCTGTGGCAAGGAAAAAAATATAAACTGAGTTTGATATAATCTGTTAACTAATGCGAATCAAGAGTTGGGTATAGGTAATTCTTGGTTTGACCTGGGAGGGGTCTAGGGGTAAAATGCATTAAAAATTAATTCCGATTATCTTTTAATATTACGGTGCTCTGCACCTAAATCAATCAGACCTATTGAATTTCTACAGATATTGTGCAGCTCTGCTGCTTATTAATAAAGATTAGGAGGGGCAATTTTTCAGGTGCAGAGCACCGTAACATTTGTAATTACAGCCACCAGGTTGAAATAAGGTGCAGAGCACCGTGATATTTATTTAGGATAGTGTGAAATATTAATCGAAAAGAATTCCCTGCCTGCCGCAGGCAAGCTCAAGGCAACCCTTGATAGGCATAACTAATTAAAACCTATAATTTATACCAGAATATACACCAAAATAATAAGGTTGGAAGTTTCCGCTGCTGCTTGAAAAGGTGTTAAACTGGTATTTCACCATAGGCGAAACATTTACAAACCAATCTTTACTAATTCTGTAATCAAGATCAAGTCCAAAATTACCACTAAAATTAATATTGTTAAGATTATTCGCTTCACCAAGAGTAGTTGTACTGCTTGGAGAAATAAAAGAAACCTGATTATTTGTAAGTATAAAGGTACTAAATCCACCAACTAAATTTAATCCAACTTTGTTCTGGTAAAGATTGTACTTCATTTCTAACGGAATCTCAAGGTATTCAAAAGATTGATTCAACTCACCGGTAACATTTGACTTACTTTGTACTCCTGCAGATGCCTGAACATCAATACCGGAATTTGAAGGCACCAATAAAACATTAGATTTGGTTTGCAGGTTGTGATTTGGAGTTTTTGAAGAAGAAATAAAAGCATTTACATTTTTGGTATTATATGCTAATTCTACTTTATTTAATCCTGACTGAACATTTAATTTCTTGGTAATCTGATAATTAACTTTTACACCTACAGATAAAGCTTCATCAGTTGTCTTTGAATTATTTGCTAAATTATCACTAATAGGAGACCCGCTATGTGCAGTATTGAAATAAACCGGTGCTATCGTAGGTCCAACTGACCATTTTTTACTTTTATTTTGTTTAGGTTTTGATTGCACAATAAGTACATCATCCTGCTCATTAGTTAAATGACTAAGAAATATATTTTCTTCTGATTGATCAATCTTATTGTTAATCACTTTATCATCATTGCTTTCAAATGCAAGATCGTTATGAATATTATCGGAAATTTTCGCTTTAGCGGAATAGATGTTTTTAGTTGATTTTGATTGATCTTCGGAACCTTTTTCTTTTAGAGCAATATTCCCATTAGAATTAGGGTCATTTATCTGATTTAAATTCCGAACAGGGGTGTTATTAACAACCGTATTTTCAGAGGTTGGTTTTGTAATAGTATTATTTTTAAGAGTCGATCTTTTATTCAGTTTAAAAAAGCCAAATCCAACAGAAAACATAAGTAAAAACAGAATTGCTACTCCACTGATTTTACGCCAAAGCGGCATGATCTTATCAGGTTGCTTGGCCTGTAACTCATTTTCAATGTTTCTCCATACCTTATAGCCGGGATCAATCTCCAGATCTTTAAGATTTTCCTGAAAAACTCTGTCTATGTTCTTATATTCTTTCATTAGCTAAACAATCCTACTTCTTTTTGTTGCTGATTTAATTCTAATTTATCTTTTAAAATCAGCCTGGCTCTTGATAAATTCGATTTGGAAGTACCTTCGGCAATTCCTAAAATATTTGAAACTTCTTTATGCGAATACCCGTCTAAAACATATAAATTAAAAACCATTCTATACCTTTCGGGTAATTCACTGATTATTTTTAACAAATAATCCAATGAAATATCATCCTCATTAACTTCAACTTCTACTTCATCCGGCAGATTTTCTTCAACCAGATTTAAAACATTTTTTTGTCTATAAGTTTGAAGAGTAGTATTAATTGCAATTCTTTTCATCCACCCTTCAAAGGAACCTTTATATTTAAATTGATCTACTTTGTCAAAGATTGTAATAAAAGCATCCTGTAAATTATCTTCGGCCTCTTGCTTATTTCGTGAATACTTTAAACATAAAGCAAAAATCTTGCCTGCAAAAAGATGATAAACCTCTGATTGCGCATGAATGTCTTGTTTTTTACACTTTTGTATGAGTCGTTTTAAACTCATAGGCACTCTTATTGTTATTGTTAAAATTTATTACAGGTACAATTATTTCTAAATAAATCGGATCACCGTTTTCGTCATCACCCTGCCAAAACCTAAATATATAATCTTCTTGTTGTAAAGCGTGAACTCTGAAACTGATCTCTCTTTCTTCATTTAGTGGTATGCAATTATCATCATCAATTACAGTTGAAATTACAGCTACATTTCTTGCATTAAGATCATATTCGTAAATAATATCGCTATAAAGATAGCAATTATCTGGACGAATATATTTTACAGAAAGATTATAAATTTCTCCATATTCAAACTCATCCGGTACAAAAGCTTCTTCTATCGGAAGAAATCCATAAAAATAATTTTCATCGTCATCACTACAAGAAAAGAATAAAATTACAATAAAAAATATAACTATCGTTTTTTTCCACATAAAATCTACTGCTTTTGTATTATTTTAGATACTTAAAATTCATTTGGTTGCGTAAATCTGCTACTTTTGCATATATTTTATGGTCGTATGCATGATTTTGGAATTTTTGATATAAACACCGACATAGAATTTGAAAAAGTTGCTTTGCAGATCTTTCAATTTCAGGCAAAAAACAATGCCGTTTATCGGGAATTTCTTTCCTATTTAAACGTGAAATCTCAATCAATTACTTCTATTTCAAATATTCCGTTTTTACCTATTCAGTTCTTTAAAACCCATCAAATTCTTTCTGTAAATAATACAATCGAAAAAACTTTTTTAAGTAGTGGTACTACCGGAATGGTCCAAAGTAAGCACTATGTTACAGATCTGAGTTTGTATATGAAAAGCTTCACCAAAGGATTTGAAGGATTTTATGAAAAGATTGAAGACCTTACAGTTTTTGCACTGTTGCCGGGTTATTTAGAGAGAGAAGGCTCCTCTTTAGTTTATATGGTGGATGATTTTATCAGAAAAAGTAAGTCAGAAAAGAGTGGATTTTATTTAGAGGATTTGGATAAACTTGCCGGAACATTAAAAGAATCTGATAAAAATGGTGAGAAAATATTGCTAATCGGAGTCTCTTTTGCATTATTGGATCTAATTGAAAATCATCAATTTTCATTGAAAAATACCATTGTGATGGAAACCGGTGGGATGAAAGGAAGAAGGAAGGAATTGATAAGGGAAGAATTACATCAGATTTTAAGCAAAGGTTTTGGCGTGCAAAATATTCATTCAGAATATGGGATGACCGAATTACTCTCACAAGCGTATTCAAAAGGCAAAGGTGTTTTTCAAACCCCGCCATGGATGAAAGTTATGGTGAGGGATACGGAAGATGCTTTATCAATTTTATCACATCAAAAAACAGGTGGGATTAATGTCATTGACCTCGCAAATATAAATTCCTGTTCTTTTATAGCCACTCAGGATCTGGGGAAAACATATGAAGATGGTACTTTCGAAATTTTAGGAAGATTTGATAACTCTGATATCAGAGGTTGTAATTTGATGGTGGTTTAAAATGGCTTTAAGCTATAAACTTTCTTTTTTTGAAGACTCATAAGATGACTATTCGCCGCAATGCAAATAGTCATCTTATGAGTTAATAAAAAACCCTTTCTGCCTGCCTGTTTGTTTGATCTCCAGAATCTTCATTCCTTGTCCCTTGTTTTGATAACTTTTGAATATCAAATAAATCTTAGATAGAACTCAGGTTATTACGGTGCGCTGCACCTGCCATTCTTAATTTTGCAACATGCTTATATTTGAAAAGAGCAGCATAGCCGCGTAATATTTGTAGGGTCAACGAAAGATGAGTTGATTAAGGTGCAGCGCACCGTAATATTAACTTTTCACCAACTATTTTTCAAACTAAAACCTAAAAAACCACTAAATTATAAAAACGTAGTGGTTTTAGGGTCTTTATATAATCCTGTAATTAACTCATTTTCAACATAAAATAGTTCTTTTTACCTCTTTGTAAAAGAACAAATTTATCGGCGATCAGGTCATTTGCGGTAATTACAAAATCCTCTTTGATTTTTTCCTTATTTACCGAAATAGAATTCTCTTTCATGGCTCTTCTAGCTTCTCCTTTAGATTTTAAAAACCCGGATTGATCTGATAAGGCATCTAAGATTTCAATTCCTTTTTCTAAATCATTTTTTGAAATCTCTGTTTGTGGAACTCCTTCAAAAACATCTAAAAATGTCTGTTCATCCAATCCTTTTAGATCATCGGCTGTGGATCTTCCAAACAAAATCCCCGATGCTTTCACCGCGTTTTCATATGCTTCTTTACCATGTGCCATTACGGTTACTTCTTCTGCAACTTTCTTTTGCAATAAACGCATATGCGGAGCTTCCTTATGATCTGCAATAAGTTTTTCAACTGTTTCTTTATCTAAAAATGTAAAGATCTTGATATATTTTTCGGCATCCTCATCACTGGCATTGATCCAGTATTGGTAAAATTTATAGGGAGAAGTTCTTTTGGTATCCAACCAGACATTTCCACCCTCGGTTTTACCAAATTTAGTTCCGTCGGCTTTGGTTACTAACGGGCTCGTTAAGGCATAAGCTTTTCCTTGTACCTTTCGGCGAATTAATTCGGTTCCTGTTGTAATATTTCCCCATTGGTCACTTCCGCCAATTTGCAACAAGCAATTTTTGGTATTGTAAAGGTGTAAGAAATCATAACCTTGTACCAATTGGTAAGTGAATTCTGTAAAGCTCATTCCTACCTTTGCTTCGTCATTTAACCTGTTTTTTACCGAATCTTTTGCCATCATGTAATTAACGGTGATATGTTTTCCTATATCACGGGCAAATTCCAGAAACGACATTTCTTTCATCCAATCGTAGTTGTTGACCATTTCGGCACTATTAGATGTTTCACCCGAGAAATCGATAAATCTCTCTAAGGTTTTTTTAACTCCTGCAATATTTTTATTCAGTGTTTCTTCATCCAACAAATTTCTTTCGTTTGATTTTCCCGAAGGGTCACCAATCATCCCGGTAGCACCACCAACCAAAGCAATTGGTTTATGACCGGCCTTTTGTAAATGCATCAATAAAATTATCTGCACCAGGCTTCCAATATGTAAGGAGTCTGCTGTGGGGTCAAAGCCGATATATGCTATGGTAGATTCTTTCTGTAATTGTTCTTCAGTACCCGGCATGATGTTGTGTAACAATCCGCGCCAGCTTAATTCTTCTACAAAGTTCTTAGTCATCTTAAAAAATTTTGGCAAAGATAAAAAGAAACTTCTACTAAGTTCAATTCTATTTTATATTTTCGCTATATGATTTTAGTTACAGGAGGTACCGGATTGGTCGGCTCGCATTTGTTGTATCATTTAGCATTAGAAAATGATTCGGTAAAAGCCATATATCGAAACAGCAGTAACTTAACTGAAGTAAAAAACGTTTTTGCATGTTACGGGGATGATTCAGAAAAATTATTTAAAAAGATTGACTGGGTTGAAGCTGAACTAAATGATATTCCCGCTCTGGAGCATGCTTTTCAAGATGTAACACTGGTTTATCACTGTGCTGCTTTGGTATCATTTGCTCCAAATGATTACCAGAAAATGCGCCAGGTAAATATTGATGGAACAAGTAATATTGTTAATTTATGTATTAGCAATTCTGTAAAGAAACTCTGCTTTGTGAGTTCGATTGCAACTATTGAAAAGTCATTAAAAACTAAATACATTAACGAAGAAGGGCAGTGGACTACCTCGACAGATAAGAGTGGTTATGCCATCACAAAATACGGTGCCGAAATGGAGGTCTGGCGGGCAAGCCAGGAGGGTGTGGATGTTGTTATTGTAAACCCCGGAGTTATTTTGGGATGTGGTTTTTGGGACAAAGGAACCGGTGCGTTATTTAACAAGATCTATAACGGATTTAAATTTTACGGTGAAGGTATTACCGGTTTTGTTGGTGTAATAGATGTTGTTAAAATTATGATTCAATTAATGCAGGGTGATATTAAAAGTGAGCGTTTTATTTTAGTTGCAGAGAACACTTCATTCAAAGATATTTTTTATCAAGTTTCTGATGGTTTTAATGTAAAAAGGCCAAGTGTTAAAGTATCAAGATTTATAAGTGAATTTGCGTGGAGGTTTAATACATTAATTAGTAAAATTACAGGAAGATCACCAAAGCTTACTAAGTATTCTGCCAGGGCATTACATAATAAAAAATATTTTAACTCTGATAAAATAAGTCAAATGATAAACTATCAATTCCAGCCGATATCTGAAACAATTGAAGAAACGTGTAAGGCATATTTAGAAGAAAAGAATAAACATTAGAATTTTTAATGTCGAAAGTCAAATGTCGAAAGTCTAAAGTTGAATTGTGTAATCAGGGTAAACGCATCATTATTTTATTAAGTGATTAAATTTTGAAAAATAGATCTGATTCAATATCAGCAAGTTAATCACTTTTTTTGTTTTACCCCAACCCTAAAGGGAGCCAAAAAAAATGAATAAATTATGGAAGTTTTCAATGAATTCGCCCTTTAGGGATGGGGTAGAAAATTCATTGAAAACTCAAGCTAATATTAACTTGCTGATATTGATAGGGTAAAAATAATAATATTCAAAATTTTTATGATGCGTTTGCCCTAATTGTGTAATCGTTTAATTGTGTAATTGGTGAGAAATATTATTACCGATTACATAGTTACACAAAAAATTAATTTGAAGATGAGAAGAGTGATGGAGAGGTGCAGAGATTGAGTGAAGGAGAGAATGAGTGAATGTTGGAATGAGTGAATGATACAATGATGTAATGCTGCAACAGTACTGAAACACCAGAAACTCGAAACAACAAACTCCTCACTCAACACTTAAAACTCTTTTGATCCCACTTTCGTGAGGACAGACTTTAGACTAAACTAGCTTAAAGCATTTAACTGTTACACAAATAAACGAATTAACTTTTAAATATTCAGAGACAGTTTGAGGAGAGGCTTAGATAAGTGGTTTAGTTTCAGGTTATTTTATACGAGGAGGCCTTCTATACTTCATTAAACTATCCCCTGTCACTGTTGCGATGGAATCCTGAATAGAGAGTTGATTAGCCCTAAGATCTTCCAGTCTTTCATCTACTTCCTGAAAAATTCTTCTATATTCATCCACTTTTGATGTGTAGTAAAGGTTGCTGTTTGCAAATCTGGTACTGTCAATATTGTATTTTTCATATACCAGAGGCATATAGTTAATTTTCTTCTGTGCGTTTTTATTTTTTACTGATTTTGCTGCGTTGGCTAAATTTATATCTACCAACAGGTCAACCATCTGATCTTCGGGAATCAGATCCTTGGGTTTCTCCAGGTTGGTCTTGCTTTCGCAGGAAAGCAGGAATACAAGAACAAATATGTATGTAAAAAATTTCACACGTTTAAATTTTTGTAATTATTTGTAAATTAATTAAAAAATGGAGAACGTATGCAACTGCTTCGCTCTCTCATGAAAAATTTAATCATTTACTTTTGTGTGATTATTGATTAAATTTATTCATGTTCGTTTCATTTATCGATCAAAAGTAAGACGTTTTCCTTTAACATCATTATTAAATTCGCCGTTATTGTATATTAATTCACCATTGACAAAAGTATGAATAACAGAACTGTTAAAAGTTGTTCCCTCAAAGGGAGACCAGCCACATTTGTATAGAATATTTTCTCTATTTACTGTTTGAGGCTTATCGAGATCGACCAAAACCAGATCGGCATAATAACCTTTTTTTACAAAACCTCTTTTTTCGATTCTGAATAATTTTGCCGGATTATGACACATTTTTTCCACTACTTTTTCCAACGAAATTTTGTTATTTTTTACATTTTCTAACATGGCGATCAGGGCATGTTGCACAAGGGGTCCGCCACTTGGTGCTTTGGAATAAGGATTTTGTTTTTCCTGTAAAGTATGAGGAGCATGGTCTGTAGCTATTACATCAATTCTATCATCGAGTAAAGCCTTCCATAAACCATCTCTGTCTTCAGCAGATTTTACAGCAGGATTCCATTTGATTAAGGTTCCCTTTTTCTCATAATCATCATCACAAAACCATAAGTGATGCACACAGACTTCGGCAGTAATTCTTTTTTCTTCTAATGGAATTTTATTAGTAAATAGTTCCATTTCTTTCGCAGTAGAAAGATGGAAAACATGTAACCTGGCTCCGGTTTTCTTAGCCAATGCAACCGCTTTTGATGACGATAAATAACATGCTTCTGCACTTCGGATCACCGGATGGAATTTTACCGGAATGTCGTCTCCGTATTTTGAAATATAATCAGATGTGTTTTTTTGGATAGTAGTTTCATCTTCGCAATGGGCGGCGATCAACAGATCTGTTGAAGAGAATATCTTTTCTAAAACTTCTTCATTATCCACCAACATATTTCCGGTTGAGGAACCTAAAAACAATTTGATTCCGGCCACTTTTTTCGGATCTGTTTTTAATAACTCATCCAGATTGTCATTCGTGCCGCCAATCATAAATGAGTAATTGGTATAAGAACTTTTTGAAGCGATATCAAATTTATCTTCTAAAATTTTCTGGGTTGTAGCTTGCGGTATTGTATTAGGCATCTCGATAAACGAAGTTATTCCTCCGGAAACGGCAGCACGGGATTCGGTTTCGACAGTAGCTTTATGCGTTAATCCGGGTTCACGGAAATGCACCTGATCATCAATAATTCCGGGTAAAAGATATTTCCCTTCTGCATTAATTATATGTGTTTCTTCAGGAAAAGATCTGATGTTCTTTTCAACTTTCAAAATAAAGTCACCTTCGATTAGAACATCGAGTTTTTCGATCTTATTATCGTTTACAATCTGTGCGTTTTTAATAAGTGTAGTGCTCATTCTTCTAAGTTTTTTCCATTCTCAATTTCCTCCGACGTTCATCAATTTCATCCGACTTTAGTCGGTTGATTAACTTTATTTTGACAATCCTTTGATCCTCATTTTTAAAACTCCAAAAACTGCTTCAGAAATTATCGAACTGTTCATTTTCGAATCACCCGCAGTCCTATCCTTAAATATAACAGAAACTTCTCTAATATGAAAACCATGTTTCCAGGCTTTGAATTTCATTTCAATTTGAAAGGCATATCCGATAAACTGAATTTTATCTAAATTGATAGTTTCCAGAACTTTTCGTTTATAGCAAACAAAACCGGCAGTTGTGTCGTTAACCGGAATTCCGGTAATAAATTTAACATATTTTGAAGCAAAATAAGAAAGTAATACTCTTTTCATGGGCCAATTCACCACATTTACACCTCTTGAATATCTCGACCCGATTGAAACATCGGCACCTTCCTCTGCACATGCACTATACAATTTGCAAAGATCCTTTGGATTGTGAGAAAAGTCGGCATCCATTTCAATAATATATTGATATTCCTTTTTTAATGCCCATTTAAACCCGTGAATATATGCAGCACCCAATCCTGTTTTACCTTTTCTCTCCTCTAAAAATAAACTTTTTGGAAAGTCTTTTTGTAGCTCTTTTACAATTTTTGAAGTACCATCAGGCGAATTATCATCAACGACCAGAATATCAAAAGCTTTCTTTTGGGAAAAAGTTTTTCTGATAATTTTTTCTATATTTTCTTTCTCGTTAAAAGTTGGTATAATAACAAGTGTATCCTGCATTTTTTGATTTTTTCTTCCGCAAAGGTAAAGTAAATTGTGTACTAAAACTATAATTAAAATAAAGTATATTTTTTTAAAAACTTCATCGCAATATTATTAACTTTTTATATTTTTGCCGTGTAGATTATTATATTGATAATTTTTATAAAAAATATTCTGAAATTAGAATTTTTAAACAATAACACACGAAACAAACCTGAATAATATGAAAAATATTTTAGTTCCAATTGGTATTAATGAAAGTGTTGTTAATACTCTGCAATATGCTATAGATTTTGCAAAACATGTAGATGCTGAGATTTACTTAGTTGATATCTTTAATATTCCTCGTTTTTCTGCTTCCTATGTTAAAGTTGGGAATTTATATGAAAAAGAGAGTAGGGAGCATCTTAAAGTTGCCATTAAAGATGTGGATACAAAAGGTGTTAAAATACACTCAACATCATTAGTTAGCTATAAGACCTTTGATAGCATAAAGAACTTTTGTGATGTTTATAAGATAGATTTGATAATTAGTTCAACAAAAAATAATTTGTCTGATACATCAATATTTTTAGGAGAAATAACAGGGTGCATGGTTAAAGATAGTACAGTTCCTGTATTAATAATACCTTCGGAAGCTTTTTATAAGCCGATCAAGAAAGTATTGATAGCTATAAAATCAGGTAAGATAAAGTTGGATACTACTTTAATACCATTGGCCAAAATAAAAGAAAAGTATGATTCGGTAATTGATTTGATACAGGTAAAAACACCTCAAATGGAGACTAAAGATCTCGATTTAAATACTAATTTAAAAGAGATGGTTTCAAAATCTACTTTAACTGAAAATGCTACAGTTTTTCAAGGTGTTTTGGAGTTTTTGCATGAAGAAGATCCTGATCTGATATGTGTTATCAGAAGAAAAAGAGGATTCTTTAAAAAACTTTGGGAAGAAAATGTAGTGAAGAAAATTGATTTTGAAAGTAAAGTTCCTTTACTTGTTTTAAAAGGATTTTTTGAATAAATATTTTCATCAGTATTTACCTTGATTATAAAAAGGTAATAATTATGGAAATTGGGGCTATAGCTCAGCTGGCTAGAGCGCTACGCTGGCAGCGTAGAGGTCACGGGTTCGAATCCCGTTAGCTCCACTGGTAACGTTTTTTGTCTCCATTCAAACCCTTGCAAATGACTGTTTTGCAAGGGTTTACTGTTTTAAAATGTTTCATTTTTTTTTAAATTTGTTTCAAAAGTGCATTATTTATGTCTCACCTGGACAAAATGTTTCACTATTGTTTCACCAAATCAGCTCTTTTTAATCTGATAAATAATTCAAATCCAAAGAAAATGTATAGTCCAATTACAGTCAGTTTTTTCCTTAAAGAGGAAAGAAAAATCAAAGGCAGATATAAAGTAAATGTAAGAATAGGATATAACAGAAAGAAAAGTGAAGTTATCACAGATATTTATACCACACTTGATAAATGGAATATTGAAGTTGGTCGCCCAATAAATGATCCGGAAACCAACCAAAGAATTTCCATGATAGAATCAGAGATATTTAAAATTAAAGAGCAACTGGTGATCGAAGGCTATGAGATCTCTTCCAAACTTATCAAAGATGTTTTTACAGGAAAGAATAAAGTACAATATGGAGTTGTTGAATTTATAGACAGATTTATAGAAACTAAGAAAAAGGATACAACATTATCTAAAACATACTTCTTTAAATTCAGTAGACTCAAAAAAGTAGTATCAGCGTTTATCTCAGAAAATTACAAAACATCCGACCTGATGTTACCCAGGGTTGATTATTCCTTTATTACATCTTTTAATAACTATTTAAAGTCTCAGATATCTGAACAATATAATAAACCACTTGCACCAACCACTATTATTAAACGGCATACTTTTTTCAGGACGGTATTAATTCAGGCATATAAAGAAGGTTTTATTAAGAAGCAACCTTATGTTGATTTTAAGCTAAGAAAAATTAAAACAGATATTAAGTATTTAACCAGAGAAGAACTTACAATATTGGAGGAAATGAATTTTGAAGGGCATATGCAAAAATCACTGGATATTTTCTTATTTTCAGTCTACACAGGTTTACGATTCAGGGATGCTCAAGCTCTTACCGAAAATAATTTTGAATATATAAATTCAAAACTAAAGTTCATTACTACTATACAGGAAAAAACAGGAGATGAAGTTGTAATACCTATTATAAAGCCCACACAAAGATTACTGGATAAATACAAAGACTGTGATGACAGGCTTAAGTATAAAAGACTAATCCCTAAGATAAGTAATCAAAAACTGAATCTGTACCTAAAAGCCGTTGGACAATTTGCAGGTATAAAACTTAAACTTACACACCATGTAGCCAGACATACATGTGCTACAACCATATTACTGGAAAATAACGTGCCACTGGAACAAGTATCAAAATGGTTAGGGCATGCAGATATTTCTTCTACCCAGGTATATGCAAAGATCACAAAAAGCCGATTGGATACAACAGCAAGCAGGATAAATGACCTTTATTAGAAAAAAAAACAGGTGCTACATTATATTGTTTATATCATCGAAGAATAATCAGTTTTTTGCAAATTCGATTAAAGGGTCGATATCTCCATTGTCAGCTTTCCTTAAGGCAGCAATGTATTTTTTTCTTATACTGTCCGATTTTACCATATTTGATTGATGCCAGGAAAATATCTCTTTCCCAAAAATTGATTCCATAATAATATCAGCCATCATTCTTGAATGTCTCCCGTTCCCATTAGGAAAACAATGAATAGCTACAATTCTGTGTTTAAATCTAATGGAAATCTCTTCTGGTGAAAAAGTGTTGTTGTCAATCCAATATTTTGTGTCATCTATAAGGCACTTTAATTCTATACCAATTTTTGTCCATTCTATACCGATATTCTTGTCTGACTTTCTAAATCCTCCTGCCCATTTCCAAACATCACCATACATTTTTTTGTGCAAGTCTTTTACAAACTTCTCAGTCAGTATTCTTTCAGGTTTTAAATTGGTGTGAATAGTCCATTCAACAGCCTTTTCAATATTTAATTGTTCCAGTTCATCCAGTTCTCCTTGTGTAGTAATTGACTTTATCTTTAGACCTCTTTTTTCTTCTTCATCTAAAGGTGTTTGACCGTCAGTATATTGTAATTCTAATCCCATAATGACTTTCTCATTTCTCTTTTTATTTCATTAGCCAGGTCATTTATTGATTCATTAATTTTTTTATCTCCAATTCCTTGGTCTTCTAATTTCATATTTTGGTTGGTTCTTAATACTATTTTTCGGGCTAATTTTTCAGCCTTTGAGTTGATTAAATTGTCAATGGTCCCGTCTTTAGGAACGAACCCATATACAAACTTTAAACCCAATGCTTCACCTACTTCTTTTAATGAATTAATTGATATTGTGCCTTTTACTTCACTTTCCTCAACACTTTTTACTCCTTGTCTAGTTATATTTAGCTTGGTCCCAAGTTGGGCCATTGTCATATTAAGTGTGGTACGTATAGTGTTTATCCATCCATTGTTTGGGACTAGGACCATTACTGTTTTTTGAAAAGGCTTTAATTTTTGGTCCAATTGTTCAATTAAGAGTTTCTTTTTATTTCTCATTATTTGTAATGATTTAAGTTTACAAACAATTTTCAATGTAAACTGTTGTGTTTACAAATATATAAAAATGTCAGCATGTATGTTTACAAAAAATAAAAAATGTAAAGATGAGGGTTTACTTTTTGCTTTAGTACAAATTAAAGACTTATAAAATATTTTCATACCTCAGTAACATGTATGGTATCTGAGACTCGTTGGACTGAATTACCCTTTTTTACCCCATGTACTACAACTATCTTACTGGAAAATAACGTGCCACTGGAACAAGCATCAAAATGGCTTGGTCATGCCAATAATTCTTCTACTCAGGTATATGGAAAGATCACAAAAAGCAGATTGGATACAACAGCAAGCAGAATTAACGACCTTTATTAGAAAAATTGTGCTTCATAATGAAGTGCAAAGTCTTAAAAACCAAAATTACCCTTTCAGTTGCTATATAAATTAATATTACCCTTGAAAAACTAATTTTACCCCTATAAAACCAAAACAAACTAAAATATTCGGCAGAGATTTTTACAAGAGTCAGCTATTACTTTTATAAAAAACAATTAATTGCAAACAGTTATAGCTATTTTGTTCCGCTACAAAATTTTAGCAGATCCAAGTTATTATTATCATTTCTCATACTGTGTGCCACAGATATTTTACTCAAAAAGTACCTATGGAACAAGTATCAAAATGGTTAGGGCATGCAGATATTTCTTCTACTAAAGTATATGGCAAGATCACAAAAAGCAGATTGGATACAACAGTAAGCAGAATTAATGACCTTTATTAAAAAAAAGTTATTAACGTGTGCAGTTTTTAAGTGGAGATTATATACTCCACCACTTACAAAATAACTTTTTGGGTGTATATTTTCAAAAAAATGTTCTTTGTAGTTCTCATACAGAGTACTATATAAAATCCATCAGAATGCAAATTATTTGTTTATAACTTATGATCGATGTCTTTTGCTAAATATCATTAGCATTTTAGTTTTATGCAAAAATTGACCCTCAAAATATGCTGGCAGAAAAGACAAATACTAATAAAATTGATAAAATCATTAAGTCTATCCAATCTGATGCTGATACTAATATTCCTCAGTTTGAAAATTACAGCGATTATTTAAACTTTACGAACAAAAAATTATTCCCATATAGACATCCTTTGGAAAATGCATTCTATCTTACAGAGGAAACCCTACAAAGGATGGGAGAAGGATTGCCTTTTGATGAATACCTGGATCTTTGTTTTTTGATCTTTACATATTATAGGATCAGACTCAATATTTTAAAAGTTAAAAATGAAGAAGGTTTTTTTGAATACCTGGAAAGTCCAAAATATAATAATGAAGAAGGATTAAAAGAGTTTATTTTAAAATATAAGTACATCGTTGATAAATTATACAGAGAAGTAGATCTCTTCGGGATATTTAGTGCAATTGATGAAGTAAAACCAACCCTTTCAGAGAAAATTATTCAATTAAAGAATGAGTTGGAGTCTGGCAAACACCCATTTATAAATAAAATTGATTTTATTAAAATGGAAAGGATTTTTTATAAATATGTTGGGATCAACTCATATATAAACCTGATATCACCAGATCTGGAGGAAACCATTGATGATCGAAAAGGAAGAATTACTTTAATAACAGATAGAAAAAAGGAAAATGATAAAGTTCTATCAAGTTCAAGTGCTTTTAAGAAAATGATGGAACAGGAAAAAGAATTTTTTGCACCTAAGGAACTATTATCAGATTTTAATGCAAGTCAACAGAAGAGTCTGAGTACTAGTCTGGAACTATTGGATCTATTCAAATTTGCCAGCCCTGAACTTTTTCTGGAAGATTTAAAGGATACATTTGAATTTAATAATTTTAACAGACAAAAGACTGCTGAAATATTGTTTTCATTACTTCAGGAAATCTTTATCTATAACCATAGTATTGAATTACTATCATTTGATGAATGGGAGGATGACCAGGATAGAGAAGATAATATCGTTAATAAG
>JBDLIB010000019.1:0-28322 GCA_039715085.1 Bacteroidota bacterium | reverse complement strand
TATGAGTAAAAAAAATCCCCGACCTTGCCGGGGATATAATTTCAATTTTTTATTTCAAATAATTAACCTTTCATTAAATCATAACTTCGTTTTATAAACTCGGTCATTTCTTTTCCCTGTAAAAGGTTTTGTGATAATCTTGCCAGGTCCAAAGCCTGATTTACGTATTCGCTACGTTTACCTTTTGCTTTTAGGATCTTAGACATCAGATCACTATTTGTATTTACAACCAGGTTATACATTTCAGGGAAATTACCCATTCCCATCATTCCGCCACCACCGGTTTGTTGCATCTCTTTCATTCTACGCATAAACTCAGGCTGTGTAATTATAAACGGATTTGAATTAGAATCCAATGCCTCTAACTGAACCGTATATTTTTCCTTAGGAACAATTTCTTCAACAATAGTTTTTAATTTTCCCTGATCCTCATCACTCAATTTAGAAATTTGATCTTCTTCTTTCGGAATTAATTTTTCAATAGAATCTGCATCTACACGAACAAATTTAATTGGTTGTTTTTTATCTGACAATTCAGAGTTTTCAACTTCTAATTTTTGAATTAAGTGCGAAACAATTGGTGAATCCAATAACAAAACTTCATAACCTTTAGCTTCAGCTTCTTCAACAAAACTGTGTTGTTCGGCCTCATTAGAAGCATAAAGAATTACTAAATTACCATCTTTATCGGTTTGTGCAGCCTTAGTCTTTTCTTTCAGTTCTTCAAAAGTGAAATATTCATTTTTCACTGTTGGATAAAGTGCAAATTTTTGTGCTTTTTCAAAGAATTTTGGCTCAGATAACATACCATACTCAATAACGATCTTGATATCATTCCATTTTTTCTCAAATTCCTCTCTATCGTTTTTATATAATGAACTTAATTTATCTGCAACTTTCTTAGTGATATATGAGGATATCTTTTTCACTGCTCCATCTGCTTGCAAATAGCTACGGGATACGTTCAATGGAATATCTGGAGAATCAATCACACCGCGAAGCATTTGTAAGAAGTCAGGTACAATCCCCTCCACATTATCGGTTACAAAAACCTGATTTTGGTATAACTGAATTCTATCTTTTTGAGCATCGAGATTGGTTGTTAATTTTGGGAAATACAAAATTCCTGTTAAATTAAACGGGTAATCCACATTTAAATGGATATGGAAAAGAGGCTCTTCAAATTGCATAGGGTACAATTCTCTGTAAAAAGTCGAATAATCCTCACCCTTTAGATCACTTGGTTTTTTTGTCCAGGCCGGATTTGGATTATTGATGATATTATCAACAGTAATAGATTCCGGTTTTGCATCCTCTTTTGCGTCTTCAGGTAGTGGTAGTTCTTCATCACGAGTTCCAAACTTGATCGGAATTGGCATAAATTTATTGTACTTATTCAACAATTCACTTATACGATTTTCTTCTAAAAACTCGGTAGAATCTTCTGCTATATGCAAGATGATCTCTGTACCTCTATCTTCTTTATCTGATTTTTTTAAGATATATTCTGGTGATCCATCACATATCCAGTGAGCAGCATCTTCAGCATCTTTGTATGATTTGGTATGAATTTCAACCTGATCTGCAACCATAAAGGCTGAATAAAAGCCTAAACCAAAATGACCGATGATTCCCGACTCATTTTTTTCATCTTTATATTTGTCTAAAAAATCTTCCGCACCCGAAAAAGCAATATCATTGATGTATTTTTTCACTTCTTCCTTGGACATCCCAACACCTTGATCGATGATATGAATTTTCTTTCCTTCTTTATCAATCTTCACTTCTATCCTAACATCATCAACATCTCCTTGAAATTCATTGATCGATGCTAAATGCTTTAATTTTAAAGTAGCATCTGTACCATTTGAAATTAATTCACGTAAAAATATCTCGTGATCGGAGTATAAAAACTTTTTAATCAGCGGAAATATATTTTCTACTGCAACATTAATTTTTCCTTTTGCCATAATTATATCTTTATATTTTATTTTAAATTTTACATAATCATATTAATCAAAATAAATACCAAAATAACGATTGTGACAAGATGGCAGTTTTATATCATTCTACTTACAAATGTTAATTAACAAAACAATAATATCAATTCTAAACTTGACTTTGTTATCAAAAATTTGAATCCAGATTATATTTATCATTATTTCCATTATCGAGCACCTTCTTTAATAAAATATTTATAATTTAGCGCGCTTATTTAAATTCTTAAATTAAAATACTATGAGTATTAAAAAGCAATTTTTAAAATCGAAACCAGTTTGTAAAGTTTCATTCAAAGTGAAAGCTGAAGAAGCAAAAGAAGCAAAAAAGATTCAGTTATTGGGTGATTTCAACAATTGGGATGTTTCAGCAAAACCGATGAAGTCTCTTAAATCAGGTGATTTTTCACAAACTATTGAATTAGAGCAAGGTAAAGAATATCAATTTAGATATTTATTGGATGGAAATATGTGGTCTAATGAAGAATCTGCTGATTCTAAGGTTCAAAATGATTTCAACTCAGTTAATGATCTAGTTTCTACAATCAACTAAGATAAATTTTTAAGTAAAAATATATACCTGTAAAGTTAATTCTTTACAGGTTTTTTTTGTTATTTATTGTATAATAATAACCACAAAGTTCCTGAGAAAATTAAGAACTCTGTTTCACTTCAATAAAAAAACAAGGATCTGTTAAAGTCCTTGTTCTTATTATTTTCTTAAAGGCAGAATTATTTTTCTATTTCTACAGCAACCTCATCACTTTGCCATAAACCGTGCTTTGTGCAATATGCCATAGCTGTAAGTTTCATCTTCTTTGAAGGTACAATATAGAAATCTACCTCTAATTGATTTGATTCACTTCCTAATGCTCCTGCTGTAAAACTTGCTTCTGCAAGCATAGCCTCACCATTCCATAATTGAACCCAGGCAATATAATGATCGAAATCATCAGGGTGAGAATACTCATCACCTACCTGAACCTTTACTTTAAATTTTTCTCCTTTTTTTGCTGAATTTTCACAGTGTAGAAAAGCAGAGTGTCTGTCTATATAATCTTTTTTTGCTTCTTTTTCAACTTCTGAAATGTCTTGGTATCTGTTAATTTTCATGATCTTAATTTATTTTTAAGTTAATAATTCTTGTAAACTGATACAAAGTTTGTGAATATTATCCTAAAGACAAAACCAATATGATAAATTTTTAGAATAATTCTATAGAAAAATCTAATACACAATTGATAAAATTAATTGAATTAAAAACTATTCAAGTATGAAATTTGACAATCTCATTTTAAAAGTTTATTTTTAAGATATTAGTATTTAAAGAATAAATTCATTAAAATTGTATCAACAACAACTTTTTTAGACAAATTAAATTATAAAAACATGTATAATTCAAAAATTACAGGGTTAGGTCATTATGTTCCTGAAAATGTAGTTACTAATGAGGACATAACAAAATTTATGGATACCAGTGATGAATGGATCCAGGAAAGAACAGGAATTAAAGAACGAAGATGGATACCTGAAGGAAGTGAAGACACTTCTGCCGTAATGGGTGCAAAAGCTGCAAGAATAGCCATAGAAAAAGCAGGATTAACTAAAGATGACATTGATTTTATTGTATTTGCAACTTTGAGTCCGGATTATTATTTCCCCGGTTGCGGTGTACAAATTCAGGATATGCTGGATATGCCAACTGTAGGTGCTTTGGATGTGAGGAATCAGTGTTCGGGTTTTGTATATGCAATGTCTGTTGCCGATCAATTTATTAAAACAGGTATGTACAAAAATATATTGGTGATCGGTTCAGAATATCATTCCAACGGATTAGACAAAACTACCAGAGGGAGAGGAGTATCGGTAATTTTTGGGGATGGTGCCGGCGCCTGTGTACTTTCAAGATCAGAAGATAATAACAAAGGAATCTTATCTTCTCACCTGCATAGTGAAGGGAAATATGCAGACAAATTGGTTGTTGAATCTCCAAATATTAGCAACTGGGTTCCTGAAATAATTGCTTCTAAAGGTGAAGATGTTTCCTATTTCCCATATATGGATGGGACTTTTGTATTTAAACATGCTGTAGTAAGATTTATTGAAGTTATAATGGAAGGTATGGCTGCTAATAATTTACCACCAGATGCAATTGATCTATTTATACCTCATCAGGCGAATTTAAGAATCTCACAATTTGTACAGAAAAAATTAAAATTGAGAGATGATCAGATATATAACAATATCATGAAATATGGTAACACTACTGCTGCATCTATCATTATTGCTTTATCTGAAGCCTGGGAAAAAGGAAAGGTAAAAGAAAATGATCTGATTGTCCTTGCTGCCTTTGGTAGTGGTTTTACCTGGGGTAGTGTAATTATCAGATGGTAAAATGCCTTAAATGTCATTCCCACAACAGTGGAGGTCTTTTGTTGAAAAGTGAAAGATTCCCGTTTGAATGGGAATGACATTCAATAAAAAAAACTTTTTATTTTTTATAAGTATCATCCCAATCTTTCACATGGGGCTCACCAAGTTTTCCTTCCGTTTTTGCTACAATCATAGAAACAGATGCATCACCGGTAACATTGACTGCTGTTCTACACATATCCAATGGCCTGTCAACAGCAAATATCAATGCTAACCCCGCTTCTGGTATTCCGGCCTGAGCCAATACAATTACGAGCATAACCATTCCTGCACCCGGTACAGCAGCCGACCCGATACTTGCCAGTGTTGCTGTTGCAATAATTCCTAATTGTGCACTAAATGAAAGATCCATACCAAATGCCTGAGCAATAAAAACTGCTGCAACTGCCTGGTACAAGCTTGTTCCATCCATATTTATCGTTGCACCAATTGGGAGTACAAAACTTGAAACCTCTTCTTCAACACCCAAATGCTCTGTAACCCTTTCCATAGTAACCGGTAAGGTTGCTGCACTCGAACTCGTTGAAAACGCCAATAATTGAGCCGGTGAAATTCCATTAATAAAGAACTTTGGTTTTTTCCCTGTTATAAGAAAAACGATCAACACATAAAAACCAATCATCATCATCAATCCAGAAACAACTGTTAATGAATACCATCCAAGGGCTTTAAACAAATCTGCACTTGGAGATTCAACAATTAATGCCGCCAATAAAGCAAAAACACCGTAAGGGGCAGCCAACATTATTAAATCGATCATTTTTAAGATTACGTCATTAAATCCATCAAAAAATTCTTTAACCGGTTTTGATTTGCTTTCAGGTATCAGGATCAATCCAACTCCAAAAAAGATGGAAAAGAATATAACCTGTAACATATTCTTATTCTCACTTGAAGCACCAATTATATTGTCAGGTACTAAATCAATCAAAGCCTGCAATGGGCCGCTCTCCTTTTGATTTGCAGCTTCATCCTTATATTTTTGTGTACTTTCAGAATAATTGCTCACCAATTCTGTTCTGGTTGATTCGGTAATTGAATTCCCCGGTTTAACTGTATTCACTAAAAACAAACCAATAGATACAGCAATAACAGTGGTCAAAATATAGATCAAAATTGTTTTACCTCCCATTTTTGAGAGTTTTGAGATATCCTTAAGATCAGATACACCTTTTATTAAAGAACCTAAAATCAAAGGAACTGCAATTAATTTTAATGAGTTGATAAAAATTGTTCCAAATGGTTTTACCCAATCTTGTACAATTTCTTTTCCCCCATCTATGCCGGCCATTAAGAATCCAAATAAAACGCCAAGAAACATTCCCAGCAATATTTTCCAGTGAAGTGCTAATTTTTTCATCAAAAAGTTAAATTTCGGGGAAGGTAACAAATATTTTTTGTAATTTAATATGAAATTAATCATTAACCTTGAAACTACATATTATGAGTGGAATTCTAGATTTATTAAACGGACCAGAAGGAAAAAGTCTTATTGACGGAGTTGGCGGACAACTTGGCCTAAATAAAAAAACAGCTACTACAGCATTAGCCTCTGCAATACCTTTAATTTTAGGTGCTATGAGAAATAATGCCTCAACTCAAGATGGTACATCCGGCATATTAGGAGCTTTAGGAAATAAACACAGTGGTGGAATCTTAGATAATCTAGGGAGTATTCTAGGTGGTAGTAACATTGATGAAGATGTTATGAAAGACGGAGGTGGTATTCTAGGTCATGTCTTTGGCGGACAAGAAAATAATGCAGCCCATGCAATAGGTAAGTCTAACGGAATTGACATGAGGGCTGCTATGGATATTATGAAAGTTGCTGCCCCGGTTGTAATGGGTTACTTAGGAAAAAAAGCAATGAGTAACAACGTATCTGACCAAAATGGTTTAAATGGTTTACTTGGTGGCATTCTTGGTGATGACAACGACAAACAACAAGAAATGGCTTCGAAAATACAAGATTTTAATAATAACGATCTTTCTGTAGATGATCTTGCCGGTTTAATTTCCGAAGGAGGAAAAAGTGGTGGCATTTTGGGTGCTTTAGGTAAAATGTTTGGATAGTATTTTATTTTAAATAACTTATATTTTAATTAAAAACTGACACATGTGTCAGTTTTTTTTATCGTTATTCTTCTTTTGTTTACAGTTATATTATTCTCCCTTTGATTATTTATTTTTGTCAAAAGCAAATTAAATGGATAAGTTAAAACAACGTTGGGGTATA
Organism: Bacteroidota bacterium; assembly: GCA_039715085.1. Classification (GTDB taxonomy): domain Bacteria; phylum Bacteroidota; class Bacteroidia; order Flavobacteriales; family Flavobacteriaceae; genus Namhaeicola. The sequence goes on along the minus strand of JBDLIB010000019.1, from coordinate 21,656 downwards.
AAATCTAATTTTCAGATACTTATTATTTTTATAGTTTTTGCAATCAATGGCTCTCTTGCTGTTTATCTTACAGATCCCGTTACCGAATTTTTTGGAATATCCGAAGATGTGACAAATCCAATTTTGTATTGGTTTATCAGAATTTTAGCGATTTCAATAATCTATCAAATTACTCTAATTATTATAGGAACCTTATTTGGTCAGAAAGAATTTTTCTGGAATATGGAAAAAAAGATGTTTTACCGAATGGGTTTTGGAAAAATATTTAACTAGTTTTACCCTTTTTTAATATATAAACATACAACCATGTAATTGTAAATGAAGGAAAGAAATCCAAGCCCGGGATTGCTTCTTCCACAAATGATACAATTCCTCCAATCTTACCAACATTACCTTTATAAAGTCTTGTCATTAAGTAAGCTGACAATGGTGCCCAAACAATATCTATTACTGGAAAAAATAGAGATGACATTCCTATCAGGTCAAATAATATCCCTATAATTAATTTTTTCTTTTTTCCGGTTTCCAGTTGATCAGTCACTTTTTCAATTATTTAATTTTAGAACTATATTTTTTAACAAATTTATCTAATTTAGGATTTATTACCGCTCTGCAATAACCCTGATTTTTATTGTTAATATAATAATCCTGATGATAATCTTCCGCTATATAAAACACGCCAAGCGGAGTTATTTCTGTCACTACTCTATCATCATACACACCCTCAGTTTCTAATTGAGTAATCATTAATTCTGCATCTTTTTTCTGATCTTCATCGCGATAAAAAATTGCAGATCGATATTGTGTCCCCACATCAGCTCCCTGACGATTTAATGTTGTTGGGTCATGCGTGTAAAAAAATACATCCAACAATTCTCTATAGCTGATAATTTCTGGGTCAAAAGTGATTTGAATTGCTTCTGCATGCCCGGTAGACCCTGTACAGACTTCTTTGTATGACGGGTTTTTCACTGTCCCACCTGAATAACCCGGAACTACTTTCTCTACACCTTTCAATTGTTGAAATATTGCTTCGGTACACCAAAAACAACCATTACCAAATGTGGCTACCGATAAATTATTTTGCATATTTCGTTGATTTTTTTGAGCGGTCAAATTAACTGATAAAAAAGCAAAAAATAAAATAATTGCATGTATATTCTTCATGATTTTATTATCTAAGACGCTACTCAATAGTATACATTACATAAATTAATTAAACCCATTTTATCATTCTTCAACAGAATTTAAAGCGTAAATCGCAAAAGTCCCTAACCAATGACCTCCTTCATAGTTATCATCAACTATACTGGGTAATGAATAATTAATATGTCTGTTAGCGATATTTTTCAAATGAGCAAATTCATTATAACTATTAGCAATTTCATTCAAACACCATGCACGACTAAAATTAACTCCATCTAAATGAACTAACTTTCCATCAGTCCTGTCAGAAACAACACCAGGTTCCAAATTAAAATCATTATCAATAAGTTGAGGCAAAAATTTAATTATCCAATCTTTGAATTCATTTTCGGATAAAACCCTCAACATTATAACCGCCTCTTCCAAACAAGGTGATAAAAAATCATACCCACCCGGTTCCCAGGAAATAGGACAAGAAATATCTTTAAAATAAAAATCTCTAGCTCTTTGTTCGATCATTGTTTTTAGTTCCTCATTTCCAACCACATGTGCATAATCCCAGGCAAAAGCTAATCCAAATGCAGTGTTTGGGTGCTCTCCTACCCTAACCGGATAATTTAACTTTGGCAAAAAGTCGATATATCTTTCAATAATAAGATCTGTTAAAGGCTGTAAACTATCTTCCAATTCTCTTGCCAGAGGGTCATTCCATGTATGTAACTCCTCCGCTAACTTCAATAACCAGGCCCAGCCATAAGTTCGTTCATATATTTTGTTGTGTTTACCTTTAAAATATTCAACTTCATCAGCAATTTTTTCTTTAGAAATATTGTTAGATAATTTTTCACGAATTTCAAGTGAATTTTCAATATCCGGATACTGTTTTAACAAACTAACCAAGGACCAATGTCCGTGAACGGAAGAATGCCAATCAAAACAGCCATAAAAAGCTGGATGTAATATTTTAGGGGCCTTAATATCTTCCTCACTACCAAGTGTTTGTCCCAATTTATTAGGAAACTCTACATTCATACATGTAAGGGGTAGTTTTGATAATCTATTTGCTTCTTCATATGTTAATTTTGGGATTACAAACTCCGTTGATAGTTGTGAAAAACTATTATGAAAAATAAACATCAGAATAAATAGTATTAGATTCTTTCTCATTGTGAATTTATTTTTTTTTAACTTACTAGATCTTTAGATCTTTTAACTCTTTGATCACTATGTCCAGCATTTCTTTTGTAAAATCAAGATGGGTAACCATTCTTAGTTTACCCTGACCCATAGAACTTATCAATATATTTTTAGTTTTTAATGCTTCAACAAATTCATTTTCATTCACATCCTCATTTACATAAAAAATGATAATATTACTTTCAATTGGTTCGACATCCTTAATATAAGGTGAGTTTTGTAAAGCTTCACCAATAGCCTTAGCTCTTTGATGATCTTCTGCCAATCGTTCTACATGGTTGTCTAATGCATAAATTCCGGCAGCCGCCAGATACCCTATCTGTCGCATAGCTCCACCAAATAGTTTTCTAATTCTAAGTGCTTTTTTAATATGCACTTTTGAGCCCAACAATACTGATCCGATTGGAGCACCCAAACCTTTTGACAAACAAATTGAAATTGTATCGAACAAGTCTCCATACTGCTTTGGAGTTTCATTTTTTGCAACAAGAGCATTGAACAAACGGGCACCATCAAGATGATATGCCAAATTGTTTTTATCGCACACTTCTCTGATTTTTTCCAATTCTGAATAATCCCAACAGGCTCCACCTCCTTTATTTGTCGTGTTTTCAACAGCTACTAGGCTGGTTATTGGTATATGAATATTATCAGGATCATTGATTGCTTTTTCAACCTGTTGAGCTGTAAACATTCCTCTTTCACCATCTAATAAAAAGCAGGAAATTCCAGAATTAAAAGAAGCTCCTCCTCCTTCAAAATTATACACATGTGCCCATTTATCGCATATCATTTGTTCAGCAGGATTTGTATGTATTTTTATTGCCGTTTGATTTGCCATGGTTCCGGAAGGAAAAAATAATGCAGCTTCTTTTCCAAACATCCCGGCCATTTTTTCCTGTAGCTGAATTACAGTTGGATCAGCCTCAAAAACATCATCTCCTACTTTAGCCCGCATCATAAATGCCAACATCTCGGAAGTTGGCTTGGTGACAGTATCACTTATCAAATTTATCTCCATATAATTAATATAATTTATCTTAATTTTTGATTGTATTTTTTCTGAAAGAATTCAAAATACATGTATAATTTATAATTTACTTCCTTCCCATAATCTATGTTCGGATCATAATCTATTTGTTGTTCATAAAGCATTGGATCATACCTGTGTGGATTTAAAACCCTTTGATTCCATTCAACAACATAGAAGTAATTCTTATTCTCCAAATATGGGAGGCCATAATAACTCATTGGTTTTTGGGTTACCAACCAGGATTCAAAACCAACATCAATGATGATAATTTCATACTCTAACTCATCATTGGCTATCCTGATAGTATCTTGTTTTGATTCAGTAGTATCAGTGTTTCTTTCAATATCACTTTTTTCTGTTGTAGATTTAGAAGTATCACAACTGTAAATGATTAAAACTGTAATAAATAAGTAAATTAATTTTTTCATAACCTAATATTTTATTAATCAATATGATTGATTCTGTTAAATGATTTCTTTATAAGCAACTGTAAAATAACCTATGATATCGGTAGCTGAGAAAGTTTCCTCAGTAAAATAATCTTCAATCGCAATATCAGCAGCTCTTCCATGCAAATATACCCCAAATAAGGCAGCCTCAATTTGAGAATAACCTTGGGCAATGAGTCCTGTAATAACACCTGTCAACACATCTCCACTCCCACCCGTTGCCAAAGCAGGATTACCGGTTGTATTGAAAAATAAATTATCATTAAAAGCGATAACCGAATAAGCTCCTTTTAAGATAACAATACAATTATTGGATTTAGAAAATTCTTTAAGTTTCTCTAATTTATCATAATCATCCTTCCATTTTCCTACCAATCTCTCAAACTCTTTTGGGTGGGGTGTTAATATTGAATCTTTGGGTAAAAATTTTAAAAATGATTTGTTTTCTGAAATAATATTTAAAGCATCGGCATCAATCACTAATGGTAATGTGTTCTTTTTCAAGAACTTTTCTAAACCCTCGGTGGTTTTAGAACTTGTCCCTATACCCATTCCAATTCCAATAACACTTGGTTTTACTTTAAAGTTAAAATATTCCAATTCCTTTTCGCCATCCACCTCGGTCATCACTTCGGGAATTACTGTTTGCAGAATTTGATAGCCACACTTTGGAACGTAAGCAGTCACTAAACCACTTCCAATTCTCACAGCAGCTTTAGAAGCTAAGATAACTGCTCCAATTTTACCAAAACTTCCTCCAATAATCAAGCTATGTCCGTAAGTACCTTTATGAGAAAATTTCGTTCTGGGTTTATAAATATTTTGAATATCTTTTTCTGTTATTGTATTTAGATCAGATTCTAAATTATCAATGAAATCGGTATCCAAACCAATATCCAAGAGGTGCCAATCACCACAAAATTGTTCATTTTCAGGTAAAAGAAATGCCTGCTTGGGGTTTTGAAATGTTAATGTATGGGTCGCTTTAATTACCGATCCTTTTTCAAGAACTGATGTGTTTGCAAAAAGTCCCGATGGAAAATCAATAGAGACAACTGTTGCATCGGAATTATTAATATTTTGAATAATTTCTTTTACAAAGCCCTGTGGGGCACGTGTTAATCCAATTCCGAATATTGCATCAATAATAATTTCATTTTCTGAAATTTCAGGAAATTCATTATCTCCCCTTAAATCAATAGGTTGATGATCTAATTCGATCAATCGTTTATAATTAATTTTAAAATCCTCACTTCTATTCTTACTAAAATTTACAATATAAATATTAACATCAAATCCGGCATTGAGTAATTTTCTGGCGATAACCAAACCATCTCCTCCATTATTACCAATACCACAAAAAATATGAATGTTATTTTGGTAATCAACCAAATAGTCCCGAATCCAATTTACACATTCACCGGCAGCATATTCCATTAAATCGACAGAAGAAATCTTTTTGTTTTCAATCGTCGCCTTGTCGGCTTGATAGATCTGTTGAGCGGTTAATATTTTCATACGTTTAAATTTATATAATTATATATAAATAAGTTAATTATAAAATTGAGAACGTATGTAAACGCTACGCTCTCTCATAAAAAATTTAATCATTTCCTTATGAGAATTAATTGATTAAATTTATTCATGTTCGTTTCATCGTAATAAACTATGACATAAATTTACGAAAAAAACAGGGAAAATCATTCAATAAAAAACCCTGACTGAAGTCAGGGTCTATTGAGATTGCCAAAATCTTTATTCTTTTATAAAACTTAATACTATGTACTAATTTCTCATTAATTTTTATCCTTTAAACTCTCCCATATTGGCATATTTATCCATTCTTTGAGAAACTAATTTTTTAACAGGCAGACTTTTTAATTCAGTATAAGCTTTAACAATTGCATTTTCAACAGATTTAAATGCTTTTTCTCTATCAGTATGTGCTCCTCCAAGTGGTTCTTTAATAATTCCATCAACCAACTTTAACCTTTTCATATCTTTAGCAGTTAATTTTAAAGCATCGGCAGCAATTTCTTTATACTCCCAACTACGCCATAAAATTGATGAACAGGATTCAGGAGAAATAACTGAATACCAGGTATTTTCCATCATTAACACCTTATCGCCCACTCCAATACCTAAGGCACCTCCCGAAGCTCCTTCACCTATAATCACGGTGATAATTGGCACTTTAAGCCTTGTCATTTCTAAGATATTTCGTGCAATTGCTTCTCCTTGCCCTCGTTCTTCAGCTTCCAAACCCGGATATGCACCCGGCGTATCAATTAAAGTTACCACAGGAACACCAAACTTTTCTGCCATTTTCATCAAACGCAAAGCTTTTCGGTATCCTTCGGGGTTAGACATACCAAAGTTTCTATACTGACGTGTTTTAGTATTATACCCTTTTTGCTGCCCAATAAACATAAACGATTGATCTCCTATCTTTCCAAGCCCTCCAATCATAGCTTTATCATCTTTTACATTTCTGTCACCATGCAATTCCATAAATGTATCTTTTGCAATTGCATTGATAAAATCTAATGTATAGGGCCTTGACGGATGACGAGAAAGTTGAACTCTCTGCCAGGGAGTTAAATTTTTAAATATTTCTTTACGAACAGTACCTAGTTTCCCCTCAATTTTTTTACAAGTTTCGGTAACATCAACATCACTTTCCTCACCTATAAGCTGACATTTTTCAAGTTGATCTTCCAACTCTTTTATTGGCAATTCAAAATCTAAATATTCCATAATTACTGAATTGTTTAATCGATTATTTTCCCTTAAATCGAATGTTTTATTTTGGATTAAGCTTACAAATATATAAACTTTGTTCAAAACAAATCGAATACTAGTTGATTTTATTCCTTTTTGCTTTTATTAATGAATCCAATAAAACACTGCATAAAATTAACACAGCACCTATATAAAACTGCGAACTCATTTTTTCCTTTTCACCAAAAATAATAATTGCCAATATCACTCCGTAAACCGGTTCTAAATTATTAGTTAACACCATCGTAAATGGTCCCATCTTTTCTAATAAACGGGTAGCAGCCACAAATGGATAAGCAGTACATATAGTTGATAATACAATTAAAAAAAACCACTCATTTGATTTTAAATGAAAAACCTGATCTATCGTAAAAGAATCTGAAATTAATAAGACAATACCTAAAAAAATAAATGCAGAAAATAATTCATAAAACCCTATCTGAACAGCATGATATCTTTTTATCATTTTACTATTAAAAATAGAAAAAAATGCGAGTAATACAGAAGATATCAATGCATAAAAAATTCCTTTGGCGTAGACACTTTCTACCCTAAAGATTATTATAAATCCTAAAATGGCAATACTTGCCAAAATTAGTTCGTAATATTGAAATTTCTTTTTACTAAGCAAAGGTTCCAGAAAGGCTACAAAAATTGCACTGGAAGACATCGTAACCAAAGTGATAGAAATAGTAGAGATTTTTATGGCGTGAAAGAAAGTCACCCAATGCAAAGCGATAATTATTCCGCCAAAAAACAATCTAAATAAAGCTGATCTGTTTGTTTGTAAACTTATTCTTTTTATTCTGGTAAAAATAAAAATTGTAACAGATGCAATAAAAACTCTTAGCCACGCCAAAGGAATTGCATCAAGTGGAATTAAAGCAACCAAAATGGCCGTAAAACCCCAAATAAATACAATAAAATGTAGATGAAGATGATCTTTAAGTTTATTTATTGGCACGACTAAATAGAATTACCGCCAAAATTCCGAAAATAATATTTGGCATCCAAACCATAAACAAAGGATTTGATTCGGCCGTGGCGCCTAACACTTCCGAAACCTTTAAAAAGAAAACATAGATAAACATCAATGAGATACCTGCTGCCAGGCTAACACCTATACCACCTCTGCGCTTCTTTGATGCAAGAGAAACTGCTATTATTGTTAAAATAAATGAAGAAATCGGCAAGCTGGTTCGTTTATATAATTCTACTTTATAATTATTTAAATTCTTCACCCCTCTTTGCTCTGATTCTTTAATATGTTGATGTAGTTTATTCGAAGACATTTCTTTTGCTAAATATCCTACATAGAGTAAATCTTTAGGTTGAAAATCGAAAACTGTATCCATTACTGTCCCAGTTTCTATCAGGTCTTTACCAGGTAAAATCGTTCTTTTCTTATAGTTACTAATTTTAAATGTACTATCCTTTTCAATCCATTTAATACTTTGCCCTGTAAGCTTATACTTCAATTGATTTCCATCAAAATGTTCGTAAGAGAAATAGTATCCGTTATTGGATTTCAAGTTAAAATTTCCAAAATAGACCACATCATCTTTACTAAGTTGTAAGTTTACTTTTCTAACACTGGTTGTAGAATGTTTTTTCCTACTCCTCAGGTAATCTTCCTGAAATTTTTCAAAAGTCTTATTCGACTGTGGGACAATAAAATGGTTTGCAAATAGTGAAAATAAAGCAATTACTGTTGCTCCTATCATATAAGGCCTTAAAAACCTTTTAAATGATATTCCTGAACTATGTATAGCAATGATTTCGGTATTATTGGAAAGCTTTGAAGTAAATAGTATAACCGAGATAAACAATGCCAACGGCATAAAGGTATTACCGTAATTAATTATAAAATTTACATAATATTCATTTATGATAGTTTCAACGGATAAATCAGGGTGTTTTAAAAATTTATCCACTTTTTCAGATACATCAATCGCAATCGCAATTGGGATTAAGATCAAAAGCGTAAAGATAAAAGAAACAAAATATTTTCTTAATATGTATTTGTCTAAAATTTTCAAGAAAGGCCTTCTTAATTATAATTGTTAAAAATAGGATTAAAAATTGATATCAAAAAATTTACAATCTTTTATCCATTTGTTTTACCATCATATTCTTCCAACTTGTAAAATCACCTTCCAAAATATGTGCTCTTGCTTCCCTAACTAACCAAAGATAAAAACCTAAATTATGAATGGTTGCAACTTGTTTACCCAAATATTCTTTAGCTGTAAATAAGTGACGTAAATATGCTTTTGAATAATAAGTATCTACACTTGTTATCCCCATTTCATCTATGGCTGAAAAATCATTTTCCCATTTTTTATTTTTTATATTGATGGTTCCATGTGCAGTAAAAAGCATTCCGTTTCTTGCATTTCTGGTAGGCATAACACAATCAAACATATCAACTCCCAAAGCAATGTTTTCTAAAATATTTATAGGTGTACCAACTCCCATCAAATATCGCGGTTTATCTGCAGGTAAAATATCACAAACTATTTCGGTCATTTCATACATCTCCTCAGCAGGTTCTCCAACCGACAATCCACCGATAGCATTTCCTTCCGCACCTGCATTAGCAATATATTCGGCCGACTGTTTTCGCAAATCCTTATATGTACTTCCCTGAACTATTGGGAAAAAAGTTTGTTTATATCCATACTTTTCAGGGTTTTCATCCAACCAATTTATACATCTATCTAACCATCTGTGAGTCATATGCATGGAGTTTTTTGCATATCGATAATCACAAGGGTATGGCGTACACTCATCAAATGCCATGATGATATCGGCACCTATGCTACGCTGAATTTCCATAGAAAATTCAGGTGAAAAGAAATGAGATGAACCGTCAATGTGAGATTTAAACTTCACTCCCTCTTCTTTAATTTTTCTATTATCCGATAAGGAATAAACCTGATAACCTCCTGAATCTGTTAATATTGGCCGATCCCAGTTCATGAATTTATGTAAACCTCCGGCTTGTTCCAAAATTGGAGTTTTTGGCCGAAGATATAAGTGGTAAGTATTTCCGAGTATGATATCAGCATTGATATCATCTTTTAATTCGGTTTGATGAACTCCTTTCACAGAAGCAGCAGTACCAACAGGCATAAAGATCGGAGTTTGAATTTTACCGTGATCGGTAGTAATCTCCCCTGCTCTTGCCTTACTGTTTTGGTCGTTACCTTTTATATTAAAATTCATAATAAAATATTTCTTAGAAAAAATCATGAAATTCCCATTTACATGGGAATGGCATTATTATACATTAAACCTGAAGTTCATCATATCTCCATCCTTAACGATGTATTCTTTCCCTTCAACCGAAAGTTTTCCTGCCTCACGAACCTTTGCTTCACTGCCAAGGTTTACAAAATCTTCATATTTAATCACTTCTGCACGGATAAATCCTTTTTCAAAATCGGTATGAATCACTCCAGCAGCCTGTGGTGCTGAATCACCAATATGTATTGTCCAGGCTCTGACTTCTTTAACTCCGGCAGTAAAATAAGTTTGTAAATTTAATAGTTTGTAAGCAGCACGAATAAGTTTTGATACACCGGGTTCATCTAATCCCAGATCTTCTAAAAACATTTGTCTTTCCTCATATTCTTCCAGCTCCATTATATCGGCTTCCGTTGCAACTGCTAAAACTAAAACTTCGGCTTCTTCATCTTTTACTGCTTCTTTAACAGCATCTACATAAGCATTTCCGGAAACGGCAGAAGCATCATCTACATTACAAACATACAAGATTGGTTTGTCGGTTAAAAACTGAATTGGCTTGATGAATTCTTCTCTTTCATCTTCAGTAAAATCAATTTCTCTTACAGATCTTGAGCTTTCTAAAGATTCTTTAACTCGAGTTAAAACATCCAATTCTTTCAAAGCTAATTTATCACCGGTTCTGGAAGCTTTTTTTACTTTATCTAATTTCTTTTCAAGAGCTTCTAGGTCTTTTAACTGTAATTCTATATCGATAGTTTCTTTATCCCTTACCGGATTAATATCAGCATCAACATGAACAATATTATCGTTATCAAAACAACGTAAAACATGAATAATAGCATCGGTCTCTCGAATGTTTGCTAAAAATTTATTCCCTAAACCTTCTCCTTTACTGGCTCCTTTAACCAAACCTGCTATATCTACGATTTCTACTGTTGCAGGTACAACACGCTCAGGATTTACTAATTCTTCTAACTTTTCCAACCTATGATCTGGTACATTTACAACACCAATATTTGGCTCAATTGTACAAAAAGGGAAGTTTGCCGATTGCGCTTTAGCATTTGACAAACAGTTAAATAAGGTTGATTTTCCAACATTTGGAAGTCCTACAATTCCGGCTTTCATATTTCAGTTTTTTAAGTCTGCAAATATAGTGTTATATTGAAGAATATATATTCTCTTTTATATATTTTTTTATCAAAGTAAAAGGCTCAGGATATTGATTATCCTGAGCCTTCATACATTATTTTATCAAAAATATTTTTATATCAACATCCCTGCTGCAACAGTTTCATTGGTCCCCTCATCGATCAAAATAAAACTTCCTGTTTTTCTGTTTCTGGAATATTCATCCATGATGATCGGTGCAGTAGTTCTTATTTTTACTTTACATATATCATTCATATTGATGTCCTTATCATCCTCATGCCTTTTTAAAGTATTTACATCTACTTTATATTCAACTTCCTTTATCATTGCTGTTGGTGCATTAGAAGTATGTTTTAAAATATATTTTGCTCTTGGTCTTGCAGGATTGTCATTAAACCAACAGATCATAGCTGAAAGATCTTGTGTCTTTTCGGGTAAGTTATTTCGCTTAACAATCATATCCCCTCTACTCAGATCGATATCATTTTCTAATGTCATAGCCACACTCATTCCTTCAAATGCCTGATCAATATAATTATCATATTGATTTATTGATTTGATCTTAGAATTAAATCCAGATGGCATAAGCCTTACTTCATCCCCAACTCTAAAAATACCTCCTGCAATAGTACCGGCATAACCACGATAGTCTCTATTTTCTTCATCCTGCGGTCGTAAAACGGTCTGCACCGGAAAACGGGCATCTACCATATTGTTATCACTTACTATATAAATGGTTTCTAAAGTATGTAATAATGGTGCATCCTGATACCATGGAGTTTCTTCAGATCTCATTACAACATTATCCCCTAATAAAGCACTAATAGGGATATAACGTACATCTTTAAACATCATTTTCGACGACATCTCTTCAAATTGATGTACAATATCATTAAATACTTTTTCATCAAAATCTACCAGATCCATTTTATTGACACATACAATCACATGCGATATTTGTAATAACGAAGCAATAAAAGTATGACGTTTAGTTTGCTCAATAACACCTTTTCTTGCATCGATCAAAACAATTGCAACATTGGCTGTTGAAGCACCTGTTACCATATTTCTGGTATATTGTACATGACCGGGAGTATCGGCAATAATAAATTTTCGTTTTGGTGTGGTAAAATATCGGTAAGCTACATCAATAGTTATTCCCTGTTCTCTTTCATCTTTTAAACCATCGGTAAACAATGCAAGGTCAACATTATCTAGTCCTTTACGCTTACTGGTTTTTTCAACGGAAGCAATTTGATCTTCAAATATTGATTTTGAATCATATAATAATCTTCCTATTAAAGTACTTTTGCCATCATCAACACTTCCTGCTGTTGTGAATCTTAATAACTGATTATTGTTTATTGACATGTTTTTTCTTTTTAATTAAAATTTTTAACAGATTTCTCCATTCCGCTTCGATCCATTCGAAATGACGACATTCATTATTAGAAGTAACCCTGTTTCTTTCTGTCTTCCATTGAAGTTTCACTTCTCTTATCATCTGCACGATTTCCTCTTTCGGTTTCGCGCATAGCGGAAACTTCTTCTACAATTTTCTCTAAGGTATCAGCATCACTTTCAATTCCACCTGTTATAGTAATATCTCCAAGTGTTCTAAATCGAATTTTCTTTTTTGCAGTTTCTTCTCCTTCGTGCTTAATTAAATATTCAGAAACAGGAATCCAGCTTCCATTTCTAAAAACCACTTCTCTTTCATGGGCAAAATATAAAGATGGAATTTCAATATTTTCTCTTTTGATATAGTTCCACACATCCATTTCAGTCCAGTTACTTATCGGAAATGCTCTAAAATGTTCTCCATGGTGCATTTTACCATTAAATAAGTTCCATAACTCCGGACGTTGATTTTTTGGAGTCCATTGTCCGAAATCATCACGGTGTGAGAAAAATCTTTCTTTGGCTCTTGCTTTTTCTTCATCTCTACGACCACCACCAATTGCGCAATCTATCTGATTACTCTCAATAGCATCGAGTAAGGTTGTTATCTGCAATTCATTACGAGTGGCATTTTTACCTTTTTCTTCCACTACTCTTTTCTTATCAATAGCTTCCTGTACAGAACCTACAATAAGTCGGGCGCCTAATTTTTCAATCAGATCATCTCTAAATTGTATCGTTTCCGGAAAGTTGTGACCGGTATCAATATGCATTAAGGCAAATGGAATCTTTGCCGGATAAAATGCTTTTTTAGCTAAATGTGCCAGAACAATTGAATCTTTCCCTCCTGAAAATAAGATCACAGGGTTTTGAAATTGGGCATATACTTCACGCAATACAAATATTGCTTCCGATTCTAATTCGTCTAAATAATTTAAAAAGTACTTGGTCATGACTCTATCTTTTCTTGTATTTTTCTTAAAATTAATTCTACTGATTCTTCAACAGTTTTATTATCAGTAATTATTTCAATATCAGGATTTTCAGGTGCTTCGTAAGGAGCGTTTATTCCTGTAAAATCTTTTATTTCTCCTTTTCTTGCTTTTTTATACAACCCTTTTACATCTCTATTTTCACATTCTTCGATGGAGGTATTTACAAAGACCTCCACAAAATTATCTTCACCAACAATTTTCCTGATATTTTCTCTGTCTTCTTTATATGGTGAAACAAAAGCAGCTGATACTATCAATCCGGCATCGACCATCAAATTTGCTACTTCGGCAATTCTTCTTATGTTTTCGGTTCTATCTTCAGGGCTAAAGGTAAGATCAGAATTTATTCCTTTACGGATATTATCTCCATCTAAAGCATAGGTTTTAAATCCTTCTTGATGTAATTTTTTTTCCAAAGCGTTGGCAAGCGTAGATTTTCCTGAACCTGACAATCCGGTAAACCATATCAAAAAGGATTTTTGACCGTTAAGCTTTTGTCTGTCCTCTTTACTCACAGAATAATTATGTTTTATAATATTCTTCATTTTTATTTTTCAATAATTGCTTTACTTTGTCTCGTTTTCAAGCCAAAATTAGACTTATACCATGCACGTTCGTGAAAATAATATAAACCCATCTTAATTACAGATTCTGTAATTGCAACACCTGTTGCTTTTTCGGTTGCATGTGGGTCATCCTTAAAAAATAAATATGCAATAACAAATGTTGTGGTAGAAGCCACAACCCTCCATGTTATAGTTTTAAGGATATGTCTTTTTCTAGATGTTGTAATATTTGAATCCATAATAAAATTAATTTACAGTAAACCACGGATTCAATAAATTTTCTTTGTTGTAAAGCAAAGGCTTGTCTGTTTCTAATGAAATTACCTGTAATCCTACAGCTTCACAAATTGCCTGTCCGGCTGCGGTATCCCATTCCATCGTTGGCGCAAATCTAGGGTAAATATCTGCCTTTCCTTCTGCAACCAAACAAAACTTCAAAGAACTGCCTTTTGAGACAATTTCAACATGATCGAAATCATTTTGCAAAGAATTAACAAAATTTTGTGTTGCCTCATTCATGTGCGAACGACTTCCTACTACACTAATTGTATCTTCTTTTTTTGGCTTTGGTTTAATTGCAATTGCCTTAGAATCAAGAGTATCAAAATCAACTTTATGTTCTTTTAAAACTGATTTTAAAGCTGACTTTTTGGTTACATCTGCATAAAATAATTCCTTGGTTACCGGTACATAAATTACCCCTAATAATGGTTTCCCATTTTTTACTAAAGCAATATTTACTGTAAACTCACCATTTCTTTTGACAAATTCTTTTGTTCCGTCAAGCGGATCAACAATCCAGCAAGTTCCCCAATCTTTTCTCTCAGAATAATCTAATTGCTTATTTTCCTCACTTATAATTGGAAATTCCGTTTTTTCCAGATAAGTGTTAATTACATCGTTTGCATTTTTGTCTGCCTGCGTCAGCGGAGAGTTATCCTCTTTCATTTCAACCCCAAGATCCTCTTTTTGATAGATCTTCATGATCTCTACTCCCCCGTGAACTGCTGCCCGGATTGCTGTTTTTAAGTTTGGATTCATTGTCTTTTATGAATTTAATTCTAAATATTTATCTACAAACACCTTAATTCCTTCTTCAATGGTCGTTGATGGTTTAAAATCTATATAGTCAAATAAACTTTGAACATCTGCGTAAGTAGAAGGAACATCACCCGGTTGAATTTCTTTAAAAACCATTTTCCCTTTTTTTCCTAATGCTTTTTCAACTGCATGAACATAATCCATTAAAGCAACCGGACTATTATTACCAATATTAAAAAGTTGATAAGGTGCCGAACTAATTGCCGGATTTGGATTTTTTGGGTCAAAATCAGGGTTATTTGGTTTTGGAGGTTTTGGAATTAATCGTTTAACACTTTCAACAATATCACCTACATAAGTAAAATCTCTACTCATTTTACCGTAATTGAACACCTCAAATTCTTTGTCTTCTACGATAGCTTTTGTGAAGATATGCAATGCCATATCGGGTCTTCCCCATGGCCCGTAAACCGTAAAAAACCTTAAACCTGTACTTGGAATATCATATAACTGTGAGTAAGAATGTGCCATCATTTCGTTGGCTTTCTTACTGGCAGCATACATTGCCAAAGGATGATCGGTATGATGAGATGTTTTAAAAGGAATATTTTCATTCAAGCCATATACTGAACTAGAAGAAGCATAAACCAAATGTTTTACAGGATAGGCTCTACAACCTTCTAAAATATTTAAAAAACCTGTAATATTACTATCTACATATGAATGCGGATTAATCAAAGAATATCGAACTCCGGCCTGAGCTGCGAGATTAACCACATAATCAAAATTATAATTTTTGAATAATTCAAGAATATTATCTTTATCGGTAAGATCTAATTTTATAAAAGTAATGTCTCCTTCAAGAGGTTCATTATATTGAATATCAGAAACATTGATATTCATATCTTGTAATCTTGCAAATTTCAGATTTACATCATAATAATCATTGATATTATCAATTCCAACAACCTTATATCCGGTTTTAACCAGTAATTTTGATAAATGATGGCCGATAAATCCGGCAGCACCGGTTACCAAAACTACATCCTTCTTCTCATTCATAAATAACTCTGTTTGATTTTAATTAGCTGCAACATTCTATAATCTGCTGTCGATACTTTCTTTATCAAGAATTGCTTTCACATCAAATTTCACATGTGTACCATTCACAAACTGATCCAGGTCAATATCTTTAAATTCTTTATGTGAAACTGCTAAAATTACAGCATCATAATTATTTTTTAGATCTTCTTTTTTACAAGTAATATTTATTCCATATTCGTGTTTTACTTCCTCATAAGAAGCCCATGGATCATGCACATCTACATTTACCGAGTAGGATTTAAGTTCTTCAACTATATCAATAGCACGTGTATTTCTTATATCGGGGCAATCTTCTTTAAAAGTGATTCCCAAAACCAATACATTCGAATTATTTACAGTGATACCCTTTTTGATCATTAATTTTATTGCTTCCTGTGCTACGAATGGTCCCATACTGTCATTTAACCTTCTACCTGCAAGGATAATTTCAGGATTATAACCTAATTCCATAGCCTTATGTGCCAAATAATAAGGATCGACACCAATACAATGTCCTCCTACTAGTCCCGGACGGAACGGTAAGAAATTCCATTTTGTTCCCGCTGCTTCAAGCACATCATTTGTATCAATATCCATTAAACGGAAAATTTTCGACAACTCATTTACAAAAGCTATATTTACATCACGCTGCGCATTTTCAATAACTTTTGCAGCTTCGGCCACCTTAATAGTTGGTGCTTTATGTGTACCTGCAACAATTATAGATCTATAAACTTCATCTACATAATCTGCAATTTCAGGGGTTGAGCCTGATGTTATCTTTAATATTTTTGTAACGGTATGTTCTTTATCTCCCGGGTTAATTCTTTCGGGCGAATACCCAAGATAAAAATCTTCATTGAATTTTAATCCTGAATATTCTTCTAAAATTGGCATACATTCATCCTCCGTAGCTCCCGGAAATACAGTTGATTCATAAACTACAATATCACCTTTACCCAATACTTTCCCAACAGATTCACTTGCTTTGTAAAGAGGTGTTAAATCAGGGCGGTGATTTTTATCAACAGGAGTTGGAACAGTTACCACATAAAAATTAGCATCTTTAACTTCTTCTAATTCGGTGGTTAACCATAAACCTTTTGAATTATCTTTTACAGCTTCTAATGAAGAAACATTTACAGATTCAAGGTCCTCAGATGAAGTCTCTAAAGTATGATCTTTGTTTTGTCTTAACTCATCAACTCTTGGCTTATTTATATCAAAACCAACAACTTGGTATTTTCTTGCAAACTCTACGGCTAAAGGTAGACCAACATAGCCTAAACCTATAATAGCAATTTTGGGATTTTTCATATACTTTTAATTTTAGGGAAGGACAAATTTAAGCAAAAATTGTATTTAAAATACATTTAATATCATTCCAAAATGTCCAATTGGAGAGGTATTCTTTATTAATTTTTATTTTCTCTTTCCAGATAATTTCATCATTATATTTTTTTGGATCTTTTTGCTTTGACAAAAGATCTTCTTCATCTTTAAATTTTATCGTTGCAGGGCCTGTAATTCCCGGTTTAACGGTTAAAATAATTTTATCATCTCCTGTAAGTCTATCGGCATAACCCGGTACATCTGGCCGAGGACCAACCAAACTCATATCTCCAATTAACACATTGAATAATTGGGGCAATTCATCTAATTTAAATAAACGCAGAAACTTACCAAAACTTGTAATTCTATCATCGTTTTTCAAGGTAATAAAATCCTCGTCCGGGATTTTTTCCTTCATGGTTCTGATCTTATAAATAGTGAACAGCCTTGCGTTTTGCCCTACTCTTTTCTGAGAGAATACACCAAACTTTCCGGTTGAAAAAAAAGCAAAAATTATTAGAATTAGTATTGGAATTGCGAATAATATTAAACCAATAAAAGAAAAAAAGAGGTCGAATATTCTTTTGACAAATCGTTGCCTAGTATTTAAACCTCTTTGTTTTTCCAAAAAAATAATTTTGAGTATGCTTTATAAAAACTTCTTTTTTAATTTTCTTAAAAAAGATTCACTTTCATCTGAATGATATCCATTACCGTACTTCCCGTATCCATAACCATAGCCATATCCATAACCTCTTCCATAGCCATATTTACTTGTAACCTTAAAATCGTTCAACACATAAGATATGTTTTTCACTTCTCCATTTTGATATTTATCATCAATCATTTTTGGCATCCCCTTTTGGGTATAATCATGCCTGATCATATAAATAATCGCATCACTGAATTTAAACAATTCTAATGCATCAGCCACCAGCCCTACCGGAGGAGTATCAATTATAATATATTCATATTTTTCTGATAGTTTTTTAAATAATTCATCTGTTGAATCACTTAGAATCAATTCTGAAGGATTTGGTGGCATAGGCCCGGATGTAATCACATCTAAATTTTCAACTTCCGATTTTCTAATTACTTCATCTAAACTCTTTTCACCAATCAAATAATTTACAACACCAATTTCATTATTAATTTCAAAATCTTCATGCAACTTTGGTTTTCGTAAATCAAATCCTAATAAAATAGTCTTTTTACCACTTAAAGCAAAAACAGTAGCCATATTGATTGCGGTCATAGTTTTTCCTTCTTTACTTACAGATGATGTAACAACAATTGTTTTTGTTTTGCTGTCCCGTTTAAATAAAAATTGGATATTTGAACGTAAAGCTCTAAAAGACTCTGAAAATGTAGAATTTGGTTCATTAAAAACAACAAGTCGGTTTTTATAATTATTTTTTCCTAAAACACCTAAAACCGGAATTTTATAGGTTTTTTCAATTTCCTCAACAGTATTTAATTTATTATCTAAAACCTCTTTTGTAACAATAAATAATAAAGGTAAAATAGTACCAAGCATTAAACCAATTAAATAATTAAAAGAGCCTTTTGGCTTAATTGGCATTTGACCTGTATCTTTAGCTTTGTCTAATACTTTAATATCGGAAACATTCGCTGCTATAGCAGTTCCTGCTTCATAACTTTTTTGTTTTAAATAATTGTAATTTGCTTCAGTTATATTGTATTTCCGCTGAAAGTTTAAAAGCTTTTGCTCTTTTGGAGAAAGTGTTCTTAGCTTTGAATTATTTTTAGCAATCCTTTTATTTACATTGTTCAAGCTACTCTTTGTAGTACTCTTCATTGAAGCTATATGCTCTAATAAATATTCCCTTTCCAAAGAAATTTCTTCATTAATCTTTTTTAACGGAGGGTAGGAAGGCTTAACTGTAAGCTCCATATTTTCTTTGGCTTTGGAAAGTGAAATTAAAGTGCCAACAGACTTTGATATATTCGGATCTTCAATATCTACCAAAGCAGGTGCAGGAATATTCTCATCATACTGATTTCTGGCACGAATATAAGTTTCTAAATTTTTATAATAATCTAACCTGTTTCTTATCTGTTGTGCTTCATTATCTAGTGCCGTAGCCTCACCAAGCAAATTTGTCCCTTCTGCAGATAGGTCGTAAATATCATTACGTTGCTTATATGTTCCTAAATCAGTTTCAATATTTTTAAGATTTTTTGACTCAACCTGGAATAAAGTATCAATATACTCTTTCGTCTTTAGAGCATATTGGATTTTTTGCTTACGCTGATCCCTATCAAGAACCTCAACTGTAGCATTGATATAATCTTGTATCTTCTTTTTATTAGGACCATTCAGGCTTAATTGAATTAATGAGGTACCTTTTTTTAGAGTAGAAACATCAATATTACTAAACCTATTTACTATCCCGTTAAAACTATTAAACCTTACGAAAAATGTTTTTCCGGTAAGATCCTGATTCAAATAATCCTTATTAATCGAAAAGTTAAAGAAAGGAGTTTCCATCATTTCTCCTATTATAAACTTCGCATTATAAGTTTTTGAATTCGGTTCAATCGACTTTGTATCTTCTAATTTATAATTGATCAATCTATATGCCTCTTCATCAAATTCAACTGAAACAGAAATTT
This sequence comes from Bacteroidota bacterium, assembly GCA_039715085.1. Lineage (GTDB taxonomy): Bacteria > Bacteroidota > Bacteroidia > Flavobacteriales > Flavobacteriaceae > Namhaeicola. The sequence continues at coordinate 1,591 of JBDLIB010000019.1, read as the reverse complement.
TATTATCATTTAAAAAATCAATCTGAATAGGCTTTCCCAGTAATTGATAACTGGAAGTATCAACGTTTATAACGAATGGTACATCCCCATAAACGTCTTCTTTTCTGTATCTACCTTCCTTTAAATAATCAACATAATATTTTAACTGGTTTACTACTTTTTCATTATGAGTTCTGGATTGTAAGATCGTTATTATTGTTTCAACCTGATCACTAGGCCCACCCCAGTTAAAAGCAATATTTGTACTACTAGCAAATAAAGGATTTTGCTCATCCTTAACCGTAATAATACTCTTTAGATTATATATTTTTTGAGTTCGGCGATTAACAATATTTGCAATAATCAATCCTAACAAAATTGTAACCACAAAAAGTTTCCAATGGTCAAGTATTTTAAAAAAATACTCTTTTATATCAAAGGTATTCAGTTCGTTTATATCGATTTTTTGATTTTGTAATTGTTTCATCAAAAAAATTAATTTTTAAGGTTATCAATTAATAAAATTGAGGTCGTCAAAAGCGATAAAATTGTTATCACAGTAGTTAAAGATTGCATTCCAGTTGTACCGGTTCCCCAAGATTTTTGTTTTAAGGGTTCTACGTAAATAATATCATTCGATTCCACATAGAACATATCAGAATCAAATGCATTTACATCTGTAAGATCTATTCTATATTTTTTCGTTCCTTCAATATTTTTACGAAGAACAGTTATATTTTCTCTATTTCCTGTTATTTGAATATCACCTGCATTTGCTAATGCTTCAACAATATTTACCTGATTCTGGTACATTATAACCGTACCAGGATTTTTCACTTCCCCTAATACAGTAAGTCTGATACCTGCCAATTTTACAGTAATAAAGATATCCTCATTATTTTTAAAATAAGTTTCAAACTCTTTTTGGATTTTCTCTCCCACTTCTTCTGCTGTATAGCCTAAAACATTCAGTTCTCCAACATACGGAATTTTGATATTACCATGCCTGTCAACAGTATACGAAGTGAAATACAATTGTTCTCCAGTTACCCTATTAGTATTGTTTGATGATGTTTCTGTATTCTTGAACAATTGAACCAATTCAGCATCTGCAGCTTTAATATCAATATACAACATATCATTCACCTGCAATCGATAAGGTTTGTTTTGTAGTTGCTTAATTGAATCTTTTGAAACAGGCTCCCCTTGAAAATATATCAGGTCTTTATTTGGAATACATGAAGTATATAGCACCGATAATAAAATCAGTAGTAAAAATTTACGCATATCATTTTGATTACTTATGTTGGCAAATATAATTTTAAAATTATTATGTAGCAATATATTTTCTATTATTTTAGCAATTAAAACCCATATTGTGATAGCAATAATCAAATCCTATTTAAAGTTTTTATTATCCTCAACCAACCAACATGGAATTCACTCTCCTTTCGTATATGACTTGACTACTAAGTGTTTTTACGTATCATCAAAAGAAGTGAATGATCTTACTAATAAGGTGAATGATTATAGAAAATCCTTATTAAAAAACACCCAAACAATTATTGTTACTGATTTTGGTGCAGGTTCCAAAGTTTTTAAGACTAATAAA
>JBDLIB010000018.1:0-30976 GCA_039715085.1 Bacteroidota bacterium | reverse complement strand
TGATACTTTATTAATAACCTTTATGGGGTATTATGATCAGGAAGTTAGTGTACAAGGCAAAACCATTATTAATATTCAACTTGAGGTAAATAAAAACCTTTTAGATGAAGTTGTAGTGGTTGCTTATGGTACACAAAAGAGAGAAGCTGTAACAAGTTCGGTTGCAACAGTTAAAGCCGATGAATTGATCGATTTAACCGAATCGAATGTTTCCTCAATGTTACAAGGAAAAGTAGCAGGAGTGCAGGTTTCTGCCAGTGGAGGTTCTCCGGGCGCTGCACCGGCTGTTCTAATACGGGGGATGGCATCTTTAAATGGTAATGTAAATCCTCTTTGGGTTGTTGACGGTGTTATTCAGCACGGAACGCCTGTAGTAAATCCTAATGATGTAGAATCAGTGTCAGTGTTAAAAGACGCTTCTGCAACTTCATTATATGGATCACGTGGAGCAAATGGTGTAATAATCATCACTACAAAAAGAGCGAAAGAAGGTGTTAGTGAATTAGCTTTTACAACCAAGTTTGGGGTGAATCAGTTTAACTCGGGCAATTTTGAAGTGATGAATTCACAGCAATTGTACGACTACCACGAATTAATGGGCAATACTACAGAAAATATGCCATGGTACACACCTGAATTGCTTAACAGAGATTATAATTGGATCGATAATGCAACACAATCTGCCTTGGTTCAGGATTACAATGTTTCTTATACAGCAAACACCGATAAAGTGAGTACTTATATGTCTGGAGGTTATTTTAATGAAGAAGGTACTATAAAAGGATCGGATTTTGAACGTTATACGTTTAGATTGAACTTAGATTATAAGGTGAATGACCGGTTGACATTAAAACCGAAAGTGTCTTTCAGTTTTGACGAGAGATACGGTGCCGAGCACAACAGGTATGCTATGTATACTAACCTTCCATGGGATTTGCCTTTTGATGAAGAAGGAAATACAGTGAAGGCTCAGGATTCTAACGAATGGATTGGTAGAGACCAGTCTAACTATTATTATGACCTACAATGGAATTATGGGGAAAACAAAGTGTTTAATATGAGTTTTAACGGGGATTTTGAGTTTAAGATATTAGATGATCTTACTTATATTTCAACTAATAATTTCACTTTATATAATTCTAATGGAATGTCTTATACAGATCCGCTTTCTGTCTCAGGAGAAGCTACAAACGGTAGCCTGGCAAACTCCACAGCGAGAAGATTAACAAGATTAACAACACAAATGTTAAAGTATACAAAAGAATTCGATGATCATACTTTTACTGCATTGGCAGGATATGAATATAACGATTATGTATATGAAAGTATGGGTGCTGTAGGTATTGGATTAATTGGAGGAGGTACAATTTTAGATGTAACTTCAGAGCCCAAATCTATTTCAGGTTATAAAAACGAATACGCTATGCAATCAGGATTTTTTAATGTAGATTATTCATATAAAAATCGCTATTATGCCAAAGCATCTGTTCGAAGAGACGGAGCCTCTAACTTTGGAATTGATAATCAATACGGTACTTTCTATGCCTTTGGGGCCGGATGGAACATTCATAATGAAGATTTCTTTGAAAGCGATAATGTAAATATATTGAAATTAAGAGCTAGTTACGGTTCTGTTGGTAATCGCCCCGGATCGCTTTATCCGTATCAAAGTACTTATTCAGCAAGTACACATTATGATGCTATTCCTGCAGCTACACTTTCTCAATATGGAAATCCTGATCTGTCATGGGAAAAATCTTATGAAACAAATATTGCTATTGATGCCAGATTTTTCGATAGAGTTAGTACAACATTTGAATACTACATTAAGAATACTTCAGATCTATTATATTATGTGGATCTACCTGCTCTCTCAGGTTTTAACGGTTACTGGGAAAATGTTGGAGAACTGAAAAATACAGGTTTTGAATTTGTCTTATCAGCAGATGTATTTAAAGGTGATGACTTTAATTGGAATCTTGGATTTAATATCGGTGTAAATAAAAATGAGATCACAGAGTTATTCGAAGACCAAACTGAGATCCCAAGAGGTAATAAAATATTCAAGATAGGAGAAGATATGAATTCCTGGTATATGCGTGAGTGGGCAGGTGTTCATCCCGGAGATGGTAGTCCGTTGTGGGAAGTTGTAAACAGCGAAACCGGCGAGATTACGTATACAAGCAACTATAATGAAGCCACCCAACAATTGGTGGGTAACGGAACTCCTGATTTTATAGGAGGTTTTACATCGAATATGGAATACAAAGGATTTACCTTTGATGCTATGTTCAGCTTCGTTAAAGGAGGTGAGATATACAATAGCTCTCGTGCATTATATGATTCGGATGGGTTATACCCGACTTTTAACCAGCAAATATTACATGACGATTGGTCGAGATGGGAGAATCCCGGAGATATTGCTTCTCATCCTCGTGCTGTCTATGGTGGAAATAACAATTCAAATAAAACCTCTTCACGTTACCTTGAGGATAGAAGTTATTTAAAATTGAAGAATATCACATTAGGATATGATATTCCTATACCATCTGCAAGCAAATCGTATTTAAGCAATGTGAACGTTTACTTCTCGGGTGAAAACTTACTGACATTTACAAGCTTTTCAGGAATGGATCCTGAGGTAGGTGGTTTAAGTGGTTCAACCGGTAATTCTTATCCGGTACCTAAGAGATATGTAATTGGTTTAAACTTTTCTTTCTAACAATATAAATACACACAAATGAAAAAATTAATATTATTACTACCATTAATAGGTTTATTGATCCTTTCCTGTGATATAGAAAGGAATCCATACGATGAAATTGCTGTGGTTACTCTTTTCGAAAGTGAAGGAGCATTACAGACCGCTACTTTAGGAAACTATGCCTTGTTAAAGGGTAAAAACGGATTAGACGGTTGGAACGATCAATTGCACAGGTTAACAGAATACCCGGGAGATAATGTATCCTTAAGTGGGAGTACCTCAGATCCGCTAAATTTTATTTACAATTACAGGGCAATTACAACTAATGGAAGGGTTGCCGATTTTTGGAACGACTCTTATAAAGCAGTTGTAGGCTGTAATGTTGTTATTGAAGCAGCCCAGGAAGGAGAATCTGAAAAATTAGACCAACTTTTAGGAGAAAATTACTATTTAAGAGCATTAGTATATTTTCAAATGGGTAATGTTTTTGGCCGTCCTTATAATCAAGGGGCATCAAACCTGTCTGTTCCTTTAAAACTGACCTCAAGTGTAGACGATATTCCGAATCGACACACAGTTGGAGAAGTGTACGACCAGGTAATCAGCGATTTGTTGATGGCCGAAATGTTAATGAATGAGAATAAAACAGCAACTTATGCAACAAAAGAAGCTGCCCAGGCATTGCTTTCAAGAGTATATTTATATTTAGAGGACAATGAAAACGCGGAGTTATATGCCGATAAAGTAATTAATTCGGGCAGGTATGATTTGTTGACAACAGAAGAATTTAAGGAATTGAACTATTTAAATCCACAAGAAAGTTCAGAAGCAATATTCAGTATTACTTTAAATAAAGATGCCGATCTTCCGGGGCAATGGGATGACTGGTGGACAGTTGGTTCATTATATGCAAGTATAGACGGAAGCGGTTGGGGAGAATTGTACGCGTCAAGTACATACCTTGATCTGTTGAATCAAAATGAAAATGATGCAAGAAAAACTTTTATTAAAGCACAGTATGTTGAAGAAAATCCTGCTGACAGAAACCCTTGGGTTTACTGGGTTGATAATGATTATGTTTATCAAACCAGGCTAACTTCAGAGAGCGGAGGAGTAATTACATTTGAGGATAATGGATCAACATATACAGTTGAAGAAGAAATTGTTGATGGAAAAACGGTTTATTTCTACCAAGGTGGATCCGGAAAACAATACGTAAATAAAGGCTTTGAAATGAAAAAGCGAAATGGTTTCCCTAAATGGTTTATTTTGAAAGCATCACTTCAGGAAGGAGATGTGCATTTATGGTCGCCTTCTGTATCGAGATTAGCCGAAATGTATTTGAATAAGGCTGAATCATTTGCCAAGAGAGGAATGGATCAACAGGCTATCGAACAGGTTAATATCATCAGAGAAAGAGCCGGTATCCCTTCTTATTCAATGGAAACAATTCCGGAAGGTAAAACAGTTTTAGATATTGTTTTGGAAGAGCGAAGATTAGAATTGGCTTTTGAAGGACATCGCAAATTTGATGTGTTCAGAAATGGGGAAACGATGAACAGAAGATATCCCGGAGGCCATCTATGGGGTACTAATCCTTTTTATGAAATTCCGGCAACTCATAATAGAGTCGTTGAATTCTTACCTGAAAAACAAATTATTTTACAACCTGGTTTGATACAAAATGATTAATGAAAGTTTATTGAAAGCCCTTTCAAGGTAAGGGCTTTCAATAACACAAAATAGAATTTCTAAGATGATCTAAAAGCTGATAAATATTGATGAGTAAAGGATTTAAGAGATGTTCATTAGATAGTTTCATCAGATATTTATAAATAATAGATCAGGAAATGCAAATTAATATTAAAACAAACAAAATTATGAATACATTAATAGCCTATAAAAAAATAGCAACTGTTGTTTTTTTGACTTTTTTTATATTGACAAATATATCTTGTGAACAGGATATGGTAACTCCTGACCCGGATCTGCTTCCTCCTGTAGCTTTGGATCGAACTGGTTGGGAAATTATAGATTACAGCACTCAGGAAGATAATGATGGGGAAGGGGCATATCCAAATGGAAGATGTGTGGCAATACTTGACGGAAATCCAGACACTTTTTGGCATTCTTGTTGGAATGGTTGTTCGCCAACTACACCTCATTTTATCGTTGTGGATATGCTCAATGAATCTCAAGTAAGCGGTTTTTTCTTAATGCAAAGACAATCGCTAAGTAGAAATATTGAAAACTGTGAAATATTTATCAGTAATGACAATCAAAACTGGGAGTCTTTAGGAGAGTTTGCTTTAGAAAAAATAAAAGTTCAGCAAGATCTGGCTTTGCCCGAAACCAAGACATTCAGATATTTTAAATTCGTGGTTAAATCCGTTTTTGATGGTACAGGCAATGCTGCATTGGCTGAATTGTCACCCTATACTTTAGATTTTTAATCAGGAAGAATTCCTCGAGGCAGAGCCTCGGGGATAGTTCGTTTCAAGAAATATTTTATTTAAAACTTGCAAAAAGTAAAAATATCATCATCAGGATGATAGAATTAATATTTATCTAAAAATGATAAAAAATCTAAAAATATTTAAAGGTGTTGGAATTTTCTTCGTTGTATTATTCCTGATCGCTTGTAGTAGTGGATGTGAAGAAAATCCAACAAATACACCATCGGATACTAATTTTTTAGTTTCTGTACCTTGTGAAGGAAACAGTTGGGTGTTTAATAATTCAGATGTCACAAGAAATATAATAGTTGAGGGAGGTATAAAGAACTGGACGAACGCAAGTTACAAGATCAGAACCTACTTTTATGCTGAATCGACCGGGAATATAGAGGTTGGCCTTAAAGCAAAATTTACCGGAGCGACAAAACTTAAAGTAACTTTAGATAATGAATCAAAAGAGGTTTCTTTTAGTACTTCAGACAATTTTGTAAAATACGAAGTTGGTACATTCTCAGTAGACCAGAAAGGATACCATTATATTGAATTAGAAGGCCTTCAAAAAGAAGGCCCTTCTTTTGGTGAGATTTCCGATATATTATTGGGAGAGGATCACTGGAGCTCGAAGATAGCTTATGTAGATTATGAATGGTTCTACTGGGGGAGACGAGGCCCGTCTGTGCATTTAAGTTACGAAGCACCTGCAAACAAAAACATCGTTTGGTTTTATAATGAAATGACAATCCCCGAGGGAAATGATCCTATTGGTTCCTACTTTATGGCGAATGGATTTTCTTCGGGATATTTCGGAATTCAGGTGAATTCAGAAACTGAAAGGCGTGTGCTATTCTCCGTATGGAGTGCTTATGACACCCAGGATCCTAATCAGATACCCGAAGAATATAAGGTTATGCCACTTGGACAAGGAAAAGACGTAATGGTGGGTGAATTTGGAAATGAAGGTTCCGGAGCACAAAGTTACTTCGTGTATAATTGGAAAGCGGGAACGACCTATAGATTCTTGCTGAAAGGTGAATCTCTGGAAGATAACACTATTGATTATACCGCTTATTTTTATGCTCCTGAAAAAGGAGATTGGAAGTTAATAGCAAGCTTTAGGAGGCCATTTCCAAAAGGGAAACATTTAACGAGTTTACATTCATTTTTAGAGAATTTTTACCCCTCAACGGGTGATACACCCAGAAAAGTTAACTATACCAATCAATGGGTATATGATACTGAAGGTGTGTGGCATGAAATGAATTCAGCCAGATTTACTACGGATAATACCGGGGCAAGTGGGGTGCGATTTGACTATGACGGGGGTGAAGAAGAAAATGGATTTTACCTTAGAAACTGTGGGTTTTTTAGCGACAATAAAAATCCAAATACAAGTTTTACCAGAACTTCTGGAGGAACTCCACCGGATGTGGATTTCGGGAAATTAGAAGTGCCGGTAATTCAGGAAAGGACTTTTCCGGACAGATCAGGCTGGTCTATAGAAGCTTATAGCACACAGGAGGATCAAGGTGGAGAAGGAACAACAGGAAGGGCTAAGGATATACTGGATGGAGATCTGGATACCTATTGGCATTCCTGCTGGTCAGGATGTACAGCCGCACCACCTCATTATATTATTGTGGATATGGGGCAGTCTCAAAAAGTGGATGGATTTAGATTTAATCAAAGACAGTCCCTTTCAAGATCAGTGAAATCTATCGAATTACAAATCAGTGATGATAATAGTAATTGGGAGAGTTTAGAAGATTTTAATCTTCAGAATACAATACATAATCAGGATATAGATTTAGATTACCCGAAAGAATTCAGGTATTTTAAGTTTATTGTTAAGTCAGCATATGATGGTACAGATCATGCAGCAATAGCAGAGATTGCACCTTATATTTTGGACTAATATTATAATTATTTGTTTATAAAAGCATTGTTTGCAAATTAATTTAATCAATCAAATTGGATACAAAGATATTGATCATAGGAGCCTGTGGGCAGATAGGTACTGAACTTACCTTAAAACTCAGGCAATTGTACGGTAAAGATGCAGTAATTGCATCTGATATTAAGGAGGGTACTTCTGAATTTATGAATTCCGGTCCCTTTGAATTCATCAATGCCATGGATAATAATGAAATTTTGAATGTTGTTGAAAAACACCATATTACCGATGTGTACTTGATGTCTGCTATGTTATCTGCTACAGCCGAAAAATATCCTTCTAAAGGATGGGAACTTAACATGACTTCTCTTTTAAATATTTTGGAATTGGCCAAAGCAAAGAGAATAAAGAAAGTTTTTTGGCCAAGTTCCATAGCTGTATTTGGTCCTACCACTGCAAAAGAAGATACGCCTCAAAGAACAGTAATGGAGCCGACAACTGTTTATGGAATAAGCAAGCAGGCAGGTGAACGCTGGTGTGAGTATTATTTTAACAACTACGGAGTAGATGTCAGGAGTCTTAGGTATCCAGGAATAATAAGCTGGAAGACTGACCCTGGAGGGGGGACAACAGACTATGCGATAGAAATATTTCATGATGCTCTGTTGCATAAAGAATATAGTTCATTCTTGTCTGAAAATACCAGGTTACCCATGATGTATATGGACGATGCTGTAAAGGCTACAGTGCAAATTATGAATGCATCTGAATCTGATATCAAAATTCGCTCATCCTATAATGTCGCTGCTATGAGTTTTACACCGAATGATATTGCTGAATCTATCAAAAAATATGTTCCGGGATTTGAGATATCATATAAGCAGGATTTCAGGCAGGCAATAGCTGATAATTGGCCGCAAAGCATTGATGATACCGAAGCCAGAAAAGATTGGAACTGGGAGCATAAATTTGATCTTGAAAGTATGACAAAAGACATGCTTCATTGTTTAAGGAATAAATATGAACTAGAGGAAGTCTAGGCCTATTTTTGAATTCGATGTAGTCGAAATTGCTGAAAGAATCTGAAAGCTTTCATTCAATTCCATGCGTTCTGGATCAAAAACTAAGTTTATTAAAATAATTGTTTGAGTTTAATATATTGAGTTAATGTCTGAAAAGGACAAGGTTTTTTTAACTTTGTCCTTTTTAAAGGGAAGAATTACTAAATTCCCCTCTAATTTTAAAAATTAATATCAATAATGAGAGAACCAAAACCAACATTGGTCATTTTAGCTGCCGGAATGGGTAGCCGTTATGGTGGATTGAAACAGATGGATACATTTACTCCTGAGGGAGATACGATTATAGATTTTTCATTATATGATGCTATAAGAGCCGGATTCGGAAAAATTGTCTTCATAATTAGGAAAAGCTTTGAAAAAGAGTTTAAAGAGATTTTTGATTCTAAATTGAAAGATAAAATTGAGGTACGATATGTATTCCAGGATACTGAAAATGTTCCAGCTAAGTATTTTAACCCGGAAAGGGAAAAACCATGGGGTACAGGCCATGCCTTATTGATGGCAAAAGAAGAAGTTAATGAGAACTTTGCCATTATTAATGCCGATGATTTTTATGGTAGAGAAGCCTTTGAAGTAATGGTAAATCAGTTGCAGGAAACAGATGAAAAATCGCTTAACTTCAGTATGGTTGCTTATCTTTTAAAGAATACAGTTACAGATCACGGGTATGTTTCAAGAGGTGTGTGTGAAGTGAATTCAGAAGATCAACTGTTAGATGTTATTGAACGGACTCACATCGAATCAATCAACAATCAGCTGATTTATAAAACTTCTGATAGTATTTCCAAATCAATAGAGCCTAATACGGTTGTGTCGATGAATTTTTGGGGTTTTACACCCAAAGTATTTGATTTATCTGAAAAGTTTTTTCTTGAATTTTTAGACAAATCCGGTAAAGAACTGAAAACAGAATTTTTCATACCGATTATTATAAGTCAATCGATCAAAAGGTTGGGTGCTGTAGTACATGTGCTAACATCAGATTCTAAATGGTTCGGTGTTACCTATAAAGAAGATAAAATCAATGTGCAGAAGGAAATTGAAAACTTAAAAAAAACAAAAGTATATCCGGAATCATTATGGTAGGAAATAAAACAAACGAACTTAAAGGAATATTTGACGCCTTTGATCATGGTACTCAATTTATGGGTTTTAAAGAATTGACCTCAGGACATATCAATGATACTTACTTGATTGAGACCTCACAAAAACCTTATTATATTTTGCAGCGAATCAACCATAACATATTTAAAGATGTGCCGGGGCTGGTTCAAAATAAAGTATATGTCAGTGAGCATATAAAAAACAAACTAAGACACCTACCTGCTAACATTTTACAAAGGAAAGTGTTAACCTTCATTCCGGTTAATGAGAATAAGCTTTACTATTTACAACAAAATGAAACTTACTGGAATTTAATGGTTTTCATTGACGACAGTCTTACTTATGAAACAGTCAAAGATAAAGAGATTGCCTATGAAGGTGGATTATTGTTAGGAGAGTTTTTAAATCTTACAAGTGACTTTGATGCTGCAAAACTAACAGAGGTAATCCCAAAGTTTCATGACATGTCTTACAGGTTTGAGCAATTTGACCAGGCAATGAAAAAGGCGAGTTCGGATAGACTAAAACAAGCGGATATTTATATTAAAAAAATTAATGATCTGAAAGATGAAATGCATATTCTTCAAAATCTAAAAGAATCAGGTCAAATACCGTTACGTGTGACTCATAATGATACTAAAATATCGAATACTTTATTTGATAAAAATCAAAAAGGCTTATGCATAATCGATACAGATACCGTGATGCCGGGAATAGTGCATTATGATTTTGGAGATGCAATAAGAACGATATGCAATACAGCTGCTGAGGACGAAAAAAACCTGGATAAAGTGCATTTCAATTTTACTTTTTACAAAGCCTACCTAAAGGGGTTTTTAGGCGAGATGGAAGACTCACTGAACGAAATTGAACTGAAATATCTTCCTTTGGCGGCCAAGACCATGATTTTCATAATGGGATTGCGATTCTTAACCGATTATTTGAACAACGACATTTATTACAAAACAGCCTATACTGATCACAACCTGGTGCGTGCTAAAAATCAATTCAAATTAATTGACAGTCTGATGGAAGTGTACGATGAGATGTGTGACTTGGTGAAACCAAATTAAAAAATTAGATCGAAAAAACGGTATTCAAAAACGATAATCAACAAAAAAATTAATACTCATGAATAAAGACAACCATAATCCTAAAAGTTCAATAATTCCCATTCTGATAATCGCAGGATTATTTTTCATATTCGGTTTTGTAACATGGATAAATGGAGCATTAATTCCTTTTATGAAAACAATTAATGAACTTACTCAGAGCCAATCGTATTTGGTGGCTACAGCATCTTACATTTCTTTTGTTGTAATGGCTTTGCCTTCTTCATGGGTTCTTAATAGAATCGGATATAGAAAAGGGATGTCGCTGGGTCTTTTTATTATGGCCATAGGGGCATTGGTTTTTATTCCGGCAGCAGAAGCAAGAACCTACTGGGTATTTTTGACCGGAATTTTTATTCAAGGTACAGGCATGACTATTCTTCAAACAGCGGCGAACCCATATATAACAATATTAGGCCCCTTGGAGAGTGGTGCTAAGAGAATTGCGATAATGGGAATAGCAAATAAAACGGCCGGGGCATTAGGCTCCCTGATATTTGGAGCTTTGTTGTTATCAGGAATTGATAGTGTTAAAGAACAATTGAAAACTGCAGGAGAAGCAGAAAAAGCAGCCTTGTTGGATACCATGGCCGATAGTGTTTTTATCCCTTATCTGGTCATGGCTGTCGTATTGTTTTTATTGGGTATTTTGATTCGGAAAGCACCACTTCCACATGTTGAACCGGAGCCTATTGAACAAAATTTAGATACAGAAAATTCTAAAAACAGTATCTTTCAATTTCCACATTTGTGGTTTGGAGTATTGACACTTTTTGTATATGTCGGCGCCGAAGTTATTGCAGGGGATACGATAATAGCTTATGGGATATCCTTGGGTTTTACTGCCGAAAAAGCCAAATTCTTCACTACAATGACGCTTTTGGCAATGGTGATGACCTATGCCTTGGGTGTAGTATTAATACCCAAATATATCAGGCAGAGAACCGCATTGATTATCAGTGCTATTCTTGGAATAATATTTAGTATATGTATCCTTTTTACTACAGGATTCACTTCGGTACTCTTCGTAGCAGCTCTTGGAATCGCAAATGCCCTTGTATGGCCTGCAGTCTGGCCCTTGACTCTAAAAGGGTTGGGAAAGTTTACAAAAACTGCATCGGCATTGCTGATTATGGCTATTTCGGGTGGAGCCATCATTCCCCCTTTATACGGCAGGTTAGTTGACGAAAATAAGTATCAATTGATGATTGATGGAATCAATGAAGCAGAAGCGTTGTCAAGCGCTTCAACAATGAGCTATTGGATACTTTTACCTTGCTATATCATAATACTTTTCTTTGCTGTTTGGGGGCATAAGGTGAATAATTGGAGAATAAAAAACAGTAAAAAATCAGTATAAAAAGTATTGAAAATAAGCTACACCCAAAATTGGGTATTGTATTTTATGTAAAAAATACCTTATACTACTGTATATGAGTATATTAAATCAAATAAAAATAATTTGCAATGAATATTGCGGGTTAATTAAAGTACCTTATGCCAATCAAGGGTTGCCTTGAGCTTGCCTGCGGCAGGCAAGGAATTCTTTTCGAAAAATATTCGTGCTATCCTAAATATCACGGTGCTCTGCACCTGAAAAATTGTTATTCCTAAACCTTTATTAAATAAGCAGCAGAGCTGCATAATATCTGTAGAAATTCAATAGGTATGATTGATTTAGGTGCAGAGCACCGTAATATTTAAAGATAATATAGTAAAGTAAATCGCTATTAATTTTTGATTCATTTTACCTCCAAACCCCTTCGGACTGAGGTCAAGTCAAGAATTATCCATACCCAACTCTTGATTCGCATACCTTACTAATATTGTTGTTTATTTGTCTTTTTCAATATAATAAGTAACCTTTTTTATTTTATTGTATTCACCTCTGGTAAAGTCAGGTATCTTTACCGGAACACTACAATTGTTTACCGAATATTCAGATAGCTCGATAATAGCCGACCATTCAGCCGCATCATAAACATCCTGATCTAAAGGTAATCCATTTTGCAGACAATGGATTAAACGGTAGTCCATTATAAAGTCCATTCCTTCATTTTTTGCAATTGCATCTTCAGTTTGAGAATATTTTAACAGGTCGTTATTTACCTGTTTATAAACCGGGTGTTCATATTTACTCAAAGTTTTTTGGATCTGGCTTTGACTTAAACTTTGCTTACTATCAGGAGCTAGAGCAATACTTCGTTCAGGCCATTTACGAACAAAACCGTTAGTGCCACTTAACATGTGTATTCTGCTATAGGGACGCGGACTTGTAATATCGTGTTGTAAAAGTATGGTTTTTCCTTTTAGAGTATTGATTATAGTAGTATTCATATCACCATTTCTATATTCACGTTCTGCATATTCAGAATTTTCTCCAAAATTTCTACGCGCATATTTAGTTAGCCCAAACTGATTTGTTGACATTGAAACAAGATATTCCATTTTATCTCCCCGGTGTATACCCATACTATGGCATACCGGCCCCATGCCGTGAGTAGGATATAAATTTCCATTCTTCTCCGTATGTTGTTTCAAACGCCACATATTCCAATAACCGGCATTCTCATTAAAAAGAATCTCTTTCAAATCGTGAATATAAGCTCCTTCACCATGAATAATTTCACCTAAAACACCTTGTTGAACCATGTTTAAAGTTGCTAATTCAAATCTGCCATAATTACAATTTTCCAACATCATACAATGTCTTTGAGTTTGCTCGGCTGTATCAATAAGTTTCCAGCAATCTTCAATTGTTGAAGCTGCAGGTACTTCAATAGCTACATGCTTTCCACATTGCATAGCATAAACAGCTATGGGTGTATGTAATTCATAATGTGTTGACACATATATCAGGTCAACGTCTTCTCTTTCACAAATTATTTTCCAGTCATTATCTTCATAATATTTATCGACTTCATGTTGACTATTTTCTTTTAATATTGATTCTGTTTTTTTAACTTTTTCCTTAACAACATCCGAGATTGCAACAATGGTTACTCCATCGATATATTGAAATCGTTTAATGGCATTAGAAACCCTCATCCCTAGGCCAATAAATGCAATTCGCACATTCTTAATGGGCTCACAGTGCAATTCCAAAACACTCTTTTGATCTGGTTTACGGTCAGGAGCCGGAAATATATTTATAGGTTTAAACTTTTCCTTCATAGAACTCAAAATAAACAAAGTCCAAAGATAGAGCATTTAAAACCCTTTAAAAACATCTTACTTATTTTAATCTTTACGTTTTATCTTAAATTATTAACACTCGTTGTGCATTATATAAATTTCGATAAAATTCATCCATTGGGCCTCCTGGTTTCTACTAAAAAATAATTAAAACCAATTATTTTAAATTGAAATTAGAAATCAGGTAGTCGAAGGTTTGAACTCTTCTGTGTCAGCTGAATATCAATACTTTAGAATTAAAAACAATATAGTATTCTTTATTTGCAATCAATAGAGATAAGGTGTCTGATTTTTGTTGATAATTTGTGCCCTGTTTTTATTGAAGAGTATTTGTTTATTACTTAGAGAAAAACAAAAGATTATTCGATAATGGAAAGGCTTTCAATTTTATATTTGAATCTGCAGAGTATTAATAATTCAAGAATAAAAGTAGGATTTAATTTTTACCTATTCCCGGTTAATAAAAAAACAGGATATTTTCCATATGGCTTTTCAACAAGACCTACTGTTTGTATCTTTAAATTTTTAAATCCTACGCTTTTAGCAATATTTACAAATTCATCTCTATCAAAACCATGATGGAATACTCCAGTATCTGCTTTATGGAATGTGCCATCCTCTTTGTCTAAGTCAGATAAAGCAATTGTCCCATTTTCATTTAAGATAGTATAAAATTTCTCGAATAATTTTACAATATCCTTTACATGATGTATTGTCATTGAA
This sequence comes from Bacteroidota bacterium, assembly GCA_039715085.1. Lineage (GTDB taxonomy): Bacteria > Bacteroidota > Bacteroidia > Flavobacteriales > Flavobacteriaceae > Namhaeicola. The sequence goes on along the minus strand of JBDLIB010000018.1, from coordinate 16,709 downwards.
GAAATAATACCATCAAATTTTTGATTTAGATTCTCTCTGGACAGATCAATATCTATGATATCAAGAGTGCAGTCTATTGTATGTTGCTTACTTTTTAATACTTCATTCATTGATTTTGAAATATCTACAGCTGTAATTTTACCAACATGTGGTGCAATTTTTGACAATAATAGTCCTGTGCCAGAACCAAAATCTAGAATACTAAAATCTTTCTGATATTCAATTTCCTTTAATATTAGGTTGGCAATATTTGTAACATTATCAACTCGTTTCTTTTCTTTATCATAATTCTTTGCTTTTTCTAAGAAAAAATCTTTTTGTTCTGACTTCATTTTATATTTTTTTACTTGTAGCTAACACGATACATATACAAGTAGATAAATGCTTACTTCCAGTCTTAAAATCAATATCCGGCAGCTTGTCCGTCTTTCCGGCTTTCAGAAGCACCTCTGTACACTTTATTTTCTTTGTCCCACATAATTGCCTGATAGCCTCCATAGATTCCTCTGCCAAATCCAACCTTGTGTCCTTTTTCCATAAGTCCTCTTACGGTTTTATACGGAATACCTGATTCAATTCGTATTTCACCTTTACTTTTTGTAAGAGTTCCTGTAGGTGTTGATGAGCCCGTATGATCCCAGCGAGGGGCATCTCCTGCTTCCTGTAAATTCATTCCAAAGTCAATGATATTCATTACAATCTGGGTATGGCCTTGAGGTTGAAAATCTCCTCCCATAACACCAAAACTTATAAAAGGCTCACCATCTTTGGATATAAAAGCTGGAATAATGGTATGGAAAGGCCTCTTACCGGGTTCGTAAGTATTCGCCTGTCCTCTTTTCAAACTGAATAATTCTCCACGATCCTGAAGCATAAAACCCAGCTTTGGTGGTGCCATTCCTGAACCCATTCCCCGATAATTACTTTGTATTAGAGAAATCATATTTCCGTGTTTATCAGCAACAGTCAAATAAATAGTTTCTCCTTTACTTATTTCACCTGCTTTATAGCTGGAAGCTCTTTCTCCGATATGTTTCTTTCTTTGATCGGCATAACTATCGGATATTAATTCTTTAACAGGAACTTTTGCAAAATCCATGTCGGCATAATATTTGGCTCTGTCTTCAAATGCCAGTTTTTTAGCTTCTGTAAAGAGGTGAAGATGCTCTGTACTACCAAATTCAATTTCTGAAAAGTCATATCTTTCCAGAATTTGTAGCATTTGGAGAGCTGCTATACCTTGTCCGTTAGGGGGGAGCTCCCAAACATCGTAACCTCTGTAGTTTATTGAAACAGGCTCTACCCATTCAGATTTATGTGAAGCCAGATCTTCTTCAGAAAGAAAACCACCTTCTTTATGGATGAAGTCTGCTATAGTTTTTGCTATCTCCCCCTTGTAAAAAGCATCACGGCCGTCTTTGGCAATTTTTCTGTAAGTATTAGCCAGATAAGGATTTTTGTATATTTCACCTTCCTTGGGTAATTTTCTATTGTTTTGATTGATATATGTATCTTCAATATTTTCAAAAGCTAAACGTAAATAACGATCTACTGAAGTTTCAATATAATATGATATCAATTCAGTTAAAGGAAAACCGTTTTCAGCGTATGATATTGCAGGAGCCAATATTTTATCCATCTCCATTGAACCAAATTTTTGATGTAATTCGAACCACCCATCTACAGCACCGGGAACACTGACAGGCAAAGGTCCTAGAGCAGGAATCTTTTTCATCCCTTTTTTTTCAAAATATTCCAGTTTTAAACTTTTTGGTGATCTACCACTGGCATTAAGGCCATAAAGCTTTTTAGTTTTGGCATCCCATACAATTGCAAACAGATCACCGCCAATACCTGACCCGGTAGGTTCCATCAATCCTAATGCAGCATTGGCTGCAATTGCAGCATCTATTGCGTTTCCGTCGTTTTTGAGTATATCAAGCCCTATTTGAGTAGCCAGAGGATGACTTGTTGCAACCATTCCGTTTTGAGCCAGAACTACGGATCTTGTAGAAGAAGTTTCACCGGTAATCCTGTCTTGTGCAGATAAGATATTTAAGAAAAAATAACTTATAAAGATGCTTATAATATATGATTTCATAGTATTACATTTTTTGCTTAATTAAGCTTTTATTAAATTTTTTATATTATTAATTGGCGATTTCTGCTATTTTTTTTAAATAAATTAAACCAACTCTTATTGTCGGTAATTAATTGTTATTTAAATATTTACACTCCTTTAAAAAAACTAAAAATCGCTATAGGTTTTAACTTTTATTGGTGCTGGTAATTATTAATTTCCTAATTCTTCAATTTGTTTTCTTGCAAATTCTTTAGCTTGATCATCACCATACTTCATGGTCTTTTCATAATAATCTATAGACATTTCTTTATCTCCTTGTAATTTATATGCATGGGCAATATTACTAAGCACAATATAATCTTTAGGATTTATTTTTTCTGCTTTTAGGAGTACTTCAATTCCTTTATCATATTCTCTAGTTAATAAATATGTAATTGAAATATTTGATAGGCTTTCCACGTGATTAGGATAATATTCTAATACTTTTTGTGAAATTTCTCTCATATTTTTCAAAAGATCATCATCACCAGTTTCATAAAGTTGTAAGACATAATCTTGGATTCCGGATAAGAAAAAATTCTTAGAATCTTCTACTGATTCATTATATGTCCAGGTCCATTGATTGTTAATGACATTAGAATAATCTATTGTTTTAAGAATTTCATTTGTGAAATTGTTCCAATCTTTATATTGTCCGAGTGAGTATATTTTTCCAAATCGCATATCAAGACGAGTAGGATATTCTTTTATCCCTTCATCAATATATTCAAGACCTTTTTTTTGATAGTCTTCAATAATTCTTGTCGAACTATTTATATATCCTTTTATGTTATTTAATGAGTCTGTAATTTGAAAATTACCATCTTTATCCGGATTAGGACTAATCGAAACAACTTCTCTAAAGCTTTGGGAAAAATAGTAATTAAAATAACTAGTGTAAAGTTCGGCTTCATTTGGTTTTTCTTCTTCCCATTTTCTTAAAAGTTGTCTTTGAGATAGGGTGTCTTTTGTTTTACAATATTTTTTGAACTCATTGTGATAATTTTGTCCGAATATAGATTGAACAAATACAATAATTAATCCTGTTAGTATTATTTTTTTCATAGTTATTCCTTGTTGTACGAGTGTGAAATTATGTAAGAATTTAAGCACAGCTTTCTAGGAGTATTTTAGAGTGTGCCGTTCATTATTTTTCTACTTTAAAGGCATACTCTCAGATGTCATATAAAGGATTAGTATAAGAATAGTATCCTGCTGTTGGGGCACTTCATTGTCAAGTGCACGAACTTAGAAGCAAGCTACATAGCTTTTAAATCCAATTATCTCCGCTAATATTTTTATGCTTTGTTATCATTCGATTATTCTATTGATCAATGAATTCAGTTTGTTTCCATTCGAAATCGATTGAATCATTTTTTTGAATCACTCCGGGAGTACTACGGCCTTCGAGAATATACTTTTTTAGCAATGCTTTCAATTCGGCTACTTTTTCACTATTGAATTCTTGTAAATTTTCAGTTTCGCCAGGGTCATTTTTTATATTATATAATTGAATTTTAGGTAAGGAATCAATTACCTCTTTATTATTTGGTTTTGGAAAACTCCAACCACCTGATCCCGGACACATAATAAGTTTCCACTCGCCTTTTCTGATAGCAAAACTACCATTAATAGAATGGTGAATTGTAGCTTCCCTAACCGGTTTGTCAAGTTTAGTTTGTTCCAATATAGGAACTAAGCTATAGCTATCTTCCCCTTCATTATCTGACAGCGAATATCCAACTATGTCAGCACAAGTTGCCATCAAGTCGGTTGTGCAAATTATCTCATCCGACACAATTCCTTTATTTATTTTTTTTGGCCATTTAACTATAAACGGAACCCTATGACCACCTTCGAAAATGTCCGCTTTATATCCTCGGTATATGTAGCTTGGATAATGTCCTTTTTCTTCTAGCTCATCAGTTTTTGCAGCTGGAGAACAACCATTATCACTAGTAAAAATCACAATGGTATTATCTTCTATTTTAGCTTCTTTTATAACTTTTTCTAGTTGCCCCATATAAGCATCTATCATCATCACAAAATCACCATAAGGATTCAATCCGCTCTTATCTTGCCATTCTTCTGTTGGTAAAATTGGTGTATGGGGAGAAGGCAGTGCTAAATACAGGAAAAACGGATCATCTTCTTTTGATCTTTCTTTAATGTATTTAAATGATCTTCGAAAAAAGTTAGGAGTAACATCGTCATGAATGAAATCTTTAGATGTAGGACCTTTTCGCCACCAGGAATATTTTGATTTGTTTTCGGTTACCGAATCAGGAATCATTGTAACATTGCCATTTTCGACATATACGTATGGTGCCATATCTAAGGATGCCGAATGACCGTAGGCATAATCAAAGCCCAAGTCATTAGGGTTGTTAGTTACTGGTTTTGAGAAATCTATATTAACAAAATCTTCATAATTCCAGCCTTCCCCTGTTAAACTGTCGTTATTTTTAAATGCCCAATCCCAACCTAAATGCCATTTACCAATAAATGCTGTATTGTAGCCTTGTTTTTGTAACATAGAAGCAACGGTACTTCTATTATTTGGGATTAATGCTTTTGACTTCCCGGTTAAAACCGAACTTTTAAGACGACTTCTCCAGTTGTACCTTCCTGTTAAAATTCCGTATCTGGTTGGTGTACAAACAGAAGAAGATGTATGTGCATCTGTAAATATGATGCCTTCAGAAGCTATCTTGTCTATATTGAGAGTTGGAATTTTACAATTTTCGTTAAATGCAGAGATATCTCCATAACCCAAATCATCTGCTAATACATATATGATATTAGGTCTTTTAATTTCATTTTTTTCAGCAGAACAACCAGTTAAACATAATAGAGTGCTTAAAGTTAAAGCCTTGATATAGATATTGATATCCTTTAGTAAATTCATTTATTTTATTTTTTGTTGCCTACAGTTATTTTATCAATTCAATCATTTGGTGCATATTTCTCGTCCTTTGTGATTTCCATTTTGCCTTCCAAATACCACTCTCCTTTATATCTCACTGCACTGAAATAAAAGTGATTATAATCTGAGTTGTTCAATTTTGTATGAATTAAAAAGGGAATATATTCTTGTTCTCTCGACGAATACTTATATAAAATCACATAATTTAAATTGCTCCAATCTATTTCATTAGTCTCATTCAGTTTTACAATTTCCAGAAAGTTTTTTTCGTATTGAGGGATAATCATATTATCATATGCAGTCTCGTATTGGGTCATTAATGAATCTCGCTCTTCTTTATCTATATTTTCTGGATCATTATATCCCCTTAATTTTAAGACTACTTTCTTTGGTAACAATAGAGATTTAAAACTGTCTATGTTATTGCTTAAAACACTCTCTACTATAGAGTTTCCTAACTCTTCTTTACTCTTACTTTGACCGTGGATATAGTTGCTCATTAAGAATAATGACAATAGGGAGGTTATAAGAATGGTTTTTCTGTTTTTCATAATATTATTAGTTTTTAGAAGAATTTTGTTCAAATTGGCGACAACTTGTTATACATACAAAAACATGTTTATAAGTGCTGTTTGCCGGATAATGTTAGTTTTTGATTATATTTATCAGAATCCGTTAATCCTTAACTTTTAGTTTAAAAATTGCTTTGCCACAGTGATTCCCATGTTTGTGAAAATCAGAGTGAGGGTTAATATTAGTGTATAAAAAATCTGAATATTTTTCATATTCAGCTATAAGGGAGAGATTAGCTATTTGATTACGTAAATATATTATAATTCATATACTTAAAAAATAATCCAGTAGGTTTTTTTAAATATATTTATTGGGGACTAATCTTTATTTTATTGTTTTGTAAACGGGCTTCTTTTTGCTTTCCAGCTAGCTGATTATCTGAAACTGTGTGCAAAGCTTAAATCGAACTGAGCTAAAAAATAAACTTTCTTTACTGTGGTCTGTAGTAGCCATTAATACAGGTGAAGGTACTTTTCCTTTTTATTTAAGAAATTATAATGTATATAACAGTAAACCAGATGCATATAAAACAATTTTTTTATTAATTTGTTAAATTAATTGGAATATGTTAATTTAGATCTTTTGTATTATTAATAATACTTTGCCTTATGAAACTGAACAGACGTAATTTTATTAAAACAAGTACAGCAGCTGCTGCCGGTACTATGATATTGCCACCTTTTTTACAATCCTTCCAAAACTTTCAATTTTCTAATGATATGAAAAGTTATATAGACCATTTTGAAGTGTCTGTTGAACTAATGCAAAAAGTCATCAGAGAGGCTATGTCTAAAGGAGGTAATTATGCCGATCTTTTCTTTGAACATAAAATTTCAAATAGTTTGAGGCTACAAGATGGTAAAGTAAACAGGGCTTCCTCAAATGTTGATTATGGTGTTGGTATACGAGTATTAAAAGGGGACCAAACAGGTTATGCTTATTCTGAAACTATTGATGAAAAATCCATGTTGAATGCAGCAAGGATGGCAGCCAATATTGCAAATAATCCGAGTCAGTTTAAATTTGATGCTGTTCACGAAAAGATTCCTGCAGACTATTATAAGATCTCTCAGAAGTGGGAAGATGTATCCGTGAAAGATAAGGTTCCTTTTTTACAGAAACTTAATGATAGAATATTTGAGCATGATGAAAAAGTTATCAAGGTTAATGCTTGGATAGGCGATGATACAAGCTATGTGCTATTTTATAATTCTGAAGGAAGATTAACATATGATTACAGGCCCTTGGTAAGTTTAGGAGCCTTTTGTAATATGCAACGTGGTGATCAGATTGAAAACAGTTTTAGCTCATATTCCTATAGAAAAGGTTTTGAATGGCTTTCAGATGATCTTATTGAAATGTTAGCCAAGGAAGTAGTAGATAAAACAAATATTTTATTTGATGCTACAAAGCCAAAAGCAGGTGAAATGCCTGTAGTACTTGGTGCAGGTGGCTCAGGAATTTTGCTTCATGAAGCTATGGGACATGCTTTTGAAGCTGATTTTAACCGGAAAGGAACTTCAATTTTTAGTGACAAAATGGGTAAGAAAATTGCTGAGGACTTTATAACTATAATTGATGATGGTACTCTTGAAAACGACAGGGGTGCAATTAATATTGACGATGAGGGAAATGAGGTTAAAAAGACTTTCCTGGTGAAGGATGGTATTCTTAACAGTTATATTCATGATCGTATTAGTGCAAACCACTATAAGGTTGAACCTACTGGAAATGGAAGGAGAGAATCTTTCAGGCACGTTCCATTGCCAAGGATGCGTTCAACATATATGGAGCCCGGACCTCATACACGTGAAGATATCTTCGAAAATGTTGATTACGGTATATATGTAGATAATTTCACAAATGGACAGGTTAAAATTGGAGCAGGTGATTTTACATTTTTTGTAAAATCAGGTTATCTGATAGAAAAAGGAAAACTTACCCAACCAATAAAAGACATTAATATAATAGGGAACGGGCCACAGGCACTGGCTGATATTTCAATGGCTGCAAATGATTATCTCAATGATAACGGTACCTGGACATGTGGTAAAAGCGGACAGTCAGTTCCCGTAACGATGGGATTGCCTACTATACTTGTAAAAAAACTGACTGTTGGAGGAACCAGTGTATAGTTTTATTTGAATTAATTTTTGATAATATTTGAAATATTAAGATTATGACCAAAGAGGAAAAATATTCTTTAGCTGAATGGGCAGTAAATTATGCCCAAACAAATGGTGCTCAGGGAGCAAAAGTAAATATCTATGAAAGTCAGGAGAGTAAAGTTGAGGTAAGGGATAAGAAAATAGATAAATTGCAGCAGTCAACACAAAGTGGTTTGAGTATCTACTTATATGTCGATAAGAAATATTCTTCACACTCGACAAATAGATTGAATAATAAAGATGAATTAAAGAGATTTATTGAAGATGCGATAGAGGGAACAAAATTCTTATCTGAAGATGAATTCAGGACCTTACCTGAACCTCATCTGTATTTCAAGGGAGAAAAAATGGATCTGGGTACTTTCGATAAAGATTTTCTTTCCATTGACCCCCAGAAGAAAGTAAAATTAGCATTCGATATTGAAAAGGAAGTACTTGGAAAAGATACTCGTATTATATCAGTAACTACCAGTTACTATGATAATATGAGCAGCAGTGTAAAAGTTACCAGTAATGGTTTTAAGGGTGATACAGCCCATACTTATTATAGTTTGAGTGCTTCTGTATCTGTAAAAGGAGGTGATGCTCGTCCTAGTTCTTCATGGAGTGAGAGTGCTATAGTTTTTGATAAGTTAAAAAAGGAGGGGATTGGAACCAAAGCACTTGATCGTGCTCTGAAAAAAATCGGACAGTCAAAGATTGAATCCGGTAAGATGACTATGATCATTGAAAACAGACTGGCAGCAGGAAGTCTTGGGCCTCTGATATCTGCAATACGTGGTTCATCCATACAGCAAAAAAATTCGTTTTTGATTGACAAACTAGGAGAGAAAGTTGGTTCAGATAAATTGACACTTATTGACGATCCCTTTATTATTTCAGGAAGGGGTTCAAGACAATTTGATGGTGAGGGATTAGCTTTGAAAAAACGTACAATTTTTGAAAAGGGTATTTTAAGAACTTATCTTATCGATACATATTATGGGAAGAAACTTAATATGGATCCTAATTCCGGTAGTACTACCAATCTTGTTTTAGAAAAGGGGAGCAGAAGTTTAGAAGAAATGATTGCTTCCTTGGATAAAGGAATTCTTATAACAGGATTTAACGGCGGAAACTCTAATGCTTCTACAGGTGATTTTTCATATGGTATTGATGGTTTTCTTATAGAGAATGGTAAGATCATAAAACCTGTTTCAGAAATGAATATTACAGGAACCGCGAAGCAACTTTGGATGAATCTTGAAGAAGTTGGAAATGATGTCTATAAGAACTCGTCATGGAGATTGCCTTCACTGAAGTTTAAGGATATAGATTTTAGTGGAATTTGATCTTTATTATGTACTTATCTCAATAAAACCAATGAGGTTCCATAGTTCTTCCTCTGTGATATTTGGTTTTAAGATATTTTTATTTTATTAGGTTATAAAATATTTTCTATTATTTCAAGTTATTGGATAAACTAACTTTTGAAATAAATTGAGCTATATGAAAGTATTTCTTAGAATTATAATTATAGGAATTATTATTGGATCTTTATTTTCATCATGTACCTCCCCGCAAAAATTATTGGATAAAGGGAATTACTATGATGCAGTATTATTATCGGTTGAAAAACTAAAAAAGAACCCAAATAATAAAAATGCCAAAGAAACTTTAGAACAGGCATATCCCTTGGCTGTTGAAAGTTTATTGAGCAAAATAGAAAAGAATAATTTGATACAGCCCCGTTTTGCTAATTCACAGGCTGCCTATACTTATGAGGATCTAAACAGGTTATATGAAAAAATTCAACAGAGTCCTGCAGCAAAGCAAATTATCCGTAATCCTGAAAATTATTATGGACAACTGGCAAAAGTAAAAGCCTTGGCAGCTGAAGAACAGTATAGTGCAGGAGTTGAGCAACTAGGCCTTGGATCTCGTGAAAATGCCCGACAGGCCTATTATTATTTTCAGGATGCGGATGCTTTTGTAAAAAATTATAAGGATGTTCCGGAAAAACTGGAGCAATCATATAATATGGCTTTATTACATGTTATTACCGATTTTAAGCCGGTACATTCGAAGATGTATGGTTTAAGTGCTGCAACATTTTATGATGAATTGAATAATAATTTACAGCAGATTGAAAAAAATCAGTTTGTTAGGTTTTATTCGGTTAATGAAGCTAATAAAATTAATTTCACTAACCCAGACCAATATTTAGAAATAAATTTTGAAGATTTTATTGTTGGTGAAACCCATACTGTTGAGCGTATTAAAAATATGCAGGCAGACAGTGTAAAAGTTGGAGAAGTAACTTTGGATGACAGAACAAAAAAAGATGTTTATGGTACTGTAAAAGCCAAGGTTATTATCAGTAGAATGGAAGTGATTTCTAAAGGATTGGTCAATCTAACGATAACTCAAAATATCAATGATCAAAGGGGCTTGTTAAACCAAAACTTTCCCGGAGAATATGTGTGGTTCAATGAATGGGGCCATTTTAATGGTGATGAGCGTGCTTTAACAGGAAATCAGTATGAAATTTGCAGAAGAAGAGAAATGCCACCTCCGCCTCCACAACAAATGTTTTTAGAATTCACCAAACCAATCTTGTCACAATTAGGAAAAAGATTGGAATATTTTTATAGGGATTATTGATTTTTATATTTATCAAACTCATCTTCTGAAACCAAAATAAGTGAGGGTCTGACTATTATTCGTTGTGAGAATAGTCAGACCCTCACTTTTTTATAAAAAACGATATTTTCAATCTGCCCTTTTTTCAATTTTTATAAAATTTACTGATTACAATCAGCTTTTTTATTGATCGTCATCATTGCTTATTATTGATATAAGTAAGAGCTTAGCTGTTTAATCGAAGTTGATTTAAAAAAAGGTTTATGATTACCACGATTAATGAATTCAACACTTGGTTAGAGAGGTACTTATACTATCCCGGTGATAGTGAGGAAACCCTTATGCATAAAAAGATATGGTGGCTTATAAATGTTGGAGGTCTATTTTTTTTAACACTTTTAGGTAGCATAATAGGTGATAGGGAAGGTGTAGAAGTATTAATTATGAATATCATTTTTACTATTGCTTTACTTTCAGGGCTTTTTGTTTTTCATTTTTATAAAAGAGGGATCGAGGGATTTGCCTTGTATGTTCAAATTGTAGTTGTTGTGATTTGCTCTATAAAAGTTTATATGATGGGAGGATTGTTCAGTGGTGGTAGTGCAATTTATGTAGGATTTATGAGCCCCCTGTATGCATTGACATTGCCTAATAAAAAACGTGCATTTGTTATCTTAATATCTTATATATTCTTAATGTTGCTCGCAACTTTGATGCAGCCGGTTCTTCCTGAAACTTATCTTATATATTATTACTCTGTAGGGTTTGCTTTTGCCAATACTATGGCTTTTTTTGCACTTTTCTATTATACTAACAGGGTAGAGAAGCTTAAGCAGGAAGAAAAAATCAGGATGAAGGAGCTTGATGAGTTTAAAACGAAGTTTTATACGAATATTACACATGAATTCCGTACACCTCTTACTATCATACTTGGTATGGCAGACCAGATTAAAGATAACCCCGGTAAATGGTTTGCCGGAGGTTTAGAAATGATAAAACGCAATGGTAAAGATCTCCTGAACCTTACTAATCAAATGTTATATTTGTCCAAACTGGATGCTAATGCAATGCCCGTAAATTTAATACAGGATGATATTGCTGTTTATTCGAGATACCTTGTGGAATCATTCCACTCACTTGCCGGAAAGAAAAATATTCGTCTTTTATTTTCATCAGATCCTCAAGAAATCAGAATGGATTTTGATCCCGATAAGATTCAGGATATAATGTCTAACCTCCTCTCGAATGCCATTAAATTTACTCAGGAGAATGGCTTGATACAGGTTTCTGTTTCTAAAGCTGACCTGGCTTCGGAAAGTAAAATGATTTTATCAGTTACAGATACTGGTATAGGTATTCCGGCAGAACATCTTCCAAATGTTTTCGACAGGTATTTCCAGGCAGATAATCACAAAGAGCAATTGAGTAAGGGGACCGGCCTCGGTCTCGCTTTAACAAAAGAATTGGTGAGATTGCTTAAAGGAGAAATTACCGTACAAAGTAAACAAGGTAAAGGCTCTACATTCACCGTACAACTTCCTATCTCCAATACAGCAAGTGAAGATAATAGTCTTTTGTCAAAAGAAATTTCACTTTCCAGTATGGATTCCGATAATATCGAGCAGGTTGCACATCAAACCAGCGAGAAAAAAACCGGAAAACTTATGCTACTTATTGTGGAAGATAATAAAGATGTTTTGAGATACCTTCGTTCGTTACTTTCCGACAGCTATAATATAGTGGAGGCGAACAATGGACTGAAAGGATTCGAGAAAGCTATAGAGACAATTCCCGACCTGGTGATTAGTGATGTTATGATGCCAGTGATGGATGGTTTTACTTTTTGCTATAAACTGAAAAACGATATTCGAACCAGCCATATTCCCATAGTTTTACTTACAGCCCGCGCTGATACAGAATCTAAAATGGAAGGTTTGGGAGCAGGTGCAGATGCTTATCTTGCAAAGCCCTTCAATCGGAAAGAGTTGTTTGTCAGAATTGAAAAGTTAATTGAACTGCGTAAATTGCTGCAGGAAAGATTCAAGGCGAAAGCTACTATTCCTTGTGTTACAGAATCCTCAGAAAACGATGATTTACTTAATGAAGATAATTTTATGATGAAAGTATGTCAAATGTTGGAATTACATCTCAGTGATGAAGAGTTTGGTATTACTGAGTTGTGTAGCTCTCTTGGTATGAGCCGCTCGCAACTTTATCGAAAATTTGCTGCACTTACCGATACCAGTGTCCACCAATTTATTTTAAAACTTCGATTAATGAAAGCTAAAGAGTTATTGCTCAATACAGAACTCAATGTCACCGAAGTTGCATACGATACGGGATTTAAAAATCTATCACACTTTAGCAGGGTGTATTCCAAAGAGTTTGGTATAGCTCCAAGCAAAGCAAGAGGTAAACTGGTAAACTAGAACATCCTTCATTTTTTCTATTTTTTATTTTTTTTATTTGGTACGAATAGTAAAATATTCGGAACAATTAGTCAAGCTGGTCATCTTGAGAACAGTTAATTTTATTATCGAAACTTAACTGGGTTTTTCACTAAAAGTAAAATCTCTCTATCTCACAATATTGATTCATTTTTATAAACTCAGGATAAATTATTTAACCATTAAAATTCTAAATTATGAAAACGAAAATATTTCTTTTCAGTTTACTTGTTGCCTTTTTAAGTATAGGGTGTTCCGATGATGATGACCCGGTAGAAGTTTATGGCAGTAAACTGGAATACAAGCAGATTACAAGTGATGCCCTTGCCAATAATCCTATTGGAAATTCAACAGTCAGGGATATTGCAATTTATACTCCGGATGGATATAATCCAAATGGGAGTACAAAATATCCTGTAGTATATCTTCTTCATGGACTTCCTTTCTCAGAAAAGTCTTTTATTGATAAGCAGACATGGGATCAATGGATAGATCCAAATGGACCTTTTACAACCTATCCAGATTTTCCGCAGGAGGGGTTCCGAAAATGGATTGACAATCTAATTGAGACGGAACAAATTGATCCTATGATCATCGTGATGCCAAATGCCGCTAGTGAGAAGGGTTACGGATTTTCTTGGTATACTAATTCTGATTTGAATGGTAACTTCGAAGATTATATTGTGAATGATGTTGTGAATTATATTGATTCCAGATATAATACTATAGTTGATAGAAATGGACGTGCACTTATTGGGCATTCTCAAGGGGGGTATGCTGCTTTTAAACTTGGTATGAAGCATTCCGGAAAATTTGGTGTAGTAGCTTCTCATAGTGGTTTGCTTTTGCTTGAAGCTTTTTTAGCAGGTTCCATTCCAATAGTTTTAGCAGAGAACCCTGATGGTATGAACGGGCCAGATCAAACAAAATTTCTAACCAGTGCCCTTTATAGTCAGGCTGCTGCATGGTCGCCAAATTTGAATAATCCTCCGTATATGGTAGATTTATTCTTCGAATATCCGTCAGGGAATATCATTCCTAACGTATGGATTCACTGGGTAGAAAACGATCCTTTTTACATGCTTGATTTTTATGGAGGCGATTTTGGGTCTCTGAATGGTATCTATTTTGATGTAGGAGAACAGGATGAACTAGGTATAGGCCAACTTTATCATTTTTTAACACAGAAGCTTGATGCTATGGGGATAACTTATTCCTATGAAATTCATGATGGAGGTCACTTCAATAAAATGTTTTCAAGGATGGAAGTTTCCCTGAAATTCTGTTCAAATAATATGACTAATTAATGAAATCAATTGAATTGTGATTACCGCATTTTTGCTCTTCCCTCACGGCAGGAATGCGGATTTTTCTTTTTATCTTATCTTGAATTAACCTGCCACGCCGGTAGGCGGGTTTGTAGATCCATAAATAACTTCTTTATCAGTTAATATATTCTTACTTTTTATAAAAAAACAATAATTCTGATCTAAGAATTCTTTTCCGCTTCTTCCCTCGGTTTAAAGATCATATCCACTCTGGCGGTTTCTTTATTGATTTTTAAAGCTGCTTCAAATTTATTGCCTGCTTTTGACATAAATCCTTTGATAAATCCTGTTTCCCCTTTTGTTAAAAGTGTTTCGATCTGTTTATCGGTGAGTTTCTTTTTGGCGATGGTTTTTGGTAAGTAAAAATTACAATCTCCGTTACTGTATTTGTTGTTGGTACAAAAAACTGATTTTGGCGAATGCTTTAGTTTTCCTTTTCCGCAACACATACAATCCTGTAAATTCGGATCAACAAATTGTTTAAAGTTTGTACCCGAATCTTTCATTTGTCCGGTTACCAGGTGGGTATATTCTTTTATTTGCTCAGAAAAGTTCTTGTATTCCAATTCACCCTTTTCAATTTGTTTCAGTTTGTGCTCCCAGTCTCCTGTAAGTTTAGGTGACATGATAGCAAAAGCCTCGAGATTCTTTACAAATTCTATTCCCAGTTCAGTAGGGATCAATTTCTTTTTTTCTCTTTCTATATAGCCTCTTTTGATAATAGTTTCGATGATCCCTGCCCTGGTTGCAGGCGTTCCAATCCCTTTTTCTTTCATAGCATCAGCAAGATCAGAATCTTCATCATCCAATAATTTCCCGGCTGTTTCCATTAATTTTAACAGACTTGCTTCGGTTAGAATTGCAGGTGGTTTTGTTTTTTTAGCTTCAATTTCTTTTGATTTTACCTCTGTAATATCTTCTTTTTTAAGAGGGGGCAGCAAAGCATCTTCATCTTCCTCATCTAATTTTTTACCATCAAATATCTTAAATCCGATATCTTTTAAAATATTTCCACGTGCAATCAACTCTACTTCATTGGAGTTTAATACCACTTTCGTGGAATCTTTTAAAACAGGTTTGTGGAATGCTTTGGCAAACTGAAATAAAACCAATTTATATACATTTCTTTCACCTTCGGGTAACCCTTGCGGATCTTTTCCTGTAGGAATAATAGCATGGTGATCGGTCACTTTCTTATCGTTGATAGGCTTTTTATTTTTACGCTCTAAAATAACATCCAAATGTTCTGCATAATTTTTTAGCTGATAGTTTTTAAGGGTTTCAAAAGTCTGATAAACATCATTTACCATATCTTTAGTCAAATACCTGCTATCGGTTCTGGGGTAAGTTATGATCTTATGGCGTTCGTATAAATTTTGTGCAAATTGTAAAGTTTCCTGGGCAGAATAACCGTGTTTTTTATTGGCTTCCGCCTGAAGTGAAGTCAGGTCAAAAGGTAAAGGTGTTCCGGTCTTGGTTTCCTTTTTTTCTACTTCTTCTACTTTTGCCTTACCGGAAATTTTATCGACAACAGCTTCTGCATCTTCTTTTTTGCTGAATTTTCCTTCTACAACTGCTTTAAAATCCTGCTCGTGGCTATTGAGAATAGTTGAAATTGTAAAATAATCTTCGGGAACAAAGTTTTTATTTTCCAAATATCGATTCACGATCAAACCAACAGTTGGACTTTGCACACGGCCAACACTTAGGGTTCTTCCTGTGTTGGCGCTTCGCGTTAAAGCGATAGAACCGTTTAAACCAACCAGCCAATCTGCTTCTGCTCTTGCTTTTGCCGAATAGTACAAATTGTTGTATTCTAAACCATCTTTTAAAGTGGCAAATCCTTTTTTAATTGCCTCATCTGTCATCGATGAGATCCAAAGACGTTTAAAAGGAACCCTGGTTTTTGCCATCAGATAAATATACCGAAAGATCAGTTCACCTTCTCGACCGGCATCCGTGGCATTGATGATCTCATCAGCTTCTTTAAATAAGCCTTTGATGATGTTAAATTGTTTTCTTTTCCCTTGGTCAGGAGCTAATTCGATATCTAATCTTTCGGGAATTACCGGCAAATTTTCCAGGCTTAAATGTTCCTGGTATTTTTTGATATTTGCCAATTCTATTAAATGACCAAAAGCATAGGTTACAGCATAATTATTTCCGCTAAGGTATCCGTCATGACGCTGATTAGCACCAACAATTTTGGCAATATCCCGTGCAACGGACGGTTTTTCGGCTAAGATTACTTTCACTCGTTTAAATTTTTGTAATTCTTTTGATAGATTAATTAAAAAATTGAGAACTCGTGCAACCCTGCCTACCGGCAGGCAGGCGCTTCGCTCTCACATGAAAAATTTAATCATTTAATATTGTAAAATAATTGATTAAATTTATTCATATTCGTTTCATAAATTTAAGTTAGAAGGCTGAAGTACTTCTGACTCCGGTCTTCGGTCTTCCGACTATTTTAATACAGATTCAAAATCCTCCCAAAAACCGGTGAACGATTTTGTTACGACT
>JBDLIB010000017.1:0-30988 GCA_039715085.1 Bacteroidota bacterium | reverse complement strand
TGGGAATCCGTTTCCGGTGATGTTTTTGGCGGGGACCTGGATTTTATTGAAATTTCAAATATAAATAATGACTTAATTTATGTTTCTAAAGCCAAAAAGATATTTAAAAGTGAAGATGGAGGAATTAATTTTACAGAATTGAATACCGGTTTCTCTGAAGGCATCACTTCTATTGAGATCAATAACAACAATAATGATATTGTTTATATAACCTTAGGAGGTTTTTACAATAATAATGTTTATAAATCGGTTGATGGAGGAGAGAACTGGATGAGCATCAACAGGAATCTGCCAGGTGAACCCAAATTTATCATTAAACATCAAAATCAAAGTTTAGAAAATGACCTGTATGTTGGTACTGCTCTGGGTGTGTATCATATAAATGATAATATGACCGAATGGGAAGTATTTTCTAAGAATCTGCCTAATGTACCTGTTAAAGATCTTGAAATTAATACCAGTGAAAAAACAATAACAGCCGGAACTTACGGAAGGGGGGTATGGCAATCGCCTATTGAAGTAAGAAAAGCTGAATATGATATCATGCTTGAAGCAATTCTAAGTAATAATAGCATACAGTGTAATAGTGCCCAGCCAACCATTCTTGTTCGTAATAATGGTTTAAATACTATCACTGCCATCGATATTAATTACAGTATCGATGGAGAATCTTTCCATCATCAGTTTACAGGAAATATCAGTACTGATAATGGTGAAGAAATTACTTTACCCATAAACAATTCCTTGACACCGGGAGAACACGAATTAATTGTGAATGCAACCATTACAAATGACGCTTTTATTGAAAACAATTCATTAAAAGCAAAGTTTACTGTAAACAATTCCGGCCGGGGACAATACATTAACACTTTCGGAGACATAAATCCTGATGAATGGCTGGTTAAAACAATTGGCAGCAGCAATGATCTGTGGCAAAAAGGAAAAGCTACACAAGGAACATTTAAGGATATTTCTGAAAATGCATATATCACTAATCTAATAGGTAATTATTTCGATGAAACTACCAGTTATTTAATTTCTCCATGTTACGATCTCACAACCCTTGAAAATCCGGTTTTAAAATTTGATATGGCTTTTGATATTGAATTGGATTGGGATGTACTTTATATGGAATATTCAGTTGATAAGGGTGTTACCTGGAATATACTGGGAACTGCAAGCGACCCTAATTGGTATAACAGCAGTTTTAAGGATATAAAAAGGCCAATTACTGTAGGTAAACAATGGACGGGAAAAGACATGACTTTAAAAGAATACAGTTATGACTTAGCCCCCTTAAAAAATGAAAACAATATTATTTTCCGTTTTGTATTTGCCTCAGATCAGGCTGTTAACGAAGAAGGAGTTTTGATAGATAATTTCACTATAGATGCTACAGCAATTTTAGCAGTAAAAAAGTTTGATAAAGATACTTTTATGGTCTATCCGAATCCATCAAACGGCACTGTTTTTATCAACAGACAAGGTGTTGAAGAAATGCAAATATCAATCTATGATGTAACAGGGAAATTGATCCTTAGAAAAAATAATATCAGCGAAAGGAATTTCCAGTTAAATTTAAGCCATCTGGAAAAGGGTTTATATTTTTTGAAGATAAATGAAACCGACAAGCAGACATCTAAAAAGCTGATTTTAAAGTAAATAAAAATCCGGAATACCTAAAAAAGCATCCCGGATTCCCCCACTAACTAAATACTAAATTTAATTTATATTAATCAACATTATCATGTAAGAACGAATTGTTGGAACGAAATTGTATTTCATCATTCTCATCCATATCCAATGTTATTCTCGATTGTTCTTGATGATTTTCAGAGGAGTGTGAAACTTCATTCAGATCAACACCCATTCTCTTATATGCAGGCTTACTTTCTATATCATCAATATTACTATTTAACCTGTTGGTAAACTTATAATTAAAATCCTTCATTTTTTCTCTACGATCATCTGCTCTTTTACGCAACTCCGCAATAGTAAGGTTTAAAGGTGAAGCATCACTTTCTTCAGCATTAATATCAGGTTTGATTTCATTGACTACATTTTCATTTGTAACCTTGAGTTTAATTCCCAATTCTTCATCATTATCTTTCTCCCCTTTGATGTTATTTAAGACCCTTAATTCAGGAGCAAATTCTTCTTCAATAGCCAAGTTATGCCTAATCTTAGGTTCTTCTTTTACTTCTGACTTCACCTCTTCAATATCATAAACATTCATGTTCTTTACAGAGGCTTCTGTGTTTTGTTCTCTCTTTTTAACTGTTTTTTCTTCTATTGGCAGATCAAAAGTAAATGAAATTTGGTTATCTGATATTTGCTCGATATCTTTTACTTCCTCCTTTCTTGTTTCTAATTCCGGGGTAACACTTTTAATGATAAAATCCTCCTCATTAACCTCAGGTGCATAAGGTTTAACTTCTTCATAATTAACTTCAATATTTCTCAAATCTTCTTCAACAACAGGGGTGTCTTCTTCTAATACATACCTTTTTTCAGGGCTAACAGGTTTTTGTATTGCTGGCTTTTTTTCCTTTTTGTCTTCCACCAAAGTATGTATTATTTTTTTGGTTTCAGAACTTGCGATTACATTTTGAGACTCTGGGTTAAACCCTGTAGCGATTACTGTCACCTCTATGGATTCTCCTAAATTATCATCTTCGCCGACCCCCATGATAATATCAACATTTGTTCTGGCCTCAGACTGAATATAATCATTAATTTCCCCAATCTCATCAATAGTAACCTCTGAAGTTCCTGAAACGATCAACAATAACACACGTTGCGCCCCGGTAATTTTATTATCATTTAGTAATGGAGAATCTAAAGCTTTTGTTATCGCACTTTGTGCACGATTTGAACCAGATGCCAATCCAGACCCCATAATGGCAGTGCCGCTATTTGCAAGTACGGTTTTTGCATCTCTTAAATCGATGTTTTGTGTATAGTGATGAGTTATCACCTGTGCTATTCCGGTAGCTGCAGTTGATAAAACTTCATCAGCTTTTGAAAATCCGGCTTTAAACCCTAAATTACCATAAACCTCTCTTAATTTATTATTATTGATAACCACCAAAGAATCAACATGTTCACGTAATTTATCTATCCCCTTTTGTGCTTGATCGTTTCTCATTTTCCCCTCGAATGAAAACGGTGTGGTGACAATTCCCACAGTAAGAATGTCTAATTCTTTTGCAATCTTAGCAATAACAGGTGCAGCTCCCGTCCCGGTACCACCTCCCATACCAACAGTAATAAACAACATTTTTGAGCGTCTGTCGAGCATATTTTTAAGATCTTGCACACTTTCTCTTGCTGCCTCTTCACCAATTGTTGGATTAGCACCCGCACCTAAACCTTCGGTTAAGGTTGCTCCCAGTTGAATTTTTGTAGGAACAGGGCTATTGTGAAGTGCCTGCGCATCTGTATTACATACAGCAAAATCCACACCTTTTAGACCTTTTGAAAACATATGGTTAACGGCATTGCTTCCGCCACCTCCTACTCCAATCACTTTAATTACATTGGATTGATTTTTGGGTAAATCAAATGAAATGTTGTTAAATTCTGTACTCATAACTTTCTATTCTTGAGGTTTACAATTTCTTTATAATTAATCGGGTTTTCTTTATTCTGCGTTTTCTAAAAAATCTCTAAACTTATCTATCCATTTATCAAAAACAGATCTTTTTGGTTTAGCGATTTTTGCCGGTCTTTCTTCACCGGTAATTTCTTGCGTCATTTTTTCTTCTTCCTGAGCTTCTTTTTCAAATTCAGCTAATCCCTTCATCAATAACCCAACAGCTGTTGCAAAGGCCGGACTAGACAACTCCTTATCACTATTACCTGATAAATGTTCATTCGGATACCCAATTCTGGTATCCATTCCTGTGATATATTCTACTAATTGCTTAATATGTTTAAGTTGTGCTCCTCCACCTGTTAAAACAATTCCGGCAATAAGTTTTTTCTTACTTTCTTCATGCCCATAATTCTTTATCTCTAAAAAAACCTGTTCAATAATTTCAATTATTCTTGCATGAATTATCTTAGACAGATTCTTAAGTGTAATTTCTTTTGGATCTCTCCCTCTCAAACCAGGAATAGAAACAATTTCATTGTCTTTATTTTCTCCTGGCCATGCAGAACCAAATTTAGTTTTTAATAATTCTGCCTGTTTTTCTATGATCGAACAACCTTCTTTAATATCTTCTGTGATCACATTCCCACCAAATGGAATCACTGCCGTATGCCTGATAATTCCATCTTTAAAAATTGCCAGATCAGTTGTACCGCCACCTATATCGATCAAGGCAACTCCGGCTTCTTTCTCTTCCTGACTCAATACAGCATTTGCTGAGGCCAAAGGTTCCAGCGTTATACTACCGAGTTCCAAGCCGGCACTTTTAATACATCGACCTATATTTCTGATAGAAGAAACCTGACCAACTACAACGTGAAAATTAGCTTCCAACCTTCCGCCATACATTCCTATTGGCGTTTTGATCTCGGCCTGACCGTCAACTTTATAATCCTGAGGTAAAACATGAATGATCTCCTCACCCGGCAACATTACCAATTTATAAACCTGGTTTATCAAACGGTCAATATCATTTTCATCAATTACTCTATCAGGATTTGAACGGGTAATATAATCACTGTGGTGTAAGCTTCTAATATGTTGTCCGGCAATACCTACAATTACTTTCTTAATTTTTTCTCCAGAAATATTTTCTGCTTCAGATACAGCTTCCTGAATAGATTGTATGGTTTGAGTAATGTTGTTAACAACACCTCTGTGTACACCTAAACTTTTAGCTCTTCCTGTCCCCAGAACTTCAATCTTATCATAGGCATCTTTTTTACCTACCATTGCAACAATTTTTGTTGTTCCAATATCTAATCCAACTGCTATGTTGTTGTTTTCCATATATTATTTTTTAGTGCAAACAACCTGATTTTTAAACATTAAATTGATCGTATCGTATCTATGTAAAACACTATCTTTTAAAGCCTTTTGATAAAAAACTTTTAACTTATTTTTTTTATTTTCAAAATTCTGCAAATTTCCAAAAACAATTATTTGATCTCCAATTCTGGTTTTTAATCTAAATTGACCCACTCGTTTGTTCTCCTCCTGTTCGATTCCAATTATTTGCTTTTGTAAAAAACTATCTTCCCTTATCTTATTAGCAAAATTTGCTATTTGCATATACTCTGTTACTTCAGATTTGCCGTAAGTTATCGGAACTCTCGCCGAATAGTTCATTGATAAAGGCATTTTCAATCCATTTTCATCTATATAATAAGAATCAAAGCCTTCAACTACTCTTAAAACAGGTGTTCTTTGCGTAATTTCAGCCCCTAACTTCCCATCACTTGTATAAAAAACTTCAATATTTTTAATCATTTCATTAGATTGTACTGCTTTTTCTATACTATTCAAATTTAAACTATCTATCAATTGCTTTTTAAGCGGTTCGATTTTTTGTATTAACAATTTATTAACCGAATCGTAGGTAATAAAAAGGTTTTCACCATTTTTAAAAGTCATGTCGATCTCGTTTATCATCTTATCTGCATTTCTAATTTTGGCAAATCCAAATAAAAAGGCCATAAGCAAAAACAACAGAATAAATTTAATATGTGTACTATATTTTTTTAACATGTATTTTATTGAGTACTAACTTTTTAAAGAACTATGGCAATTTTAAGGTTTAACCCCCTCTTTTATACCTTAAATTGCCATAGTTACCATAGTATTTAGCACATAATTTTTTATATAGTCCTGAATCTGATCAGGGTCTTTTTTTAATTTCTTTACTTTATCAGACTTTCCACAGCATCAACTATCTCTTTTGTTGCATTTGGTAAAGCCATTTTCTTAATATTTTTACACAATTCTTTTCGCCTTGTTTCATCTTGAATGAGATTTTTAAAAACAGGTAAAAATTTCTCATCAGATTCTGGTTCTTTAACCATTTCTGCAGCATTATTATTTACAACAGCAAGAGCATTTTTGGTTTGGTGATCTTCGGCAACATTAGGTGACGGAATAAAAATCACCGGTTTTCCTACCAAACACAATTCTGAAATCGTTCCGGCTCCGGCTCTGCTTATCAACATATCTGCTGCTGCATATAATAAATCCATATTTTGGATAAATGCATGTGTTTGAACAAACTCTTCCTTATCATATTTTTTATATTCATCTATGTAAAGCTTACCTGTTTGCCAGATAATTTGGACATCTAATTCGAGTATTTCTTTTAAATTCTTTTCAATAATCTGATTGATCTTTCTCGCACCCAGACTTCCTCCCAGTACAACCAGAGTTTTTTTATTTTTTCGCAACTTAAAGTGTGCTATCGCCTCTTCCCGTTTACCAGAAACATCCAACAGATCCTGTCTTACCGGATTACCGGTTTTGATTATTTTCTCTTTTGGAAAAAATCTATCCAAACCATCATAGGCAGTACAGATTTTTCCAACTTTTTTAGCTAACAATTTATTAGTAATTCCGGGATAAGAATTTTGTTCTTGTATCAAACAAGGAATATTCTTTTTGCTCGCCATGAACAAAGTTGGCCCCGAAGCATAACCCCCGGTTCCGATAACGACATCGGGTTTGAAGGATTTTATTATTTTGTTTGCATTAAATAAACTGCTTAATAATTTAAAAGGGAATGATAAATTTTTCGCCGTTAAACTCCTCTGAATTCCTGCAATATTTAACCCCTTTATTTTGTACCCCATTTGTGGAACTTTCTCCATTTCCATCCTGTCCTTTGCCCCTACAAACAAGAAATTTGCTTCCGGATATCTACGCTTCAACTCATTCGCAATAGCGATTGCAGGATAGATATGTCCCCCTGTGCCTCCACCACTTAACAATATGTTAACCAACTGTTTCATGCAAAATATCTAAAGGGTTTTCAAATTCTGTTATTGTATCTTCTTCGGTCTCTGTCCGACTATTAAAAACACTCACACTCAAAACAATTCCTACAGCAAAACAAGTCATCCAAATGGATGTTCCTCCGGTACTGATCAACGGTAAAGGTTGTCCCGTTACCGGGAATAATCCAACGGCAACTGCCATATTGACCATTGCCTGAAAAATAATTGGAATTCCTACACCCAGCGCTAATAAAGCACCAAAAGTTGTTTTGGTTTGAGTTGTGATTATGATAATTCTAAAAAGTAAGAACAAGTAGAGAAGTATGATTACAATTGCTCCTGCAAAACCAAATTCTTCCACAATAATGGCGTAAATAAAATCGGATGAAGATTGTGGTAAAAAATTCTTTTGCACACTTTTTCCGGGCCCTTTTCCTTTGATCTCACCTGAAGCAATAGCAATTTTTGCTTTCTCTGCCTGGTAATTCTCTTCGCTTTCTCCCGAAATAAAATTCTCAATTCTATTATTCCATGTTTCTATTCTGGTATTCTTCATGGCATCAGGAAAAGCTTTTACCGAAAGAATAAAAATAGCCAACACCATGACTGCCATTCCAATGATATACAATAAAAATTTAAAAGGGTATCCGCCAAGGAAAGTCAATACCAAAACCAGGAAAAAAGCGATTGCAGCTGTAGAAAAATTAGCCGGAAGAATCAGCATTAGAACAACTCCGACAGGAATCCATAAGTAAAAAATACTCTCTTTAAAACTGATTTGTTTATCTCTGTTT
This sequence comes from Bacteroidota bacterium, assembly GCA_039715085.1. Taxonomy (GTDB): domain Bacteria; phylum Bacteroidota; class Bacteroidia; order Flavobacteriales; family Flavobacteriaceae; genus Namhaeicola. The sequence goes on along the minus strand of JBDLIB010000017.1, from coordinate 23,279 downwards.
TTAGACAGGTATCTTGCAACATACATCATTACAACAACTACTGCAAATGTAGAAGTCTGGAATCCCACTCCAACAATAGGAATTTGAATCCACCTGCTTGCATTTGCCCCTCCAATTACCGTTCCTTTTGCTAGTGTAAAAACTAAAAGTGCAATAACAACCGGCATTAATAAAACAGAAAATCCACTAAAATATCTGTATGGAACCTTATGTGTACCATAAATTATCGCAAACCCAAACATTAATAAAACGGCATGTTTTACTAAATGACCCAAAGTTGTACCATTTCCGGCAACATACACCAAATTGGTACTGGCACTATAAACCGGTAAAAAGGAAAATATCGCCAGGGCTGCAATGATAGCCCAAATGGTTTTGTCACCTTTAATATTTTTAAATATCTGAGTCATTGATACTTTTTCTAATATATTTTTTAAAGATCTCTTACTGCTTGTTTAAATAACCTGCCTCTTTCTTCATAATTTTCAAATTTATCATGACTTGCACAGGCAGGAGATAACAAAACTGAATCCCCTTTTTCTGATAATCTATAAGCTAATTGAACTGCCTCATTCATATCTGTAGCCTCGATCATAAATTCAACAACATTTTCAAATGTTTCTAATAATTTATAATTATATTCCCCTAAACAGATTATTGCTTTCACTTTTTCACGAACTATTGGCAATAACGAATCATAATCATTCCCTTTATCCAAACCTCCGGCGATCCAAACTGTTTGTTGTTCCATACTATCCAATGCATAATATGCTGCATTTACATTAACTGCCTTAGAATCGTTTATATATTGAACCCCGTTGATTTTAAGAACATCCTCTAATCTGTGTTCATCATCCTCACTAAGGGAGAAACTATCTCTTATCGTCTGTTTTCTCACTTTCAACAGCTCGTGCATTGTACTTGAAGCCATTGCGTTTTTCTTAGTAAAATTTTGTTTTGAAACAAATGCCGTTAAACTCATTAATTATAATTTACTTGTTATTCTTATCTTACTTTTAATGTTAAAATGGATAATACTGCCAGCAAAATTCCTACAATCCAAAAACGGGTAACTATTTTACTTTCGTGATATCCTTTTTTTTGATAATGATGATGAAGAGGAGCCATTAAAAATATGCGCTTACCCTCTCCTGTTCTTTTCTTTGAGTATTTAAAATAACTTACCTGCATCACTACAGACAAATTTTCTATTAAGAAGATTCCTGCTAAAATCGGAATCAATAATTCTTTTCTTGCCGCAATAGCGATTACTGCGATTACACCCCCAATAGTTAAACTACCGGTATCCCCCATAAACACCTGAGCAGGGAAAGCATTATACCATAAAAACCCAACCAAACCACCAACAAAAGCACTGATAAAAATGGTCATTTCTCCAGAGTTAGGTATATACATTACATTTAGATAATCGGCAAAAATGATATTACCCGAAACCCAGGCAAACACAGCTAATGCCAAAACAATTATTGCTGAGGATCCGGCCGCCAACCCATCGATACCATCTGTTAAGTTAGCCCCGTTGGAAACTGCAGTAATGATAAAAATGACAATAAACACAAACAACACCCAGAGGTAATTTTCGGCACCTTCACCCATCCAATTAACCAGACTTGCATAATCAAACTCATTGTTTTTAACAAAAGGAATTGTAGTCTTTGTCGATTTCATTTCCTCACTAAAATGGTTGGAAGGAACTGCCATATTCTCAACCTGTACTATCTCATTTGCCGGAAGTTTTTCTTTTACAGTAACATCGGGATTAAAAAAGAGCACTAAACCAACAAAGGATCCAAGTACAACCTGGCCAACTATTTTAAATCTACCTTTTAAACCTTCTTTATCTTTTTTAAATACTTTTATATAATCATCAACAAATCCTATAGCTCCCATCCAAACCGTAGTAACAATCAGTAAAATGATATAAACGTTATCTAGTTTCGCAAAAAGAAATACAGGAATCAAAGTGGCTAAAATTATAATTACCCCACCCATGGTTGGTGTGCCGGCTTTTTCTTTTTGTCCTTCCAACCCTAACTCTCTTACTGTTTCCCCTATCTGTAACCTTCTTAATTTATCAATGATCTTTCTACCAAAAACAGTTGAAATAAATAATGAAAAAGCAAATGCCATAGCAGAACGGAAAGAGATATATTGAAATAATCCCGCTCCACTGAGATGGTAATGTTCTTCTAAGTATTCAAACAAATAATACAACATGTTTTTTTATTTATTTAATTGTTCGAAATAATCGTTTACAATTTTAAGGTCATCAAAATCGGTTTTTACTTTACCTATGATCTGATAGGTTTCATGTCCTTTTCCGGCAATTAGAATTATATCATTTTTATTTGCCATTTTACAAGCTGTTTTAATAGCTTGTTTTCTATCGGTAATTGAAATTGTCTTTTTTTGATTCTCAGGCAAAACACCTGCTTCAACATCTTTTATAATTTCTTCGGGATCTTCAGTTCGTGGATTATCCGATGTAAAAACAACCTGATCACTTAAAACCGAAGCAATATTCCCCATCTTAGGTCTCTTTCCCTTATCTCTGTCTCCACCACAACCAACAACAGTGATCACTTGTTCATTATGTGTTCTGATAGTATTGATAGTTTCCAAAACATTCTTTAAAGCATCGGGTGTATGGGCATAATCTACGATGGCTGTAATTCCACCATCAGACCTTGTATACTGAAATCTTCCCGCTACATTTTCAAGTGAACTGATCAATCGTAGATTTTCCATCTTATCTATTCCCAAAAGATCAGCAACACCATAGATAGCCAACAGATTATAAGCATTAAAATCACCAATCAATTTTGTATAAACCTCATTACCATCAATATCCAAATGCAAGCCGTCAAACTGATTTTCTATAACTTTTGCTTTATAATTGCCAATCGTTTTTAATGCATAGGTATATTTATCTGCCTTGGTGTTTTGCAACATTACCAAACCATTTTTATCATCAATATTTACCAAAGCAAAGGCTGTTTTTGGAAGGTTATCAAAAAAGGATTTTTTTACATCCCTATATTCTGCAAAGGTTTTGTGGTAATCCAGATGATCCTGCGTAAGATTAGTAAAAATTCCTCCTGCAAAATCCAGCCCTGAAGTACGTTTTTGATGAATTCCATGAGAACTCACCTCCATAAAACAATATTCCACTTCCTGTATAACCATTTCATGTAAATATCTGTTTATAGAAAGTGAATCGGGTGTTGTATGTGTAGCTGGAAACTCTAAATTATCAACCAATACTTTTATCGTTGATAACAATCCGGCTTTATATCCGGCATTTTTAAATAATGTGTACAATAAGGTTGCAATAGTTGTTTTACCATTGGTTCCGGTTACACCTACCAACTTTAATTTTTCGGAAGGATTATCATAAAAATTTGATGCAATTATCGCTAAAGCCTTATTACTATCCTTTACCTGGATATAAGTGATTTTTTTGTGGATATTTTCAGGCAACTCTTCGCAAATAACAGCAACAGCACCTTGAGAAACAGCTTTATCAATAAAGGAATGGCCATCAAACGAAAGTCCTTTTTGCGCAACAAACAAAGTACTTTCTTCAACTTTTCTCGAATCAAACTCAACTTGTTTGATCTTAATATCTGTTGAGCCTTTAACAGCAATTACCGCAACTCTATACAATATGTCCTTTAATATTCTCAAAGCTTATTTATGATAGATTTAGTGTTATATTTATACCTTTTTCTACTTTATTTCCCGGTTTTACAGATTGTGACCTAACTTTCCCATTACCGTTAACCTTTACCTTAAAACCTAAATTTTCTAATAAGGGCACAGCATCCATCCCTGCCATATTTTTTACATCCGGCATGGTTTTAAAGTTTTTATTCACTTTTGGATAATATTTTTCATAGCTGTCCTTAACCGGATTTAATTGATCTTTTAAGAAAATCTCATCCTGAACAGGTGTTTCCGAATAAATTTTTTGAGCTATTTGCTTAAACACAGGTGCCGCAACGATATTACCATAATAACCTAATTTCTTATCAGGCTTATGAATTACCACTATACAAGAATATTTTGGATCCTTTGCCGGAAAATATCCTGCAAAAGAAGAGATATATTTGGTTCCTGTTGATTTCCAATAATCTGTTTGACAAGTACCTGTTTTACCTGCCATTGAAAAATTTTCATCATAAATATTCGAAGCTGTACCCCTTTTTACCACATTCAGCATCATCTCTTTAACTTTATCAATAGTTTCCTGCGAACAGATTTTCGGATTAATAACCTCCTTTTCAAAAGTGGTGATCACATTACTTTGCGTTCTGATCTCTTTTACAAAATTTGGCTTTACCATTTCACCATTATTCGCAATAGCATTGTAAAAAGTTAACGTTTGCAATGGAGTTAACGAAACTCCATATCCATAAGCCATCCACGGAAGAGATAGACCATTCCAGCCTTTCTCTTTCGGATTAGGAATTACAGGCTCACCCTCTCCTTTTATCGGCAAACCTAATTTTTGACCAATATTCATTCGCTCCAATCCCTGAATGAATTTTTCGGGGTTGTCTTTATAATGCTCATCAATAATCTTTACCATACCAACATTTGAAGAAACCTCAAATGCTCGTGCAGCAGAAATCTTACCATACCCACCCCTATGTGAGTCTCTTACACTTCTGCCGTAAAATTTGATCACACCTTTTTCCGTATCGACAACTTCGGATGAATCAATCACCTTATCTTCTAAAGCAACGACCATCCCCATCAATTTGAAAGTAGATCCGGGCTCATGTGATTCATAAACTGCATAATTTCTTTTTTCGTAATAAGTACCTTTTTTGGTTTTCCCTAAATTGGAAACTGCTTTTATCTCACCTGTTTTTGTTTCCATTACCACAACAGTACCGTGCTCGGCGTCAAATTTTTCTAACTGACCCAATAAAGCATGATGTGCTATATCCTGGATATTTAAATCGATTGTAGTAATAATATCCCGTCCGTCAATAGGTTCTTTTTCATTATTATCACTAAGTGGTTTCCATTGCCCTTTAGCAATCTTTTGTTTCAGCCTCTGCCCGTTCTTACCTCTTAAAAATTCATAAAAACTCCCTTCTATTCCAACCCTGCCTCGATAATCATCATAACCCACAGCTCTTTCGGCCATTTTACCAATAGGATGCTCTCTTACAGTTCGTTGCTCAATAATCAGGCCTCCCCGATAAGTACCAAATTTAAAAATTGAGAATTTTTTTAGTTCCTGATATTCATTATAACTAAGATTACGGGTAATAAAAAGATACCTGTTTTTGTTAACCCTGGCTTTACGGATATAATTTTCATAAAAACCAGCACTCTTACCAAGCATTCCGGAAAGAGATCTACTCAAATCCTTGATACCTGCTTCAAAATCTTCATCAGAGATAGTTACAGGATCCATTCTTACATCAAATTTCGAAACCGAAGTCGCCAATAAACTGCCATCGGAAGAATACACACTGCCTCTGTTTGCTTTGATCTCAAATTTCTTAACCGTATGTTGCTCTGCTAAACCCCTAAAATTATCACCATCGACAAATTGAATCTCGACCAGTTTATAAACAATGGCCACAGCAAACAAAAAAAGAAGCCCTGAAAGAAGGTACGCTCTATTTAGTATTTGTTTTTTTTCTACAGCCATGTTTAGTTTCTAATCTTTACTTTTATTTTTTTTGGAGGATCTGAATACGTATAAAAACCATTTTTTTCTAACTCTCTCTTAATCGTCGATTCCATTTTCAACTTCATCAGATCTGATCTGGTAGCCACAAATTCCGATCGCAATTCTCTTTTCTGCTTATTGAGTGCAGCAATTTTTTGCACTTTCTGATCAATTTTATGCGAACTCGCTATCATTAACAAAGCCAATCCGGTAAGAAAAATGATAAAGCCCCAACTTTTTTGAGCGTCCTTGTCAACAAGAAATCCCCCCTTTAAAATACTGTAAAGTGTTTTTTTGGTCTTTGACATTTTTTTTGTTTTCCCTTTATTTTTGAGCTGCCCTTTAGAGCTTTTCCGCTACTCTAAGCTTTGCACTTCGCGCACGATTATTCTCTTTAATTTCTTCTTTGGATGGAACGATCATTTTCCCCACTTTTTTTAAGGGCACCGAAATATTTCCATAAAAATCTTTTTCGGGCTCCCCTTCAAACATTCCACTTTTTATAAACCTTTTTACCAACCTGTCTTCCAGTGAATGATATGATATCACACTCAACCTTCCTTTTTCTTTCAATAATTCCGGCGTCTGTAATAAGAATTCTTTCAACACTTCCATCTCCTGGTTTACTTCAATCCTGATCGCCTGAAAGATCTGAGCCAAAATTTTATGCTCTTTACTTTTTGGTAAATATTTTTTAAGAACTTCTTTTAATTCAAAACTTGTTTTAATTTCTTTTTCAACCCTGGCTGAAACGATCTCTCTTGCCAGGTTTCTCGAGTTCCGCAACTCCCCATACTGAAACAACACATTAGCCAGGTCCTCTTCCGAATAATTATTAACAACCTCAAAGGCACTCAGGTCATTTTGAGTATTCATTCTCATATCAAGATCCGAATCAAATCTTGTAGAAAAACCTCTGCTTTCTTCATCAAACTGATGAGAAGAAACACCTAAATCTGCTAAAATTCCATCTACTTCTTTTACACCGTGCAATCTTAAAAATCGCTTGATATACCTGAAATTTTGAGGAATCAATTCAAACCTTTCATCCTCAATTACATTTTGTAAAGCATCCTCATCCTGATCAAAGGCAAAAAGTTTCCCATCATCACCCAACCTGTTTAATATCTCTTTTGAATGACCTCCACCACCAAAAGTTACATCTACATAGATTCCATCAGGCTTTATAGCTAACGCATCAACACTTTCAAAGAGCAAAACCGGATTATGATATTCCATCTTCTTCATCATTTATATCACCCATAACCTCTTCAGCAAGATCAGCAAAGTCAACCGCTGCATCATCGATTGCCTGCTCATACTTATCTTTATCCCAGATCTCAATAATATTTACCGAAGAAGATAAAACAACCTCCTTTTGAATTCCGGCAAACGAATACAGATCTTTTGGTACCAACAATCTCCCTGATCCATCCAACTCAACAACCTTCACTCCTGCGGTAAATCTTCTGATAAAATCATTATTCTTCTTGACAAAACGATTTAATTTATTGACTTTTGCCATCATTTTATTCCATTCGCTCATCGGATACAACTCTAAACATGGCTGAAATACGGAACGCTTCATGACAAATCCCTCCTGCAAAACACTCATCAACTGTTTTTTAAGAGTTGAGGGCACCATCAACCGGCCTTTTGCATCGGCTTTACACTCGTATGTACCTATTAGATTTACCACTTAATAATAATTATTATGACAAATATACGTAAAATTACCACTTTTTCCCATTTTTTACCACTTTGTTAATAACTTTTAACTTTTAATTTTATTGCGCTGACATACAATTACTTATGTTGTTTATGACTTTTTATCAATTTTTTATTATTAGAAATAGGAAGAAAATTAGTACTTTGAACCAAAATATTTATCTTTGTAAATTATTTTAAGAGAAACATTAATTAATGGAATATACTCTAAAAAAGGAAGGCAAATTTTCTTACTTAGAATCTGGAGAAGGCACACCGTTAATCATCCTACATGGATTAATGGGAGATTTAAGTAATTTTGATGGTGTTTTCAGTCACTTTTCAACTTTAGGTTATCAAATTTTAATGCCTGAATTACCAATATATACATTACCATTATTAAAAACTAACGTCAAAAATCTGTCTTCATTCGTCAAACAATTCGCTAAACATAAAAATCTGGAAGAATATATTTTAATTGGAAATTCTTTAGGAGGACATGTTGCCTTATATCACACCAAACTCAACCCTGAAAGTGTAAAAGGACTGGTTTTAACCGGTAGTTCAGGATTGTATGAGAATTCAATGGGCGAAAGTTATCCAAAACGTGGTAACTATGAATATATTAAGAAAAAAACAGAAGAAGTTTTTTACAATCCGAAAATCGCCACTAAACAAATTGTTGACGACGTTTATGAAAGCGTAAATAATAGAAGTAAAGTTATCAAAACTCTTGCACTTGCTAAAAGTGCAATAAGACACAATATGGCAAAAGATTTGCCAAACATGACTTTACCTTCTTGTTTAATTTGGGGAAAAAACGATACTGTTACACCACCGGAAGTCGCTGAAGAGTTTCATAAACTCTTACCAAATTCTGAATTGCATTGGATTGAAAAATGTGGACATGCCCCTATGATGGAACATCCAAAAGATTTCAATATTCATTTAGAACAATGGCTAAACAATAATTATTAGCTATATTTTTATGAAAATCAACTCTGCCAAGTTTGTTATTAGTAATACCGATATAAATAAATGTCCGAAAGACAATTTACCCGAATATGCATTTATCGGCCGTTCAAATGTTGGTAAATCTTCATTGATCAATATGCTTACCGGAAATAAGAGTTTGGCTAAAATTTCAGGAAGGCCCGGAAAAACACAATTGATCAATCATTTTATTATTAATGACAATTGGTTTTTGGTTGATCTGCCAGGATATGGTTATGCGAAAGTTTCCAAAAATTTACGCCAAAAATTTCAAAGTTTTATTCAGGATTACTTTTTAAAACGACAACAACTGGTTTGTACTTTTGTATTGGTAGATTCTCGTCACGAACCTCAAAAAATTGACTTAGAGTTTATGCAATTCCTTGGTGAAAGTGGAATTCCTTTTTGTGTTATTTTTACCAAAACAGATAAATTAGGCAAAACTGTTATTCAAAACCATATTGCAAAATACAAGAATACCATGCTTAAAACCTGGGAAGAGATGCCAAAATATTTTATCACATCTTCTACCGATGAAACCGGCAAAGAAGAAGTGTTAGACTTTATTGATGAGATAAATAAGCAGGTTTCCTAATTATTTTTTCTTCCCATCCTTCTACGGCCTCCCTGACCATGCATTTCTTCCTCATGAGCTTCAAACCAATCAGGAACCTCTAATTCATTTTCAAATATATAAGAAGCTATTTTTCTCATATCCTCCTCCTTAAAATTTTGATATGGCATTACATTGTATTGAGAAACAGCACCCCTCATAATTGCCTTCTCTTCTTTTGGATCTATTGACCAATTTGTAATTGCCTCAACAAAACTTTCTTTTTCATCATATATCCTTAAATACCTTTTTTTCACTGCAGCCATTGGTGGCGCAATAATATTATCATGAGATTCTGCATTAGGATTATGACAGGCATAACATTTTGTTTTCAATAAAGTATAAGCTTCGGAAACCTGAACAGAATCGGTTTTCTGTAATTCTTCTTTTACATCTGTCAGCTCTTTTTTATTCTCCTTGCACGAAACAAATATCAATACTGTTAAAAATAGAAATACTATACTCTTTTTCATTTTACTCTGATTTTAAACTAATTAATTACATTTTTCTCTGAAACCACTTACAATAGCATTATACTCATCAACAGAAATATATTGAGGACTATATATCACACCAAGGTTAGTCAAATTGATAGTATATGATCTTATATGATTCCTGGACCCACAATTTAATTTTTGATACATTTCTGCAATATCCACCCGATTGGTATTCAGGATAAAGTTATTTAAGTCATTAATATCCAAATCCTCAATAGTTGCTCCAACAATCAAAGCATCCTCTAATGATTTCTCCGACAAATTTATTAATTCATTATATAATTGTTGCAATACTTCATTTGAAAATTTTCCTCTTTCTTCAAATGACATGTCTTCAATATTATACTTTCCTATAATTAAAGACACACTATTCATATGCATCTGTTCACTGTTTGCGATATTTTTGAAGATATTCTGACCGTAAAGATCATAAGAGAACAAATAAACATCTCTTGCCAGTTTTTCTTCTTCTTTTAAAAACTGTAAATCCTCAATTTCCTGATTTGAAAGAGAATCTTCAATTATTTCTGCCTCCTCGGAATTATCACATCCAATAAGCAAAGCTATCATTAAAATTATCATTAATCTTTCCATCTTTTAATATTTTATCATTCTCTTATTTGACACCTAAAATCCATTATAGTTTAATTGATCATTAATTTTTTTTTATTACATTAGTTATATACAATACTATTAACAATATTGAAAGGTAATTTAATCCTTATTTTTACATATTCATTTATACATAATGCATAGTACAAAAGAAAATTTACAAGTACTTTTTGAAGACAATCATATAATAATCATCAATAAACGTGTTGGAGATATTGTACAAGGCGATAAAACCGGTGATAAACCTTTAAGTGATGTTGTTAAGGAATATATTGCCGAAAAATATAACAAACCCGGAAAAGTATTTCTGGGTGTTGTCCATCGATTGGACAGGCCAACAAGCGGTATCGTGATTTTCGCACGAACTTCTAAAGCATTAGAAAGACTAAACAAAATGCTTCGCGAAAAAACCATTAAAAAAACCTATTGGGCTGTTGTAAAAAATCCTCCCCAAAAAGAACAGGACACATTGACAAACTACCTTAAAAAGAATCCAAAAAATAATAAATCTACTGCATTTTCAAAAGAGGTAAAAGACAGTAAAAAAGCAATTTTACACTATAAGGTCATCAATAAAATTGACAACTATACTTTATTGGAAATTGATCTGGAAACCGGCCGCCATCATCAGATCAGATGTCAGCTTGCAAATATTGGTTCTCCTATAAAAGGTGATTTGAAATACGGTTTTAACCGAAGCAATAAAGATGGTGGAATTCACCTTCACGCAAGAAGAATTGAATTTATTCATCCTGTAAAAAAGGAGAACATTTCTATCAAATCTCCTGTACCAAAAGATGTAGTTTGGAAGGAACTAGAAATTTAATATCCTAAAATTTATTCCCCAATAAGCTCCTCAATTACAGGCTCTAATGTTTTAAACATCAAAAGGTGCCCTGCAGCATTTGGATGCAGATAGTCAGGCATAAGTGTTTTATCAACTTTACCCTGATCATCAAAAAATATTTCTCCAATATCTTTATAGATTATGTTATCATCCTTTTTTGGGAAATCTGCTAAATAAGTATTGGTCTTCTTATTGAGATTATCACGGTAATTTGCCTTATATCCGTAAGGTAAGATTCCCAGCAAAAGAATTTTTGCTTCAGGTAATTTATTTCTTATAATTCTTGTGATCTTCCACACTGCATTTTGCAGCTCATCTGGCTGTGTTATCGATAGAAAATGGTTACCGTCTGTATTATTTGTTCCAATAAGCAACAGAACTAATTTTGGTTCTACATTATCAATTTCTCCATTTTCCAATCGCCAGATCACATTTTCGGTTCGGTCTCCGCTAAAACCCAGATTCAAAGCACGATATTTTCTTAAGTATTTTTGCCATACATCATTCCTGTCGGAATAATCCAACGTATGTAAAATTGAATTTCCCAATAAAACCAACCTTGGATTAATTTGGGGGGACAACATTTTTTCTTCATGCCTTTCTTTCCACCATTCGATATCCAATCTGTGTGTTGAATTTAAAGCAGGTTCTTTTTCCTGAGAGCTAACAAGATTTATTAAAAAAAATAAAATTAATACTAAAAACGTTTTTTTCATTCAAAGTTACTTTAAAACTTATTTAAAATCTTTTTCCTATAGTAATTCCAAATCTTGGATAAGCTTCATTTATTTTATCTTCATTGATAAAATTTCTTCCGCCACCAAAAACAAGCTCTCCTATCCATCCTTTTTTGTTTAAGAATTTTCCACCTAAAGAAATACCTAATCCCAACCCTAATTCATCCTCAGTTCTATTACTTCCAATATAGGCGTTAGATTCTTCAGAAAAAACAGCTGCGTTCCCTTCAATAAAAAATCCTGCTGCCCGTTTCTTTCCAAAGTAGAATCTATAATAAGGGATAGCTATAAAGTTTTGTGCTATATCATTATCAATAGAAAAACCGAGAGAAATTCCAACAGCAGATTCCTCATCTAAAATCTTTTCATAAGTTATTTCAGGAAATCCACCTAAAAGATATAAAACATTTACTTTAAGTTCATTCGAAGATTCTAAACTTCGAGGATCTTCCTGAGAAAAACCAAATGTACTGATCAAACTAAAAATTAATAAAAATAAAAATCTACGCATGATATAAATAAAACTTTAGATTATTAATTATACCTGACAAATATAACTTTATATGAATAAAAATCTCTGACAAATATCATTTAGTAAATTTCAAAATAAAACACCCACTCCTACAAAAGTAGAAGTGGGTGAAAATTCAAACCCCTCCTTCACTAAAGCTACGGAGGGTAAAAAAATATAGATATATACAAAGACCTAAGTCCGAAGACGGAAGCTGGAAGTCTCTTCAAACTTCGGACTTCTGTCTTCTAACTTTTTTATATTTTAACCATTGCGGTCATTGCTTCTCTTAGCTCATAACCTACAATCTCCACAGGGTGGAATCGAATTTGTTCGTTAATTGCGATCAGCTCCTGGTTATCTACTCCATTATCTTTTCCTTCACCGTATTTTTTACCAATTACATCGGTATTGATCTTTTTCATAAAATCACCTAATAAAGGCTTACAAGCATGATCAAATAAATAACAACCGTACTCTGCAGTATCAGAGATGGTCCTGTTCATCTCGTATAATTTCTTACGTGCAATAGTATTGGCAATTAACGGAGTTTCGTGTAACGATTCGTAATAGGCAGATTCTTCAATAATTCCTGATTCTACCATAGTTTCAAAGGCAAGCTCCACTCCTGATTTTACAAAAGCAACCAATAACACTCCGTTGTCAAAATACTCTTGCTCTGAGATCTCAGCATCTGTAGCAGAGGTTTTTTCAAATGCAGTTTCAGCTGTATCCGCTCTCCAAGACAATAGATTTTTATCATCATTATTCCAGTCTTCCATCATGGTACTTGAAAACTCACCGGAGATGATATCATCCTGGTGTTTTTGGAATAACGGACGCATGATGTCTTTTAATTCTTCAGCTAATTTAAATGCCTCAATTTTTGCAGGATTTGACAAACGATCCATCATATTGGTAACTCCACCGTGCTTTAAAGCTTCGGTAATTGTTTCCCAACCGTATTGGATCAATTTTGATGCATAAGCAGGTTCGATACCTTTTTCAACCATTTTATCGAAACTTAAGATAGATCCTGTCTGTAACAAACCACATAAAATAGTTTGTTCACCCATCAGATCGGATTTTACCTCGGCAACGAAAGATGAATCTAAAACTCCTGCTTTATCTCCTCCGGTAGCAACTGCATAAGCTTTTGCCTGCGCATACCCTTTTCCTTCAGGATCATTCTCAGGGTGTACAGCGATTAAAGTTGGAACACCAAATCCGCGCTTATACTCTTCTCTCACCTCAGATCCGGGGGACTTTGGAGCAACCATAATTACGGTTAGATCTTCACGCACTTGCATACCTTCTTCCACAATATTAAAACCGTGTGAATAAGATAAAGTAGCACCTTTTTTCATCAAAGGCATTACTGCGTTCACTACAGAAGTATGTTGTTTATCCGGTGTTAAATTGATAACCACATCGGCAGAGGGTATCATTTCTTCATAAGTTCCAACAGCAAAATCGTTTTCGTTTGCATTTTTATAAGATTGACGCTTTTCTTTTATCGCCCCTTCTCTAAGTGCATAAGAAATATCCAATCCTGAATCTCTCATATTTAAACCCTGGTTCAAGCCCTGAGCTCCTGCCCCAACTATCACGATCTTTTTTCCTTTTAATGCTTCCACTCCATCAGTAAACTCTGATGAATCCATAAATCTACATTTCCCTAACTGTTCTAATTGTTCTCTTAACGGTAGGGTATTAAAATAATTCGCCATTCTGTATTATAATTTTGTATTTATTAGTTTAATTGTTTTTGTAATATTTCTGAAATTCTCATTTCTTCCTTTGAAACCGAAATCCTTCCGGATTTAACGAACTGCATAATTCCGTAAGGAAATAACTCTTGGTATAGTTCTTCAATTTCCTCTTTCCTTCCTGATTTTTCAATAACAAAAAATTCAGGTGAAACTGTTACAATCTGAGCATTACTGTTTTTAATAATATTCTGAATTTCTCTTTTTTCAAAAAGTAATTTCGACTTGATCTTAAACAAGGCTGTTTGCACATAAATTGACTCCTCATTGGTATGGTAATATGCTTTGATCACCTCTACCTGCTTTTCTATCTGGCCAATGATCTTTTTTATCTTTTCCTCGGTCATATATGAAACAATGATAAATCTTGATACATTTTCAATTTCTGTAGTCGAAACCGTTAAACTTTCAATATTAATATGTCGTTTTAAAAATATACTCGAAATTCTGTTTAACAATCCGATGTTATTTTCTGTGTATATCGATACGGTATATAAAGTCTTTTCCATCTTATTTTATTTTAATCTTACATCTGAAACTGTTGCACCTGCAGGGATCATAGGGAATACATTTCCTTCTTTCTCCACAACAACTTCCAGGAAGTATGATTCTTTAGAAGCTATCATTTCAGCAACTGCTTCTTCCAGTTCTTCTCGTTCTGTAACTTTTTTTGTCTGAATTCCATAACCTTCAACAATCTTACCAAAATCAGGAGTTGTCATAACTGTCTCTGCATAACGTCTGTCAAAAAACATCTCCTGCCATTGACGTACCATTCCTAAAAAGTTATTATTCACAACTACAATTTTTACAGGAACTTTGGCTTGCATTATTGTACCTAATTCCTGGATGGTCATTTGAAATCCACCATCACCAATTACAACAACAACTTCCCTCTCCGGTGCTCCCATTTTAGCCCCAATCGATGCCGGAAGACCGAATCCCATTGTACCCAAACCTCCTGAAGTAACTACACTTTTGGTTTTCTTGAAATCAGCATAACGATTTGAAAACATTTGGTTTTGGCCAACATCCGATACAATAATTGCTTCACCGTTTGTTTCATTATTGATCGCCTTCATCACTTCACCATTGGTAATTCCTTCCTTGGTCGGATTCAACTGTTTATCAATAATCTCTTCAAATTCAACTTTGTAAAGATCTTTAAATTTTTGTTGCCAGTCCGTATGCTGATTCTTATTGATCAACGGAAGTATTTCCACCAGAGTTTCCTTAACATCACCAATTACAGCAACATCTGTTTTAACATTTTTATCTATTTCGGCAGGATCAATATCAAAATGAATAATTTTCGCCTGCTTTGCATAAGTTTCTAAATTTCCGGTAACACGATCGTCAAAACGCATCCCTACAGCAATTAACACATCACAGTCATTAGTCAGCACATTTGGTGCATAATGACCGTGCATTCCAACCATTCCATGATTTAACTTATGCTGAGTTGGTAAAGCCGACAAGCCTAACAAGGTTGACGCCGATGGTATATCTGCTTTTTCTATAAAAGATTTGAATTCTTCTTCTGCCCTACCCAGAATTACTCCTTGCCCAAAAACTACAAAAGGTTTTTTTGCTGCATTAATTAATTCGGCTGCATCCTTAATTTTTTCATTATCAAATTCGGGAACAGGATGATAACTTCTTATCTTTTTACATTTCTCGTAAGAAAATTCAACTTCCTCAAATTGAGCATCCTTAGTGATATCAATCAAAACCGGCCCGGGTCTGCCTGATCCCGCTATATAAAAAGCTTTTGCTATTACTTCAGGAATATCTGCCGCTTTTGTTATTTGAAAATTCCATTTAGTGGCAGGAGTTGAGATACTCACGATATCCGTTTCCTGAAAAGCATCACTTCCCAATAAACTGGAACCTACCTGTCCTGTGATACAAACTATCGGTGTTGAATCAATCTGCGCATCAGCTAAACCGGTAATCAGGTTAGTTGCTCCAGGCCCTGAAGTTGCAATTGCAACACCTACCCTGCCTGAGGTACGTGCATAACCCTGCGCTGCATGTACAGCTCCCTGCTCATGACGTGTCAGTACATGATGAATTTCATCCTGTACCTTATAAAATTCATCGTAAACAGGCATGATTGCTCCACCGGGATATCCATAGACCAAATCAACACCCTCAGCAATTAAACTCTCAACGACAGCTCTTGCTCCATTCATTTTTATAGGTTTTTTTTCTTTCACTTTTTTTTGAGGCTCGCTTTTAAACGAAGCAGGTTTTACGATTGTTTCCATTATAATTGTTTGTTGTTAATTATTTGTTGTTCTAGAGGAAACCCGAAACAACAAACCCAAAACATTTTTAAAACTCATTTATAAACATCTGGTTCTTATTAAAAAACTTTAGTATTTATCTATTCAATTATAATATTTCTTGAATAATCTTCAAAATTATAAAGCTTTGATTGCTAAATTTTTCAGAAATATTCTTTTTTTACAACATTCAGTTAAATTTTAAAGACCTTAAAGCCTTATATAAGTGATGTTTACATATTCATATTTACTAAGTTTAATAACAAAAAAAACTTCCTGATAATAGGAAGTTTTTTTTGAGTTTTAAAAATATATACCACTTCCTATTCTCTTCTTATCAAGACAAGAATATTAATAATAGTAATATATATTCTAAAAGTGCTCATTGTTTTATTTGAGTAAATATTATGAAACAAAAATATTGAAAATTATTTAATTTAGGATTAGTTAATTAAAGTTTATTTAAACAAACTATCCTTGAGGCAGACAGACTGTGTCATAATAGATTTTTAGCGTTATTCCTGCCTTGTGGAGAAATCTCAATGTTTTGAAAATCAAACAATGAGATATTTAGACTTCACTGCGTTTCGCTCAATATGACCTGTTTTTTTTAATTACGAAACAGTCTGAGAGACTCGAGGAATTCTTCCTGATTAAAACTGTTATCAATAGATGAAATAAGATCTACTTTATCTTCATCCTGGCTTTCTCCTGAATAATAGATTCAACCGATCTGTTTTGAATCTTACTTTCAAGCCATGAAATAATATCCAAATACATAAACGACCGTTTTTCATATGGATGGTTTTCATACGGCGCCAGCTCTTCATGCAACTTAACAAACTCTTTCTTCATTTCATGTGGAAAAACATTTCCCAAATTCCTTAAGAAGGAAATTATCTTTTTCTGAACAATATGCAAATCATCCATCTTGATTAAGAATCGGTAGGTGGATTTAATTAGATAATCCATATCTTCATCCAAGCCGGCTTCGTAATGTGCCACTAAATTTAGAATTCGACTAAAACAAAGCAAATCTTCCCGCATTTTGAGTTCTTTATTTTTTATAATTTTTTCTAAATAAAAAATACAAGAGTCATAATCACCTGCTCCAAAATACAAACTGGCAATCTTATAATAGAATACCATGATATGATGCTCATCGAATTTTTTTCTATACATCTTTAATTCCTCCAGAACTTCAGGAATAAAATCCAATCCTTTAGTGAATTGACCTTCTAAAAAGAATAGATTGATTTTATTTTGATAATAGATCAAAAACGCAAGTTTACTTGTGTTGTCATTAATATGGAAATCTCTATTATCAAATTCCGCTTTAAATTGCTCCAGTACATTTTTAAATTTTTTGGAATGCTGGATTAAAAAAAGTGCTTCCAATAAATAATGGGTTCCCTTCAGGTAAAAAATAGGGTTTGTCTCTTTCATCTTAGGGTTTTCATGAAACAGATCCACCCACTTTTGAGCATATCTGTAACAGGAAACAAAATCTTGTGTCATAAAATTGTACCACAAATAAGCTTTGTATAAGAACAATCGTTCTTTGGTGCCAAGATCTTCAATATCACAAATTGGTAAATTATCATCAAAGTATCTTTTTACTTTCTGATAATCCTCATCATCCCTAACATAGCCTTTCTTAAGCATCATACTGTACAGTTGTAGCGAAAGATTAGAGAGTTTACTCAACCTTACTGTCCTTTTTATAAGCATCTCAGACTGAGTAGTAAGATCATCGGCCCTCGAACTCATACTACGCGTAATGTATTGAGATTCTATAGCCTTTTCGAGCTCAACTATTTCAAATGCAAGGTTATTCTCAAAATTTTGAAGTGCCATATTTTTGGCTTTTTCCAAAACTTTCAAACTCTGTTTATGCAATCCCTTATTGTATAAAATGGTAGCAAAATCCAATTGCTCCCTAATTTGGATCATTATATTGTGATGGGAAGGATTCAATCTTAAACTGATTAGAATCTGCTTATACAAATGAGCTTTTGCATTAGATAATTGCTGCTTTTTGATGTTGGTCTTTTTAAGGATAACAGACTCATCGATTACTTCCATTTTTTCCAAAAGAGAAAATAATGCCATGAAGTTCTTCTGAGAATTCACTCCCAACCTTCCGGCATAAAGTTTAAATTGTCTTTTTTCTGACTTTGACAATGATTTTACCAATAATAAAAGTGGATCTTTTTTCTCCATAGACATCGTAACAATATATACCTACTTAATTGAATATCTGATACATACAACCTTAGCAGATATCTGAATATAGTAAACAAAGTTATTTATTAAAAATGAATAATGACAATCATTTATAATTTTGTTTATCAAATGAGTAAAATTTATTAAAAATGAGCAAAAATAAGGTCCAAATTTTCGACACAACCCTTAGAGATGGTGAACAAGTCCCAGGCTGCAAATTAAACACAGAACAAAAATTGATCATAGCCAAACGACTTGATGAACTTGGTGTTGATATTATTGAAGCAGGATTCCCTGCATCAAGTCCGGGAGACTTCAACTCGGTTGTTGAAATTTCAAAATTAGTAAAGAATGCGACTGTTTGTGCACTTACCAGGGCTAACAAAAAAGATATTGAAGCTGCTGCTCAAGCTTTACAATATGCTGTAAAACCGAGAATCCACACCGGTATTGGCACTTCAGATTCTCATATCAAACATAAATTCAATTCTACACGCGAACAAATAATAGAACGTGCAAAAGATGCTGTTGCTTACGCCAGGTCTTTTGTCAATGATGTTGAATTCTATGCCGAAGATGCAGGTAGAACAGATAATGAATTTTTAGCAAAAGTTTGTGAAGAAGTTATAAAAGCCGGAGCTACCGTTTTAAATATCCCCGATACAACCGGGTATTGTTTGCCGGAAGAATACGGAGCTAAAATAAAATACTTAAAAGACAACGTAAAAGGAATAGAAAATGTAACTTTGTCTTGTCACTGTCATAATGATTTAGGATTGGCAACTGCCAATTCTATTGCCGGTGTTCAAAACGGTGCTCGCCAAATTGAGTGTACCATTAATGGTATCGGCGAAAGAGCAGGAAATACTGCTTTGGAAGAAGTTGTTATGATTTTAAAACAACACCCGTCATTGAATTTGGACACAAATGTAAATACGCGATTGTTGTACAGTACAAGCCAAATGGTACAGGAAAAAATGGGATTGAATGTGCAACCAAATAAGGCTGTAATTGGTGAAAATGCTTTTGCACACAGTTCTGGTATCCACCAGGATGGTGTAATCAAAAACCGTGAAACATACGAAATCATGGACCCTGAAGATGTTGGTGTTTCAAAATCGGCAATTGTATTAACTGCAAGAAGTGGTAGAGCAGCCTTAGCTTTTAGAGCAAAAGAGGTTGGATATGAGTTAACAAAAGATCAATTAGATATTGTTTATCCTCAATTCTTACATTTTGCAGACATAAAAAAAGAGGTGATTGATGAGGATATCCATCAAATTATGGAAAGTTGTAAATTATTAATCGCCTAAAATATATTTAAAAACTCCGAAAATGGATTTAAAAATTGCAGTCTTAGCAGGTGATGGAATTGGGCCCGAAATCACTGAACAAGCAGTAAAAGTTTTAACAGCTGTTGCCGAAAAGTTTAAACATAACTTCAGTTTTACAAAAGCTGTTGTGGGTGCTTCGGCAATAGACAAGACCGGAAACCCTCTTCCTGATGAAACTCTGCAGGTTTGTAATGAGGCTGATGCTGTTCTTTTTGGTGCGATTGGAGATCCTAAATACGACAATAATCCCGAAGCAAAGGTTCGCCCCGAACAAGGATTACTGAAGTTGAGAAAATCACTCGGATTGTTTGCAAATATCCGTCCATTAACAACTTACAATGCTTTATTACATAAATCACCTATTAAAGAAAAGGTAATTAAAAATACTGACTTTGTGATTTTTAGAGAATTGACGGGGGGAATATACTTTGGTAAAAAAACATTAACTGATAATGGCCAATCTGCTTCAGATGATTGTTTTTACTCAGCTGAAGAAGTCGATCGCATTGCTCACCTGGCATTTCAATCTGCTAAATCACGACGTAAAAAACTGACTTTAGTTGATAAAGCCAATGTTCTGGAAACTTCAAGATTATGGCGAAAAAGAGTAAAGGAAATTGCCAAACAATACCCCGAAGTTACTTTAGACTTTTTATTTGTAGATAATGCAGCTATGCAAATTGTTGTAAATCCACGCCAATTTGATGTGATCCTAACAGAAAATATGTTTGGTGATATCTTGTCTGATGAAGCCAGTGTTATCTCAGGTTCTATCGGACTATTGGCTTCCGCTTCAATTGGAGAAAATAATGCCTTATTTGAGCCGATTCACGGTTCTTTCCCACAAGCTAAAGGAAAAGGTATCGCAAATCCCTTAGCTACAATTTTATCGGCTGCTATGTTATTGGAACATTTTAACCTGCATGAAGAGGCTGATGCCGTAAAGATTGCTGTTGATAAATCCATCGAGTTAGAAATCTCCACACCAGATCTCAACACAAATCAAAAACATACTACTAATGATGTAGGTGAGTTTATCAGTGACTTTATTATCGATAAGAAAAGTGCACTTTACCAATTAGAAAATCTCTCATTAGGACAATCAACCATAATTTAAAAATACCATCCCTTTGTTTTCTAAAAGAGAGTAACATTTATTGTTGCTCTTTTTTTTTGTAGATTTATGAAACGAACATGATTAAATTTTTAATGTGAGAGCGTAGCAGTTGCATACTTTCTTAATTTTATGATTAATTTATTACCAAATAATAACTGAATTATAAACGACTGAAAACCAAAATAATGACATTAACCAAAGCTATCAATTACAGAAGAGCTGTAAGAAATTATGATCCCGACAAACATATCGACCCAAACACCGTAAGAAAATGTATTGAACAAGCTACTCTTGCACCAAACAGCAGCAATTTACAGTTATGGGAATTCTATCATATCACTTCTCAGAATAAATTAAAGAAAATATCAAAATATTGTCTTGACCAACCTGCTGCAAAGACAGCTAAACAAATGCTTGTGGTGGTTGTAAGAAAAGATCTGTGGAAAAAGAGAGTTATAGCAAATATTGAAAATCTAAAGAAAGCTTTTGGAACAAAGGATCCCAAAGATTACAATAAAAAAGAAAAATTTGCTTTTCAGTATTATGAAAAACTGGTACCTATCACTTATTTCGACCTGTTTGGAATTTTAGGGTGGATCAAATATTTTTCCTTTTGGATCATTGGGCTCTTCAAGCCAATCTATCGACAGTCAAGAGGTAGCGATATGCGTATTGTTGCTCATAAAAGTGCCGGATTAGCTGCACAAACTTTTATGCTGAGTATGGCTGATGTTGGTTATGACACCTGTCCTATGGAAGGAATAGATACTCTGAGAATCAAAAAACGGGTCAACATAAAAACTTGGGGACAATTATTTAAATTCATAAATTTGCTGACTTAAATTTTTTAATACATTTCACATTGGATATAGAGTTAGCTAAATATTTATTCCCTGACGGAATACTTGATTACTTTGATATAGTTTCACACAAAACAGTAGGTGATCAGGTGCATTTTTACCTTGAAGAAAAGAACATTTTGCCAGAGGAGTATAAAGAGGAAATAGCTAAATCCAAGGGTTTTACCCCGGAAATTACAGTTGAGGACTTTCCTTTACGTGGAAAACCGGTATTACTTCATATAAAACGCCGTAGATGGACTTTAGTAGAAAGTGGTGAAATCATCAAAAGAGATTGGAAAATAGTTGCTAAAGGAACACGAATAACTTCAGAATTCGCGTCTTTTTTAAAAGGTATCATTGGATAATAATGCTGTAAGCAGCAGTAAATTTGGCAGGTACTATAAAACCGATGGTAGAAAACTTCAATATCATTATAAAAACCATCTAAGTAACTTTAATGATTGGTCACAAAAATCGCATGCTAAAAACTGGCTGCTATTTGGTAAAAATATAGGTAAGTACTTGAGCTTAGATGAAACTTCCCTTTCAAATGGTGAACTGTACACAATCCTTACCAATAAATATGCTAAAGGTCAAAAGGGTGCGATTGTAGCAATAATTAAGGGGACTAAAGCTGAGGATGTAATTAAAGTAATAAATAAACTATCTGTATCAAGAAGGAATATTGTAAAAGAGGTAACGGTAGATATGGCAGGTAATATGAACTTAATTGCCAAGAAATGTTTCCCTAGAACCGAGATAGTAACAGATAGATTTCATGTACAAAAACTTGCAACTGAAGCTGTTCAGGAAGAACGTATCAGATTAAGATGGGAAGCTATAGAACTTGAAAATAATGCTATCCAAAAGGCAAGAAATACAGGAAGTATATTCAGACCTGAATTGCTAAGTAATGGTGATACTAAAAGGCAACTATTGGCTAGAAGTAGATACCTGTTGTTTAAATCAAAGAGTAAATGGACTCCCTCACAAGCTATGAGAGCTAAATTGTTATTTAACCTATATCCATCAATAGAAAAAGCATATGATTTATCACAAAAACTAAGTTATATTTTTGAAAATAATACCGATAAAGATATAGCGAGAGTAAAATTAGCCAAATGGTATAACAAAGTAGAAGAAGCCGGGTTTAAATCGTTTAATACTATATCCAGAACAATACAAATACATTATGAAACAATATTGAACTACTTTAAAAACAGAAGTACCAATGCTTCTGCAGAATCTTTTAATGCGAAGATTAAAGAGTTCAGAGCTCAGTTCAGAGGAGTGAAAGATGTAGAATTTTTCTTATTCAGACTAACTAAAATTTATGCATAAGAAGTATCAGTCCCCATAAATAATGCTTGATCCCAAATTTTCATACGATATTGCTAAGAAAACTAATCGATAAATAAGTAAAAATCCCATTTCAAAAGATTGAAACGGGATTCGTTTTGCAAATTAAAATAG
>JBDLIB010000016.1:0-31269 GCA_039715085.1 Bacteroidota bacterium | reverse complement strand
ATCTTATAAAATTTACAAAAATGATTATTACCTGGCTTTTGATTTGGTTGATGACAATTGTAACGGAAGAATTAAAACAACTATGGGGTTTTGGACAAAACCAAATTTTAAAGAATTGCTTGAGGAACTTGACAAAAAAATATCAGACTCTCCGAATGCAAATCTATATTTAAACCGAGCAAGAATGTATATGGCAATCGGAAAACCTAAAAAGGCTAAATCAGACTTTGATATTTATTTAGAAAGTGATACAACTAATGCACGAGTATATATAAACAGAGCCGGGACAAGATTTCCAGATGATATGAAAGGAGTTTTGTTTGATTGCAATAAGGCAATCGCCTTAGACTCCGATAATAAGAATGCATATTTTTTGCGTGGATTAGCTTTATATGAATTAGGAGAGAAAAAACAAGCGTGTGAAGATTTTAGTAAAGCCATTGAATTAGGATTTTCAATATTGAGAATTGCTGAACAGGAAAAATGTGCTGAATATTGGAATAAAAAGTAATAGAATAGGAATGAAAAGGCTATAACAATGTATCCTATGAAAAGCACTAGCCAAGTTCTTCAAAGTTAATATTTAATTTTTTATTATTTCATTTTATGATGATAATGGTGTGTTGAATTGTTGGCAACTTTTCATATACTCAACATTAGTGGCTGGGCGAAAAACGTGTAATACGAAAAGAAAATGATTCAAAACAGGAAATTAGTTTATCTAGGGTTTGTCATTCCATTGATATTTTGGACCACGATAATCATTTGTGGATTAATGACTGAAAATTATAACCACTTAACTAATTTAGTAAGTGAATTAGGTGCAATAGGAACAGAAACTCGATACATTTTCACAACAGGACTGGTATTAAGTTCGATTTTAAGTATTCTCTTCATTATTGGACTTAGTAGAACTGGAAAAGAATTAGGAATCAGTACAATTCCAATCTTATTTATCCTAACTTTTTCCTTCTCAATATTTGGAGCAGCTCTTTTCCCTTTACCAATGAGTTTGCACGGAATTCTTGGTTCCCCTTCAATGCTTTTGCCATTATCTCCTTTGCTTGCATTTATTTTATGGAAAGAGGATAAAATACCAAATATAAAAATCGCTTCTGGAATAATTTTGATAATTATGTTATTAGGTTTTCTAACATTGACCCCAAATATAATGGACAATTATTTTGGACTAAAACAACGATTTTTTCATATTGGTTGGACTTCATGGTTTATTTATTTAAGCCAAAGATTTTTAGAATTGGACAAAAAAAATGCCATGTCCTGAAATAGCGTTACACAAAAAAACCGGTGTAATGAAATAAAACTCTATCTATTCTTATTTATCTTTTCTTCCTTTTATCCACTAAAACCCGTTGCCAGTTTATTACCTACACTATATATCTAGTTAATTATCAATTGTATTTACCTCCTGTATCAGCAAATAAAAGCCAAAAAAGAAAGGAAGAAAGAGAAAACAAAGTTACCCCTTAATTTAGGGATTGATATACTTGCTTGCTCTTTCGTCTAATGTTAATTTTTTTTCATAAGTTTAGTAAAATAAGTTCAGCTATAAATTAAATTTTAAAAATGGAATGTGCTCCGAAAGGAGAATTTTCATGGAAGATGTATACTTGAACAAGTTTTAATTTTTAGAATAGAATATAATTTTGAAACGATTTATTTATATTTGAATGTAGATTAAACTGAAATTAATAAAGTTTAGAATCAAATAGGTACAAATTATAAAATACAATTCTTTTGTATTAGTTTAATTTATTTCAAATACCTTCTTCATTAATGGAAATAGAAAAATGAAAATTTATAATACTGCTTGTCCAAGAAACTGTTACAGTACTTGTTCTTTCAAGGTTATTGTTGATAAGGGAAAAGTTGAGAAAATCGAGACTCAGCCTGTGAACAGATCAACCCCAGAAGGTATCTGTCTAAAAGGTTTGAGTTATATCGAACGGGTAAACTCAAGCATGAGGATTTTATATCCTATGCAAAAGGTAGATGGAAAGTTTAATAGAATTTCATGGGATAAAGCATTGGAGGTAATTACAGAAAAATTAAACTATTATAAATCTTCATATGGCAGCAACTCAATATTGTATTATGCTGCAAGCGGTACTTCGGGATTATTAAACGGGGTGAGTTCAAATTTTTGGAAATTATTTGGGGGAACTACAACTGTTTACGGTAATCTTTGCTGGCCAGCAGGTTTAGAAGCTACCAGACTTACATTAGGTGAGAACAAACACAACGCTACCTGGGATTTAGAAAATGCAAAACTCATCATTTTGTGGGGAAAAAACCCAGCCGAGAGCAATATTCACCAGATGATCCCCATTGAAAAGGCACAACAAAGAGGTGCAAAGTTGATCGTAATTGACCCAAGGAGAACACCTTCATCAGAACGTGCAGATCTACTAATACAACCCATTTCCGGTACCGATGCAATCCTGGCTTTAGCTATTGCTAAAATGATTATTGATAATAAGAAACATGATCATGAATTTATTGACAAGTACGTATCAGGTTTTAATAGATTTGAAAAAAGTCTTGAAAACATCAAAATAAAAGATGCGAGTAAAGAATGCGGAGTTCCTGTACAATTAATAGAAGAATTGGCGGAATTGATAGGGTCAATAAAACCAATGACCCTAATCGCAGGCTTTGGTATGCAACGATATACTAATGGAGGTCAAACTGTAAGAACTCTCCTTGCTCTTTCAGTAATTACAGGTAATATAGGAAAAAAAGGCGCCTGCTGGCATTATGCAAATCTGCAGTCCTATGTTTTCGATAAAGTCAAAGAACCTGAAAATTATTATCCCTCTCCAGAAATGGACAAGCCTTTTAGAAGAAGCATCCCTACTGCTCGTTTGGGTGATAAAATGTTGGCGACAAGGAACCCTGAATTGAAGATGGCATGGGTGGAAAGAGGAAACCCAATTACACAAAACCCGGATACTAACCTAACAATAAAAGCTTTTAGAAAATTGGATTTTGTAGTTGTGGTTGAACAATTTATGACTGATACTGCAAAAGAAGCAGACATTATACTTCCAGCAAAATCTATGTTTGAACAAAGTGACATTATAGGTTCATACTGGAATCCTTATGTTCAACTAAAACAAAAAGTTATTGAACCTCCCGGTGAAGTAAAACCTGAAACAGAAATCTATTACCTCCTAGCAAATAAATTGGGTTTTCTCCAAGAAGATATTAAAAATAACATCCCTGAACCTAATGATAAAGCTATTGACAGTTGGTTAAACAAGTATCTGGACGAGTATGATGAATTATCACTTGAAAAGTTAAAAAAAGAACCGATCCTTGCACCGGGTTTGGAGGAAATTGCATTTTCTGATATGAACTTTAAAACAAGATCCGGAAAAATAGAATTATATTCAAAGAGTGCCGCATCTATTTGGGGAGTAAACCCTATACCATCATACAAACCTTTGGAAGAAGGACATTATAGGAAAGAAAAAAAATATCCGCTGGGTTTGATGAGCCCGAATACAAAGAACAGGATTCATTCTCAATTTGGAAATTTAAAATGTATTAAGTTACTTGATCCTTATCCAATTGCTATTATGAGCCCGGAAGATGCAAACTCGAGGAATATTAAAAGTAATGAGAAAGTACGGGTATTTAATGACAGAGGTGAAATAACCATTATTGTTAAACTGGATCATAGCATCAGACCGGGTAATGTGGTTATTGTGAATGGTTATTGGAATTCTGAAGGTGGAAGTCCCAATTTGTTATCCAAAGGAAGGGAAACCGATATGGGACACGGAACTGCCTTTCATGACAATATGGTTGAAGTAGAAAAGTTTCAAACAAATGAGTAAAGGTCATTTTATATTTGATAAGAACAAATGTGTAGGTTGTGAAGCCTGTGTTATTGCTTGTATCAATGAGAATGGCTTTCAGGAAACCGGAACATGGAGAAATGTTCATTCATCAAACCCTGAAAAATTGCCTGGCATACCTTTATTCAATCTGTCTATGTCTTGTAATCATTGTGAAAAAGCAGTCTGTATGGAATATTGTCCTGCCCTAGCCTATTCACTAAGCCCCATTACAGGTGCAGTTCTACATTCACCAGATAAATGTATCGGTTGTCAATATTGCACATGGAATTGCCCATACGATGCACCAAAATATAATCCAATAACCGGAGTTATAGCAAAATGTAATTTATGTGAATCACGGCTTCAAGAAAATCAAAAACCGGCCTGCGCAACCTTATGCCCAACAGGAGCACTTGATTTTAAATTTTCAGAGATGGATCAACCCACTCTTGAATCGAATTTTGAAGTACCTATTCAAACTCAACCTTCAATATCAATAAAGGAACCTCTTAAAAAAAGTGCACCAAAAATTGATAAAAATCTTTTTAAACCTATTAATATCAAACAAACTAAAAATCCTGAAAAATCAAAAATATCTGCATCAAAAGAATGGACCTTGGTATTATTTACATGGACAGTTTCTTACATGGTAGCTATTACGGCACTGGATATTATGGAATCTAAACCATTAGGGATTAAATTGATATTCCTAATTGTTGGAGCTGCAGGAGCAGGATTAAGCATGTTACATCTGGGAAAACCCTTAAGGGCACATCGTGCTTTGTTAAATATTCGAAAATCCTGGTTGAGTCGTGAGATCCTTTTTTTCTCTCTATTCTATATAGCTACTTTTTTCGATCTTTTAGTAAGTGACCTGCCCAATTGGTTGATTCTCTTATTTGGAATTTTTCTCATCTTATCTATTGATATGCTGTATCAACCTGTTCAGCTACATTGGAAAACAAAGCTACATTCTGCACAAGCAATATTCATCACAGTCTCGTATTATTTGCTATTCAGTAATTTATTTTGGATTCTGGGTTTATTAATGATCTTCAGGGTTTACTTGTTTGTATCAGTTAATCCATCATTCAACTTTAAGGGTCAATTATCTGCAAGTTTAAAGATTATACGTATTTTATCCATAATGCTAACATTTATCTCAATTTTCACCAATTGCCCTTATTGGATTGGTATCCTGATATTTACAATTGGTGAAATTTTAGATAGGATAGCATTTTATAATGATCTTGAACTTCCCGACATCAAAAAAGTAATAGCTTCAAATATCACAAAATGAAAAAAATATATTCTTTCTAAGAAAATAGTCGCAATTATCCTACAATAATAGAACAAGCTCCCGTCTTTTTAAACCTTGATAACAATGACCCCTATATCATCATGCAGTAAGCAAATCAGCTTTAACCTTATTAAAATTGAGTTGTTTGATCTTTTCTATACCTTTCATAAATGTTTCCATCGATGGTACTACCGCAAATCTAACATATCCTGTACCCGGGTTTGAACCGTCAGAAATTTCGTCAGAAATCCACTCTCCCGGAGTAGTTACAATTCCTGCTTCCAAAAATGCTCTCGCAAGATCTATCCCACTCATTCCGTCAGGAGCTTTCTGCCACAGGTAAAAAGTACTTTCACTTGTACAAACCGGCAATCCTGTTTCCTGCAATGTCTGAGTAAGTATCGTTAATTTAAAGCTGTATTCATCGCGCATTGTGCTCACATGTTCGTCATCCATAAGAGCTACAGAAGCTGCATCCTGTATAAACGTTGGAGTTCCTGAATCTATATTGGTCTTTACTTTTTTAAATCCTGAAATAATTCTTTCATCACCTGCACAAAAACCTACACGGTAGCCCGTCATATTATTTCTTTTAGATAAAGAATAAAAAGTTATTATTCCTTCTTTTGCAATTTCAAGAATGCTCATAGGTTTTTCTTTTGTATAAATATCAATATAACAGCCTTCATCTGCAGCGATTATAATATCCTTATTATGAGCCCATTGAACTAAGCCTTCCAGCCATTCTCTTGAAGCAAGTTTACCTGTAGGAGAATTAGGGTAGTTTATCCAAATAACTTTTGCCTTATTACATATTTCTTCAGGGATAGCTTCATAATCAATTAAGAAATCGTTTTCTTCCAAAAGTGGCACAAAATACGGTATCCCGCCTGCAAACCTTGTTCCGTTTTGATATGGAGGATACCCTGGGGTAGGACAAATTACATAATCTCCCTGATTTACAAATCCCATTGGAAAATGAAATATTGCCTCTTTAGAACCTATTGTGGAAATTATTTCTGTTTCAGCATCCAGATGAACATTGAAATTACGTTCCATATAAAGTGCCGCAACTTGTCTATAGTTTTTATCTCCTATATAACTGGGATACCCCGATGAAGCTCTTTGATTAGATGCGTCTCCTAAGGCATCTATAACAAAATCTGCAGTCGGACTACTTGGGTCGCCTACTCCGAA
The DNA here is from genome assembly GCA_039715085.1 of Bacteroidota bacterium. GTDB lineage: Bacteria > Bacteroidota > Bacteroidia > Flavobacteriales > Flavobacteriaceae > Namhaeicola. The sequence goes on along the minus strand of JBDLIB010000016.1, from coordinate 24,906 downwards.
ATCTACTACTTCTACACCTTGAGCTCTTAAATTATCTACTGCTTTATCTACTTCTGCAAATGCATAAGGTTTTACTTCTGATATATTGTTTGAATATTGAATTTCCATGATGAGTTATAATTTAAATTGATACAGTGTTAAATTCCGGTATATTACTAAATAATGATTCTATTGTTTCGGCTTTACGAATTTGTTGAATTGTGCCATCAGTCATAGCCAGATATTCGGCAGAACGGCCACGTCCGTTATAATTGTGTCCCATAGCAAAGGCATGTGCACCTGCATTGTGAAGTACTAATACGTCTCCAATTTCAATGATTGGCAGGGTTCTGTCTTTTGCAAACTGGTCGTTGTTTTCACATAATCTGCCGACTATGTTTACCGCTTCTTCGTTTGTATATTCGACTTCATTTAATACGGATACATGGTGGTAAGCATTGTAAATTGCCGGACGAGGCAGATCATTCATTCCTCCATCAGTTCCAATAAATTTCTTGTAACTCTTTTTTATTACATGAACTTTTGTAACTAAGAAACCTGCGTCTGCCATAATACTACGTCCCGGCTCCACCATTAGCCAAGGTTCTGTTAAACCTGTTCTGGAAACCCAGTTATCCATTGTCTCTCTTAAACCACGAGCTACTTTTTCTAAATCGAGAGACCGCTCCTGTGGTTCGTAGGGGACTCCAAAACCTCCACCAATATTCATATATTCAAATTGAATACCGGTTCGTTGATTTACCTCTTCCATTACTTCAAGTAGTTTTTCGGTAATTTGAATGAAATATGTTTCATCAAGTACATTACTTCCGGTCATCATATGAATTCCAAACCTTTTCACACCAATTGCTTTAGCACGTGTATATGCTGTAATGGCATTCTCCCACGGAATACCAAATTTTGCATTTTCTCCGGCCAAAAGGTTACTATCCATTCCTGCTCCGGCTTTTGATATGTTTGGATTTATCCTGAATGAAATAAATTCGGGTACACCAATACGCTCTATTGTATCTAATTGAGAAATGTCATCAACATTTAAAAGTATATTATCTGAATTCAAAATATCTTCCAATTCCTGTTCTGTCAGATAGTTTCCGGTATGCATACCAAAAGCATTAAATTGATCTGCCAGCCATAACTCAGAAGGGCTTGAACAATCAAGGCCGAAACCTTCTTCCATAATAGTCCTTACAACGTGAGGATTTGGATTTGCCTTCACAGCGTAGAGTGGAGTGAAATTTTTAAAATACTTTCCAAAGGTACTGGTGAATTGTCTGCAATTATTTCTTATTTGGGCTTCTTCGTATAAAAAGAACGGAGTTTCAAATGACTCTGCAGCTTGTTTTATTATTGCCTCAGGTAACCGGATTACATTTTCGTTTATCATATTAAATCATTTTGTATTTGTAAATTTTTTAGTTAGAAAGTAAGCTTAGTTGATTATCAGTTACTGCTCCTAAACTAAGACCAGCTTATCGTGTGAATTATAATATTGATTCATATGAACCTGGTTTTTAGTTATTAAATTAACACCTATAAGTGCGTTTTCTAATTTATTTCTGTTTCTGTCTTCCATTCGACACATTGGTGATCTGAAGTTATCCTTAATTAATCCCATCATTGCCAGAGAAGTTTTAACAGGTTGGGGGTTGCTTTCAATAAAGTTTATATTCATTAGTTCTAAATACCTGTAATGGAGTTTACGGGCTGAATCAAAATTTCCTTCCTGGGCCAGGCGAAGCATCTCAGAGAATTCAAAAGGAATTTGATTGGCTACAACAGAAATACAACCATCACCACCTAAACACATCAATGGAAAGGCAAGATCATCACAGCCACTAAATATTTTGAATCCTTCCGGCCTGCGATCAATAATATCCATCATCTGTATTAAATCACCGGAAGCCTCTTTGATACCAATAATATTTTCAAAAAGTTCTGCTAAATCAATAATTACTTCTGTTGGTATGTTGGAGCCTGTACGTCCGGGAACATTATAAATGATTATTGGTAAGCTGGTACTTTGGGCAACCTCTGAAAAATGTTGCAGATATCCACTTGCAGTTGGCTTGTTATAATAAGGGCCAACAATTAATAACCCATCCACACCTAATTGCTCTGCAGCTATACAATTTTCAATAGTTTTTTTTGTCGCATTTGCACCCGTTCCTGCAATAACAGGTATCCTCCCGTTTACTTGTTTGACAGTAAAACTAATAACCTGTTCACATTCCCGTTCAGTTAATGTCGGGGTTTCACCTGTTGTACCACAGACAAGAATTCCATCAGTTTTATTAAGCAAATGGAAATCAATTAAATTGGATAATCCCCTGAAATCAATTGTACCATCATTATTGAATGGTGTAACAATTGCTACGATTGAGCCGCTTAGGCCTTGTAATCTATTGTCCATTTTAGTATTTGTTAATTATTATAATTTAAAATTGAGCTTATATATTGATTAAAAGTATAATTGCCAGGCTCCTGCATCAGGAACAACCATTCTGCAGCCATAATAGAACCATGAGCATAGTTTTCTCGGTTTAAGGTCTGTTGAGAGATCTTGATTACTTCATTTGCAGAATCAAATATTACCTCATGGAATCCTTTGTTTTCTCCAACTCTCAAACAATTTACATGTAGTTGATTATCCTGAACAGGTTCATTGCTGTTGCCAAACAATACACGCTCCTTCCTCTTCATATTTTGAACTATACTATTGCTTATTGTTTTGGCAGTTCCGCTTGGCATATCTGTTTTTCTTCGATGATGTATGTCCAGGATTGAAACATCAAAATCATTAAATCCGTTGAATATTGAAGAAGCTTTAGAGATCAACTGCATAAAAAGTGCTGTGCCAATCGAAAAATTTGCCCCATATAAAAAATACATGTGATTTGTAAGCACTTTTTGTTTTAAAGTATCTGCATATTGTTCCCAATTTGATGTTCCGGTTACGATTCTTACTTTGGGATTCACTTTTAATACATATTCGAACATGTTAATAAATGCTTCATCTGTACTGAAATCTATAATAACATCAATAACATCCAGATCAACCTCCTCAATAGAATCATAGTTTGCACCTGTGTGATTAGGACTGACTACTCCCATAATTTCATGCCTGCCCTCTGTCAATAACTTAAATACCAACTGCCCTACTTTTCCATATCCGTGAATTAATACTCTCATTTTATTGTGCTTAAAAACATTAATTGATAAATTCTCATGCAATATTATGATGTTGCTTATTTTTTGTGAAATTTTTCTTGTTATTGTACCATATTTAATAATTATGTTATAATTTTAACATTTATTATTTATTTCATGAAAACAATACCACAACTCACCAGGGAAATAATTTCCAGAAAACCATTTCTTTTGGAATTGATCGCTGAAAATTTGATTAATTTAACGGCATTAGCACGTAGCATACAGCCGGAAATTGAAAACATTAACAGGGAAAAAGTATCTGTTGGTTCAATCTTAATGGCTCTCAAGCGCCATCAGGAGATAATTACCGGAAAGGCAAAGAAAATTGAGGAATGTATTAGTTATATTAACAATGTGATGCTCATTTCAAACCTCACTGAGTTTACATTTTCATCGGTAACCAATGAAGGAAAGAAACAATCAATGCTTTCGCAAATACGAAAAATAGATAGCCATGCATTTCTGTCGTATATAAAAGGTGTTTATGAGTTAACCATCATAACAGACAGTAATCACGAAGAGGATATAGAGAGAATATATAAAAACGATAAAAAAACCGGAAAGGAAAAAAACATGTCAGCCCTTATTCTGCAGTTACCTCCTGATAATATTGATGTTATGGGCTTGTATTATTATATATTTAAACAATTAGCCTGGGATGGGATTCCAATTTCCGAAGTTGTTTCAACTCAAAACGAATTAATACTTATTATAAAAGAAATTTACATAGAACAGGCATTTTTGTTAATTCAACGATTAAGAACCTGAATTTCAAATAAAACTTTAAACAACCGGAAGATCTCCATTCCCTTTGCATGGCAAATTACTATCCCCCATCAAATAGGTGTCAACCGCCCGGGCTGCTTCTCTACCCTCATTGATAGCCCAGACAATTAACGATTGTCCTCTACGCATATCTCCGGCTGCAAAAATATTCGGAATATTAGTTTGGTAATTCTTTGCTTTATAATTGTTACTCTCATCTAATTTTAACCCTAATTGCTTACTTAATGTAGTCTCAGGTCCGGTAAAGCCAAGTGCTAAAAGGGCTAATTCACATTTCCAGTTTTTCTCGGTACCTTTTTTTTCGATTATTATTGGACGCTTGCCCTGAACAATTTTCCATTCTACTTCTATAGTTTTTATAGCTGTCAGGTTACCATTATTATCAGTGATAAATTCTTTGGTATTGATCAGCCAGTTCCTGTCACATCCTTCTTCATGAGATGTGGAAGTCCTAAGTTGTAATGGCCAGTATGGCCAGGGAGTAGTTTCACTTCGGTTTACAGGTGGTTTTGACAAAATTTCAAAGTTCGCAATCGATTTTGCTCCTTGCCGGTTAGCTGTTCCTATACAGTCAGAACCCGTATCACCTCCTCCAATTACAATAACATTTTTATCCTTAGCATCTATTTCCTTTCCTGAAATTTCCTTTCCAAACAGTTTTTTTGTTTGCTGTGTAAGATAATCCATTGCCTGCTCAACACCCTGTGTATCTATTCCTTTTACAGGGAGGTTCCTTTTTTTTGTTGCTCCTCCACACAAAACTACAGCATCAAAATTCTTCAATTCTTCGACAGGATAATTCTTACCTACATGCATATTTGTTTTAAATTCAATTCCTTCTTCTTTCAATATATCTAACCTCCTGTCAATTATGTGTTTTTCTAATTTATAATTAGGAATTCCATAGCGCAATAATCCCCCAATTTCATCATCTCTTTCCAATACCGTAACCCTATGCCCTGCCCTGTTCAATTGTTGCGCTGCAGCTAAGCCTGCAGGCCCTGATCCTACAACTGCAATAGTTCTTCCTGTTCTTTTTTTAGGAGGCCGGGCCTTGATCCAACCGTTTTTGAATCCTCTTTCCACAATATTTTTTTCAATATTTTCAATGGATATCGGATTATCAATAATCCCCAGAACACAGGATTTTTCACATGGAGCCGGGCAAAGTCGCCCGGTAAATTCAGGGAAATTATTAGTAGAATGCAAAATATCCAGGGCTCTTTTCCATAAATTTTGATGCACCATTTCGTTAAAATCAGGGATCAAATTTCCTAAAGGGCAAGCGCTGTGACAAAACGGAGTTCCACAATCCATACATCTGGAGCTTTGCTGTTGCATATCAGCTCGATTTAAAGGCATAGTGAATTCATTAAAATTATTCACACGTTCTTTTACAGGTTTGCTTTTTTCATCGATTCTCTCGTATTCAATAAATCCAGTTATCTTTCCCATATTAAGCAGTTGTTAATTGTTCTTTTATTAAATTTTCCTCAGCCAATCTTTCCAATGCATTTTTGTAATCCGTTGGCATCACTTTTACAAAATGCTTAAAAGAAGTTTTCCAACTCCCTATTATTTCTTTTGCCCTTTCACTATCAGTATAGTTTATGTGCTTTTCAATTAATTCTTTTACATCAGAGACATCAGAAACATCCATTCGTTCCAGTTCTACCATTTCCATATTACACAGTCCGTTTCTAAATTTTTGTTCCGGATCATAAACATAAGCGATACCTCCGCTCATACCTGCTGCAAAATTTCTTCCGGTTTTACCGAGAACAATTACTTTTCCACCGGTCATATATTCACAACCGTGATCTCCAAGCCCCTCAACAACAGCCGTTACTCCGGAATTCCTAACACAAAAACGTTCTCCTGCAACTCCGTTGATATATGCTTCTCCTTTAATTGCCCCATAGAAGCAAACATTACCGATAATGATATTTTCTTCTGCTTTAAAATTGGCTTCTTTAGGTTTTTTAACAATGATCTTACCTCCTGAAAGGCCTTTTCCAAGATAATCATTGCTGTTACCTTCAATCTTAAAGGTAATTCCCGATGTGGTAAATGCTCCAAAACTTTGTCCGGCCGATCCGGTAAAATTAACATTTAAAGTATCTTCCGGTAAACCGAATGCACCATAGATCTTTGAAATTTCATTGCTTGTTATAGCACCAACTGACCTGTCTGTATTATGAATAGGATAGCTAAGGTCCATTCTTTCTTTCCTGTAAATGGCCGGATGGGCATCCTGTATAATTTGAAAATCCAATACATCTTCCAAGTCGTGACTCTGCACCTCTTTATTGGAAATACATCTGTCAAAATAATTTTTTGGTTGGTGCAGAATAGTTGACAGGTCAATACCTTCTGCTTTAAAATGTTCAATCGCCTGGTTTACATTCAATTTTTGAGATTGGCCTGTCATTTCATCTACAGTTCTAAAACCAAGTTCTGACATTATTTCCCTCAGTTCTTCAGCAACATAGTACATAAAATTAATTATATGTTCCGGTGTACCCTTAAAGTTCTTACGCAATTCAGGGTCTTGTGTTGCAATACCTACCGGACAGGTATTCAGATGACATTTTCGCATCATGACACAGCCTGAAGCTACCAATGGAGCCGTCGCAAAACCAAATTCTTCCGCGCCAAGCAAACAGGCAACAGCAACATCACGGCCGGTCTTTAATTGCCCGTCACACTCTAAAACCACCCTACTTCTTAAATTATTTAAAACAAGGGTCTGTTGCGCTTCTGCTAAGCCCAATTCCCAAGGCAAGCCTGTGTGCTTTAGGGAAGTTAAAGGCGAAGCTCCCGTACCACCGTCATATCCTGAAATTAAGATCACATCGGCTTTGGCTTTTGCAACACCTGCGGCAATAGTCCCAACGCCGACTTCGGAGACTAATTTTACATTGATCCTCGCTTCGCGATTTGCATTTTTAAGATCGAAAATAAGCTGAGAAAGGTCTTCAATAGAGTAAATATCATGATGTGGTGGTGGTGAGATCAACCCAACATAAGGAGTGGAATTTCTTACTTCGGCAATCCAAGGATACACTTTTTCGCCCGGCAACTGTCCACCTTCACCGGGTTTTGCTCCTTGTGCCATCTTAACCTGTATCTCTTCTGCATTTGTCAGATAGTGGCTAGTAACACCAAATCTTCCGGATGCAACCTGCTTAATTTTACTTTTTCTGCTATCGCCGTTTATATCCTTACGGAATCTTGCCGAATCTTCCCCTCCTTCTCCTGAGTTGCTTTTACCTCCAATTCTATTCATGGCTATCGCAAGATTTTCATGGGCCTCTTTAGAAATTGACCCGTATGACATTGCTCCCGTTTTGAACCTTTTTACGATCTCAGTCCATGGCTCCACTTCTTCTAAAGGGATCGGATCCAGATTCTTAAACTCAAACAAACCTCGCAGAGTCATCAGGTTTTTAGTCTGCTCATTGACCGAATCTGCGTATTGCTGGTAGCTCTCCTTGCTGTTCATTCTAACTGCCTGTTGCAATTTGGTAATCGTGGTTGGATTGAACATGTGGCTCTCTCCGTTTCGCCTCCAACGATAATCACCTCCAATATCCAATTTTAAATTGCCGGGAGTTTTATTTTTAAAAAAGGCCTTTTTATGACGATTTGAAATTTCTCTTTCAATTTCATACAAACCAATTCCTTCAATCCTTGATGGTGTATAAGGGAAATATTTATTGGTAAACCTGCTATTCAAACCAAGAATTTCAAAAATTTGGGAGGCCCTGTAAGAATGCAAGGTAGAAATACCTATCTTATTCATGATCTTTAAAATACCTTTTCCTATCGCCTTATTGAAATTTCTTACGGCTTCTTTTGAATCTATCCCCTTTATGGAACCATTTCTTATTTTTTCACGAATAATTTCGTTTACCATGTATGGATTTACTGCACTGGCTCCATAACCGAATAATGTAGCAAAATGATGGGGTTCACGAGGGTCGGCAGATTCTATGATAATACCAAATTTGGATCGCCTTTTTATCCTGTTTAAAGAATGATGAAGGAAGGAACAAGCCAATAGAGCCGGAATAGGACCTTTTGATTTATTGGCACCTCTATCAGAAAGGATAATGATATTACAACCTTCATCGATAGATTTTGAAGCTTGCCTTACAATATTTTCCAGTTCGTTTTCCAAGGCATTTAAACCTCTTTTAACTTCATAAAGCATTGGGATGGTACATGCTTTAAAATCGGGGTGATCAATATTCTTTAACTTATCAAGGTCATTATTAGAAATTACAGGGTTCTGAATTTTTAACTTTTTGCATTGTTCGGGTGAAATTTCTAATATATTCCGATCTGCTCCAATTGCCAGACTTATATCGGTAATGATCTCTTCTCGAATTCCGTCAAGCGGAGGATTGGTTACCTGAGCAAAAAGTTGCTTAAAATAATTGTATAATAATTGGGGCTTATCTGACAGGACAGCCAATGGAGTATCTGTACCCATAGATCCAATTGCCTCACTGCCGGTTTTGCACATGGGAGTGATGATGGTATCTATATCTTCTTTAGTATAACCAAACATACGCTGCCTTGTTTTATAAGGTGTAGGCTCTACAGGAGAAGTATTTTCCGTTTTAGGCACCTCAGCTAAAGGAAGCAGGTTTTTGCTCAACCATTCTCGGTATGGATACCTAGAAGCAACTAAAGTCTTAATTTCCTCATCTTCAATTATTCGCCCTTCATTCATATCCACCAGGAACATTTTACCGGGCTCTAACCTTCCGTGCTTGACTATATTTTCTGGTTTGATATCCAAAACACCAATTTCCGAGGACATCACAACATAACCCGATTTTGTTACACTGTAGCGCGAAGGCCTTAACCCGTTCCTGTCAAGCAATGCCCCAATATAATTTCCATCCGTAAAAGGAACAGAGGCCGGGCCATCCCATGGTTCCATGATACAGGAATTAAATTCATAAAAGGCCTTTTTATCATCGGGCATGGTATCATCTTTTTCCCAGGCTTCCGGCACCATCATCATCATTACTTCGGGAAGTGTCCTTCCTGTTACTGATAACATTTCCACTACCATATCCATAGAAGCAGAATCAGATTTTCCTTCCAAAATTATTGGGAAAAGCTCTTTGATGTCCTTACCAAAAACGTTGCTTTTCATCAACTCTTCCCGGGCTCTCATTCTGCTTACATTTCCACGTAAAGTGTTGATTTCGCCGTTATGGCACATAAACCTGAAAGGCTGCGCCAGATCCCATGACGGCAGGGTGTTAGTTGAAAACCTTTGATGAACCAAAGCTAATCTTGTAACAAGATCGGGATCTGACAGGTCATTATAATAGTTACGAATATCTTCGGGTATCAGTAAGCCTTTATAAATAATCGTTGTTGTTGAAAAACTGGGGATATAAAAGTGTTTACTATCTTTTAGTTTTGATCTTATAATTTTGTGTTCGGCAATTTTTCTTGCTGCAAAGACTTTTGCATTAAACTCAAACAAATCAATTTCCTGATTGCTCTTACCTACAAAAACCTGTTTGATCTTTGGCTCTGATCTTCCAGCGATTTTACCTAAATATTCTGATCTCACAGGAACATCTCTCCATCCTAAAACAACCAATCCTTTATTTTCAATTTCGCCCTCTAACACTTTAACACAATATGTATACTGATTTTTACTTTGTGGCAAAAACACCATTCCAACTGCGTATTTCTTTGGGTTTGGAAGGTCAAAGTCACAGGCCTTTTTAAAGAATTCGTGAGGGATATCTATCAGGATTCCCGCCCCATCACCAGTTTTGCCATCAGCACTAACGGCTCCCCTGTGTTCTAATTTGGTAAGTATCTCTAATGCATCGTGAATGATTTTATTTGTCTTTTCTCCGTTTAAACTGCAAATAAATCCTGCTCCACAGTTATCATGTTCAAATTCGGGTAAGTAAAGTCCTTGTTTTTTATATGTCATAAATTTAATTATTTCTACAAAATTAACTTATTTTATAAGTATCCTACAATGTTTAATGTTAAATTTTATATATTATGTAATATATATAATTATTGTTTAATTTTATTACAAATAGTATAATTATAACTTATGTTAATTTGGATATTTATAAGTTAACAGGTGTTTTTGCAGGAGTTTACTGATTTATCAAGTGTATGCTTGTTTTTAGCGGTAAATCGCAAAATGAACTACCTCGACCCAAGGGCACGAAGTATCAAGCGAAAAGAATTTATTTTTAGTTTTATGAAAACCTTAGGTTTTCAAACTTTCCTCTTGACCACCGACGCAAGTATTGTGGAATTATTTTGATTAAAAAATAAATGATTTTAAACTATACTTATAAAAATCTGTAATGGTTATTTAGGACTAGTCACCATATTTATTCTTGTTTGTTTTTATCTTCTGTTTTCCAACCAATTTCCTACCTACTGCTACTTTTTTCATTCAATCGTTCTTCCTCTCCATCTTAAATTGCCTACAGCTTATAGCCTATTGCCTAAAGCATTTTTTTTCCATTATTACAATTTCAACTGTTTTTAAATATATCTGACTATATATTAGATCATTGTGAATAAATATCATTTATTCCAATTGATAAATATTTATTAACTTAGTAACTAGTATTATATGATGAGGCTTGATACAATCATGTACTACATAAACAATTTTACTTGATAAGAAAAATCTGATTTAAAATTTAAATCATATAAAAAAATAGATTCGTCTATGTAAAATGAAAACAGGTAATTATATATTAATTGATATCATTTTAGGGTTCTTTAGATTACCTCATTCTTTCATTTCAATTTTTATCTTTTTAGCTATTTTTACTTCTCCTGTTTGCGAAGCACAAATAAGACTATCAAATTTTAGTGATTATAAAGTCTACACCAAAGAAAATGGTCTTGCATCAACATATATTACAGATTTTCAGGAAGATAAATATGGATTTTTATGGATAGCAACCGGTAAGGGTATTAGCAGGTATGATGGGAATCATTTCGCAAACTTTACATATTATCTTGAGAATTCATCAGAGCATGACATAGGTTTTGTTAACAGCCTTGTAATTGATGAAGCAGGTGAAAATCTTTGGGTTGCCAGTGAAAATGGAATATTCTACACTTCAATAGACACAATTAACTTTAAAAAGATTGACAAATTAATCCCTTCAATAGATTTTTCATTGGAGAGAACCTTTGAACTTTTATTAGATTCACAAAATGTATTATGGGCTACCAGTTTAAAGAATGGACTCCTAAAAATAGATCTAAAAAAGAAAAATCATGAAAGATTTTCCTTCACAAAGGACTCCCTAAAAGATAAATTTCTGCTAAACAGTTTAGGTTGTATTGTCAAAGATCCTAATGATAATTCAATTTTATGGATAGGTACCGCAGCCGGATTGATCCGGTTTAACAGTATCTCAAATGAATATCGTGTTTATGTTTATAAAAATGATCCGGAAATGGCTCAAAATAAAATACGTAAGATTCATGTGTCAAATGAGGAAGTTTTTCTTGGAACCTGGGGTAAAGGATTAATTATTTTTAATAAACAGTCAGAACAATTTAGTACCCCGTTAATAAACAGTTACCCTAATTCACATACTTTAATCTTAGATATTTTTAAAGAAAATAGCAACAATTTATGGGTTACAAGCAGTGATGGTTTGATACAATATGATGTTGACACTAAAACCGTAAAAAAGATAATAAATAACAATTTGGCAAGAGGAATATTAAGAGGTATTTCATTTATTGATTCAAGAGGTATAATCTGGTATGGATACAGTAAAGGCCTGTTTAAATTTGATCCTCTATTATCACAAAATACATTTATTGAACTGGAAAAAAGAAATGATCTGCAATATCAAATGCTTACCAGGGAGATCATTCTTTCAGATGGTTTTTATTACGTTTTGGGGCATGCAAGTACAGGCTTATATAAAATAAATTCTACAGATTATACATTTGAAGTTATTGATATCCCCTATTTAAAAAATGGAGAAGGCCCAAACATTACTTTAAGAGATATGGTGGAGATGGATAATGGTAATTTCCTCATAGTCTCAGGTAAGGAGATTCTAATATTTAATCCTAAAACCGAACAAATAAAATTATCCCCTCTGCAAATTGACCACCCCTACCCTTCAATACAAACTGTGGTCAAAGATAAAGATAATAATTTTTGGATTGGATCAAGAACAGGAGGCCTGTTTTGCCTAAACTTTGAAGACAATACGATAAAGAATTACAAAAAAGAATTTAATGAATATAGAGATGGAAATCATGAATGGATTGAAAACCTATATCTTGATTCAAATGATAATCTATGGATACGAAATGCAAAATATTTAAGTGTAATGGATTTAAAAGATTATTCCATTCAAAACCTAAGTCCTGATAAGAATCGATATATATTCAATAATGTAGGCTGGTTTCAAGAAGATAGTGAGGGAAGAATATGGGTAACCGGACATAATGAAGGAGCTGGTTTTTTAAAATCCAAAAATTTAAGTAAGGGTATTAATCATAAACTCAGTGGATATTATAAAAAACTATATAAATATAATGACAGCCTTTTATGGACTATTGGAAAATCACTTGGAATACTTAATATCAATTCACTAACTCACAAAGAGATTAATTTCAACTATCTAAGTAGGAAATTGAATTTTAGAGGGCCTGTAGTAAATAACGGAAAGGGAGAATTCTTAATAGGCTGTAACAATGGAATTTTAATCTATAATCCTGAAAAACAATCAGTAAACCAAGAAATTCCCATACCTTATATCAGAAAAATTGAGAGTCATGGTAAAACACTATACGAAGGAAATAGTTTAACAAACAATGATTTCAATTTTAAAAGCGATATAAAACATCTTGTATTTAAGATTAGTTCCCTGGGGTTTCATCTTTCGGATCAGATTTCTTACCAATATAAATTTGAAGACGAATGGCAAAATATTGGTAGCAGTAAAGAAATTAATTTAACGAACCTCTCTTATGGAGATTATAATCTAAAAATTAAGGCTTGTAATAATCTGGGTATATGTAATGAAATACCCAAAGAATTCAATATTAAAATTACTACTCCTTGGTGGGCAACCTGGTGGGCTTATATCATTTATTTCGGTATTGCGATTTTGTTTGCCGATCGATTTTATCGCTTTCAACTTTCTAAAAGATTAGCTATTGCAGAAAGTGAACGACTCAAGGAAATCAACCAGTTAAAGAATAGTTTGTATACCAATATTACACATGAATTTCGTACTCCGCTTACCGTTATTCTCGGAATGGCAGATTCATTAAAATCAAATATTGAAAATAAACTCATTAAAGAAACTGAACATTCACTCGAAATGATTAAACGCAATGGTAAAAACCTGTTGCGACTGGTTAATGAAATGTTAGATCTATCTAAGCTGGAAAGTGGAAATATGAAATTGCAATTGGTACAGGCCGATGCTATTCAATTTGTAAAATATATGAGCGACAGTTTTCATTCACTTGCCCGGGCAAAGCAAATAAACCTGACAACTTATTCTGAAGTTGATCAACTATTGATGGATTTTGACACAAATAAAATGTCTTCAATTATTTCAAATCTTCTTTCAAATGCTATTAAATTTACACCACCCGAAGGTAAAATAATAGTTCATCTAAAGAAAATCTTAAAGAGTAAAAATGAATTCTTATTTATAAAAGTAAAAGACAGCGGCTTAGGTATCTCTGCAGATGAAATAAATAATATTTTCAACAGGTTTTATCAGGTAAATGATTCATCATCACGTCGAAGTGAAGGTAGCGGAATCGGTTTGGCTTTGACGAAAGAATTTGTAGAACTGATGCATGGAACCATTGAAATAAAGAGCGTACCAGGAAAAGGCAGTGAGTTTACTATACAACTCCCCATAACTAATACAGCCAAACTGACAGAAGACATTAAAATACAATCAGAACCAAACCTGCCTGTATCCACAAATAGTGTTGAGATTGACATACAAATTTCAGACGATCAATCAGAATTGCCACTTGCTTTAATTATTGAAGACAACAAAGATGTAGCTCATTATTTAAAAACTTGTTTAACAGGGAAGTATCAAACTATTCATGAGCCAAATGGGGAGATTGGAATAGACACTGCCTTTGAAAAAGTGCCCGATATAATAATCTGTGATGTAATGATGCCTGTTAAGGATGGTTTTGAAGTTTGTTCAACATTAAAGACAGATGAACGAACCGATCATATTCCCATTATTTTGCTTACAGCTAAAGTAACCATGAAAGACAGGCTTACAGGACTCTCATGCGGTGCTGACGCTTATTTGACAAAACCCTTTGTAAAAGCAGAATTGTTTACCAGGTTAGATCAATTGGTCTTATTGCGCAAAAAAATGATCCAGAAGATAGAGGGAGATAGTTTTAGTCAATTTTTGAAAAAACCAGTTGAAAACCCCGAAACAAAATTCCTTCAAAAGATAATTAAGATAATTCATGAAGAGATAAGCAATCATTCTTTTGGATCATCAACACATCTTTCCCAAAAGATGCATTTAAGCGAATCTCAAATATACCGAAAACTAAAAGCCATTACAGGGAAATCTACCGCTGTATTTATTAGATCTGTACGATTACAAAAGGCAAAGGAATTGATCTTAACAACAGATAAAACTATCTCTGAAATTGCTTATGAGGTCGGTTTTAACGATCCTTCATGGTTTAGCCGTGCTTTTAAGGAAGAATTTGGCTTCGCCCCAAGCGCAATACCTAAGTGATTGACTTTGATGTATTTATATCGCCTTACTTCATTAATATGCATAAATAGTACAAGTTTCTTTTACTTACTCCAATATATTCCTACTATTTGAAAAAATGGTACAAGTTCTTCATCTTGTATTGTATTAAAATTGCCTTAAAATCAATATCGCGTTCCTCTAAAAAGCTAATATTTCATATTTATTAAACTATGAAAATATCAAACACTAATAATGAAGATCAATATAACCAACCTAAACTTTTTGAGAAAATAATTAAACGTCTTGTGGAATTAGAAGTTGACATTAACAATGTTTCAATAAGTGATATAGCCGGTGTAAATGAATATCATGTTCGGGGAGCTGAAGTCTCCAATGAACTTGCACAGGAAATTTATTTAAATAAAGCTAAAGTATTGGATGTAGGCTGTGGCCTGGGAGGTTTATGCAGAATGCTGGCAAATGACCATAACTGTGAAGTAACAGGAATAGACTTAAGTCATGAGTATATCAGAACTGCTAAAAATTTATCTGAGCTTATTGGCCTTTCTGATAAAACAGAATTTATTCAGGGAGATGCACTGGATTTACCTTTTGAAAAAGATTCGTTTGACATAGTTTGGACACAACATGTACAAATGAATATTAAGGAAAAAACCAAGTTTTATTCCGAAATAAGGAGAGTGTTAAAAGATGAAGGGGCACTTGTCTATTATGATATATTCAAAAAAAATAGAAAGGATATTGATTATCCGGTACCATGGGCAGATAATGCATCCGTCAACTTTTTAGAAACCTTTTCGGCTGTGGATGACCGACTTAACAATCTGGGTTTTGCAAAAATTCAAACTACCGATCAAACTTCTAAAGCAAAACATTTTCTAATTGGTTTATTTGAAAAAATAAAAATAAACGGACCTCCAAAACTGGGACTTAATGTATTGATGGGAGAATCTACAGAGGAAAAACTAAGCAATATTTTAAAATGTATAGAAGAAAATAAGATTGAACTTCAAAGTGGAATTTATAGAAAAAAGAGTTTTTTCGATAATAATAATTCATAGGCTATAAGTTTATATAATCTTGAGAACAACAATTAAAAAATTGATATTATGGAAACAATGGAAATAAACGAAACAAAATTACATGAATTTTTAGGTACAATGGTAACAGAAATGGGCGCTGCTGCCAATGGCGCCCTGATTATTTTAGGGGATAAACTGGGCCTTTATAAATCACTGGCTGCTAATGGCCCGATGACTTCTGAAGAACTTGCTGACACCACACAAACCACTGAAAGATATGTTAGAGAATGGTTAGCAGCCCAGGCTGCATCTACATTTATTGAATATGATGAAAAAAATAATAAATTCTGGATGACACCTGAACAAACTGCCGTTTTTGCAGATGAGGAAAGCCCTGTATTAATGACAGGTGCTTTTTATGGCATTTCTTCCATGTATCACGATGAACCAAAAATAGAGCATGCTTTTAGGTCAGGAGAGGGCGTTGCCTGGGGTGACCATGATAGTTGTTTGTTTTGCGGTACCGAAAAATTCTTCAGACCATCATATAAAGCCAATCTAATTGCCAGCTGGATCCCATCATTGGATGGAGTTGAAGAAAAATTAAAAAAAGGTGGGAAAGTTGCTGATATTGGTTGCGGCCATGGTATTTCAACTATGGTTATGGCACAGGCTTTTCCTAACTCAGAGTTTATTGGTTATGATTTTCATGAAAGATCAATTGATCATGCTTCTTCACATGCAAAGGAATTGGGAATAGACAATATTTCGTTTAAAGTAGCAACCGCAAAGGCTTTTCCGGAATCCAGCTATGATTTTATTACTTTTTTCGATTGTTTGCACGATATGGGTGATCCTGTAGGAGCTTGCTCACATGTTGTAAACGCCTTGAAATCAGACGGAACCTGCATGATCGTTGAACCTTTTGCAAATGACAGCATGAAAGAAAATCTAAATCCCATTGGAAGAGCAATGTATGCGTTTTCAACAATGATTTGTACACCTAGTTCAATAAGCCAGGAGGTAGGCCTGGGTTTGGGTGCACAGGCAGGTGAGAAACGTTTAAAGGAAGTAGCTATGTCTGGTGGTTTTAGAAGTTTTAGAAGAACTTCAGAAACCCCGTTTAATTTGATATTGGAAGCCAGACCGTAATTTTATAATGCTAGTGCAAATCAGGGGTTGGGATATATCATATAGAACCTGTTATTTCCTTTTTCCCCTCAAACATAAAGGATGAATTTTCTTGAATATTCCTGTCTGAGTCAGACCGGATTTCCAAAAAAGTAAAATCAAGTTATTTGAGTTCTTTATAATAAACCCTTGATTCGCATTACAGTTACAATTTATTAACATCATTTTAATCATTTTTAAAAACCATTATATTATGAAAACTTTAAAAAAAAACTATTCGATCAATGACCTTATCAAGAGAATGATCTTTATTATTCCTTTGGTACTCATTTCAATGACCTTATCCGCACAGGATACAAATGCCTATGAAAAGGCTAAGAATGAAATTAAACAACATTTCGGAACAGTTCCATCAATGTTTGAGGCTTATCCCGATTATGCCCTTGCAGGAGCATGGGAAAACTTTAAGCAATTAAACGGACCACAAAGTAAAATTCCTCCAAAATACAGGGAATTGATACAACTTGCTGTAGCTGCTCAAATTCCATGTGATTATTGTATATACTTCCATGTCGCTTCTGCTAAAGGATTTGGTGCCACCGATGAAGAAATTCAGGAAGCAATTGCACATGGCGCCCAAACAAGGCACTGGAGTATGATATTAAAGGGCAATCAGGTCGACTTTGAAGAATTCAAAAAAGAAATGAATGCGATGATAAAATTCATGTCAGAAAAGTCGAAGAAATAAATTCTTTCGATAGATAAATGTCTGTGAAACTACCAAAATAGCGGTTTAATCCACTACTTTTGGTAGTCAGAAACTTTAGCAAACATTTAAAAAATTATAATATTATGAATAAACTTATCTTATTCTACTTTTTGGTATTTATGATTTTCGGATGTCAAAAAAAGCAAACAAAATCAATCGATCCAACATTAAAGGAATATTTTGATAACAGTTCAATACCGGCAGCTGTTATGGGTACTATCAATCCAGATGGTAAAACAACCTGGCAGCGTTTCGGACCCTCAATTTGGGAAGATTCTTCAACAGTAGTAACTGAAGATCATATTTTCAGACTTTATTCTATGACAAAAGCTATTACTTCGGTTGCAGCTTTACAACTTGTTGAAAAAGGACTCATTGATTTGGATGAACCATTAAATGATCTAATGCCCGAAATGGTAACCATTCCAATATTGGATGAGGAGGGAAATCTAATAGAAAGTGATCAGATAATTACTTTAAGACAACTGCTAACACATACATCGGGATTTAGTGAAACGCTTGTATCATCTAAACTATATAACTTCAAACCTGATAGTTGGGACTATGAAGATAAACCAAGACTTTTTCAACCGGGAACAGCGTTTGCTTATGGATCAGGTTTGGACTGGGCAGGAAAAGTAATAGAGAAATTGAGCGGACATGACCTTGAGATTTATTTTCGTGAAAATATTACCGGACCACTAAAGATGGAACACACTTGGTTTAATGTGCCTAAAGAGTTATCTGAAAAAATTGTAACTCTGGGTGGTAGGGATTCTATTGGAAATATTAATGCCTGGTTACGTATTCCACAAAAACCGGTTACTGCCTATCATGGTGCACATGGTTTATTTGGTTCTCCGAGTGATTATTTAAAATTCTTAATATGCATGCTTAATTACGGTAAATATGAAGGAGGGCAGTTATTGAAGAGGAAAACTGTAGAAGTCATGCTAAAAGATAATTTACCAAAAGAAATTAAAATCCCTTCAATTGAACAATTCGACAACGGTGGAATTATTGGGTATTCAGGAGGTCAATATGAAGGTTTAATAAATGATAGGTGGGGATTGGCCTGGGCTATAGAAAAGGATGAAAATGAGATCCGTCCTGTAAATTCTGTCTATTGGGCCGGAGCAGCAAATTCCTTTTTCACATTAGACGTTGAAAATAATGTTGCCTTGGTATATTTTTCTAATTATTTCCCATTTAACGATAAAGAGGCTTTTGACTTTTATAAATTATATGAAAAAGAAGTCTATAAAGAAATTAACAACGAATAATGATTTACCAATAAAGTAAGATGGTTCCGGCTAATCCCGAAAGAATTCGGGAAGCCGGAACGCTATCAAGTAAAGTGTGAGAATAAAATCTATTCTTATTTATTTTTTTCTTCCTTTCTTCTACTAAAACCTGTTGCTCGTTTGTTACCCACTCTATATAAACAATTGATTATCAATTTATATTACTTCCTGTATCAGCAAATCGAAATTAAATAAAATGCTCTAATACTAAAATGAGACAATGATTTAATACTTACTTCTTTCCCAAAATTTTCAGATCAATATCTTCCACTTTAACAGCATTTTAGTAGTATTATTTTTAATATTCCTTAACTTTGTGTGTAATCATGAAGGAAATCCTAAAAAAAACAGCAGCAATTTTCATGTCATTAATAGTACTTTTTACTACTATGTCATTTACTGTCAGTGAGCATTACTGCGGGGATAAATTGGTTGATACTGCTATTTTTTCTAAAGCGGAATCTTGTGGAATGGAAATGGAGATACCTTCACCATCAGAATCAAAAGATTGTAGTTTAGATAAAGAAGACTGCTGTAATGATATTACTAAAATTGTTGAAGGCCAAAATGAGTTAAGCACTCAGATTTCAAATCCGGATTTTGATCAGCAAGTATTCATTGCATCTTTTGTTTATACCTACATTAACTTATTTAAAGGTTTAGACCAAAACATAGTTCCTTTTAAAAACTATGTTCCTCCTCTTATAGTCAGGGATATTCAAGTTCTTGATAACGTATTTTTAATTTGATTTTAGAGTATTGAGTTTTAACAATTAATGAATGTTAAAACATTATGTGTTTAGGCCTCTTTGGTTTAAGCACAAATAACAAGTGTTTTAGATTTTAATATCTGAATACAAATTGCTAATTATCAATACTCATAAAATGTTAAATAAAAGCATTCAATTTTTAATAGATAATAAATTAGTTGCTGTAATTTTATTGGCCCTATTCATAGGATGGGGAATTTCAAATGCTCCATTCGATTGGGAGATCAAAGGAATTCCAAGAAACCCGGTGGCAGTTGATGCCATTCCTGATATTGGGGAAAATCAACAAATTGTATTTACCAAATGGAACGGCCGATCTCCACAGGATATTGAAGATCAGATCACATACCCTCTAACAACCTCATTATTAGGCATACCCGGAGTTAAAACCATTAGAAGTTCTTCAATGTTTGGTTTTTCTAGTATCTACATCATTTTTGAAGAAGAAATTGATTTCTACTGGAGCAGAAGTCGGATTTTAGAAAAATTAAACTCACTTCCAAAGGATATATTACCTTCAGATGTTCAACCAACTTTAGGGCCGGATGCCACAGGATTAGGCCAGATATTCTGGTACACATTAGAAGGCCGTGACAAAAATGGAAATGTTACGGGAGGATGGGATTTACACGAATTGAGAAGCATCCAGGATTACTATGTAAAATATGCCTTGTCTTCGGCTGCCGGTGTTTCTGAAGTAGCCTCTATAGGTGGTTATGTACAGGAATATCAAATTGATGTAAACCCTGATATTTTAAAAGAATACAATATTTCGTTACAACAGGTAGTAAATGCTGCCCGAAATACCAATAAAGACATTGGTGCTAAAACCATTGAGATCAATCAGGCTGAATACCTGGTTCGTGGCCTGGGATATATTAAATCTGTGGAAGATATTGAAAATACAGTAGTTACGTCAAAAGACTTTTCATCTATCTTAATAAAAGATATTGCAAAGGTATCATTAGGGCCTGCAGAACGCAGGGGGCTGCTTGATAAAGAAGGTGCCGAAGTTGTAGGAGGTGTTGTGGTTGCCCGGTATGGAGCAAACCCCATGGAAGTCATCACCAATGTAAAAAAACAGATCAGGGAAATAAGTACAGGCCTGCCTTCGAAAGTATTAAAGGATGGCAGAACATCGCAATTAACAATTATCCCATTTTACGACAGAACTGAATTAATTCAGGAGACCTTAAATACCTTAGATCATGCATTAACATTAGAAATTCTCATTACCATATTGGTTATTACCCTAATGGTATTCAATTTAAGAGCTTCAATATTAATTTCGGGATTACTCCCAATAGCAGTTTTAATGGTATTTATTTCGATGAAACTTTTTAATGTCGATGCAAATATTGTCGCACTCTCAGGTATTGCTATTGCCATAGGAACAATGGTCGATGTAGGAGTAATTTTATCAGAAAATATAATTCGTCATATGGATGAAGACACAAATAATACTCCTGTAAATAAATTGGTTTACAATGCTACAACCGAGGTTTCAGGAGCTATTATCACGGCAGTAATGACGACAATTATTAGTTTCATTCCGGTATTCACCATGATTGGTGCAGAGGGAAAATTATTTCGTCCATTGGCATTTACAAAAACAATGGCATTAACTGCTTCTTTAATTGTGGCATTATTCTTAATCCCTCCCTTTGCAGCCTGGATATTTAATTTAAAACCAACTTTAAGAAAAGTAAAATATACAGGAAGTTTCGTAATAATCATTGCAGGTATTATCGGGCTTATCAGTGGATATTATATTGCCTTCATATTAATTGCTTTTGCAATTTCCAATATTTTAAAAATAAAAGAAATACTAACCGAACAAAAAGCAAACCTGCTGAATATTACAATATCAGCTATCACAATAATTGCTTTATTAAGTACTTACTGGCGGCCTTTAGGTGTAGACAATTCAATTTTCACAAACTTAATTTTTGTCAGTATTATTTGCTTCGGCTTATTAGGTGTTTTTTTATTGTTCAGAAAGTCATATGTCAAAATTTTAAGTTGGGCTTTAAACAATAAGCTGCTCTTTTTAAGTATTCCTTCAATCATTGTTGTATTAGGAATAATTATTTGGAAAAATACGGGAAAAGAGTTTATGCCGGCTTTAAATGAAGGGTCTTTTTTACTAATGCCAACTTCTATGCCGCATTCGGGTATAGCTGAAAACAAACGTATTTTACAGCAACTGGATATGGCAGTAGCAACCATTCCTGAAATAAAAACCGTAGTAGGAAAAGCAGGCAGAATAGAAAGTGCATTAGACCCTGCTCCACTTTCAATGTATGAAAATGTTATTATTTACAAACCTGAATACAAATCAGATAAAGAAGGTAAACGATTAAAATTCAAGGTAAATAAAGATGGATTATTTGAAACAAATACAGATAAATCAATTCCTTCAGGAACAAAAATTGAAACTAAAAATCTAATTCTTGACAACAAAGGTGAATATTACCGAAATTGGCGTAAACACATAAAATCAGCTGATGATATCTGGAATGAAATTGTACGTGTTACAAAACTCCCCGGTGTAACATCTGCGCCTAAATTACAGCCTATTGAAACACGCCTTGTAATGTTACAAACAGGTATGCGTGCACCAATGGGAATTAAAGTTAAAGGGCAGGATTTAAAGCAAATTGAATCCTTTGGCTTAAAATTAGAAGAAGTTTTAAAACAAATACCCGGAGTAAAAGAAGAATCCGTTTTTGCAGACAGGATAGTGGGTAAACCTTATTTATTAGTAAATATTGACAGAGAAAAATTAGTCAGATATGGTTTAGACATAAATAAGATCCAAAGTGTTCTTGAAGTGGCGATTGGCGGTAAAATGATTACGCAAACTATTGAAGGAAGAGAACGTTACGGTGTTAGGGTACGTTATCCGAGAGAACAAAGAACAAGCCCCGAAGATTTTGAGAAAATTTATGTACCTACACCAAGTGGAAATCCGGTACCACTTACAGAGCTTGCAACCATCAGGTATGAACAAGGGCCTCAAGTGATTAAAAGTGAAGATACTTTTTTAGTAGGCTATGTTTTATTTGATAAGTTAAGTACAGAAGCCGAAGTAACAGTTGTAGAAAGAGCTCAAAAGACAATTCAGGGCAAGATTGAAAGGGGTGAATTGGTCGTGCCAAAAGGTATTAATTATCAATTTACAGGAACATATGAAAACCAGCTAAGAGCTGAAAAGACCTTATCGGTAGTTGTGCCTTTGGCCTTAATAATAATCTTCTTAATACTTTATTTTCAATTTCGCTCAGTGTCAACATCCTTAATGATATTTACAGGTATTGCTGTAGCTTTTGCAGGAGGTTTTATTATGATCTGGTTGTATGGTGAATCTTGGTTTTTAAACTTTGATATTTTTGGAAAAAATCTACGTCATCTATTCCAAATGCACCCGATAAATCTAAGTGTCGCTGTTTGGGTTGGTTTTATCGCTTTATTTGGAATCGCAACAGATGATGGCGTTGTAATGGCAACCTATTTAACGCAGACATTTGATAAAAATAAACCCTTAAACAAAAAAGAAGTAAGAGCTTCAGTTATTGAGGCTGGTAAAAAAAGAATCAGGCCTTGTTTGATGACAACAGCAACTACAATGTTGGCATTATTACCTGTATTAACTTCAACTGGCCGTGGATCTGATATTATGATCCCAATGGCTATCCCGGGTTTCGGAGGCATGTTAATAGCCTTAATCACACTATTTGTAGTACCAGTGTTATTTAGTTGGAGCAAAGAAGTTTCATTTAAAAATGTAAAAGATGAAACGAACATGAATAAATTTAATCAATTAATTCACAAAAAGAAATGATTAAATTTTCATGAGAGAGCGAAGCGGCTGCATGCACTCATAATTTTTTAATCAATTTATTAACAGATAATTACAAAATTTTAACAAATGAAAATATATAGAATTTTTATAACAGTATTGTTTTTATCACTATCGGTTAATGCCCAGTCTTTACAGGATTATTTAAATATAGCTGAAAAAAATAACCCCGAATTACAAGCAGTACAGTATCAATATGAAAGTGCTTTAGAAAAAGTTAATGAAGTTGGAAGCCTCCCCAATATAACAATTGGAGCCGGTTATTTTATTCAGGAAGCCGAAACACGTGTAGGTGCTCAAAAAGCAAAATTATCTGTTAATCAAAAACTGCCCTGGTTTGGAACATTAGACACCAAAGAAGAGAGTGCTTCTTTTAGAGCGGAAGCAAAGATGAATAATGTAGAGTTTACAAAGCGAAAATTATTTTTAGATGTTAAAACGGTTTATTTTGAACTGATAGAGTTAAAGGCTAAAGAAAGTATTTTAAAAGAGAACAATGAGATTTTAAAAATCTTTGAAGAACTCGCATTAAATGAATTACAAAACAATCGTTCTACCATGATAGATGTGCTAAAAATCAGAATGGAGAAAAATGAACTGGAAAATAATTTGAACACTATTCTGGAAAATATAAAAGCAAAACAAATTGCTTTTAATTTATTATTAAATCGTGATAAAGAACTGTTTGTGAATGTTTCGGATAGTATAATTATAGATTTAAATGAAGAAATGTTTGGAAAAGAATTAATTTCCAAAAACCCCAGATTGTTACAGTTATCTAATTTAGAAAATGCTTTAGAAAAAGATGAATCAGCAACCAAAAAAGAAGGATTGCCAAACTTTGGAATTGGGTTGGATTATGTTTTTGTTGAAAGCAGAGAAATTGAAAATTTAGCAGACAATGGTAAAGATATCGTGATGCCAATGATTACAGTTTCATTTCCATTATTTTCAAAAAAATACAGTTCAAAACAAAAACAGCTGCAACTGGAACAAAAGGCAATTGCGAAAAACAAAATAAATATTGCCAATCAACTTCAAACTTTATTTGAAAAAGCTTCAGGTAATATTAACAGTAGTAAAATATCAATTGATACCCATACAAAAAATATAGAGGAAGCAGAACGTGCCAAAAAAGTACTACTGGCTGCATATGAGACTTCCAGTATTGATTTTGAACAATTATTGGAAGTTCAACAACTAAAACTAAAATTTCAATTAAAAAAAGTGGTTTCTGAAAAAGAGTATGCAATTCAGAGATCTACTTTAGA